>CAURJV010000043.1:0-42153 GCA_963524945.1 uncultured Clostridium sp.
CTGACTTTGCCTGCTCAATTTGATTATAATAAGGAGTACCATAATACATCATATTCCTGCTTCTTCCATGAACTGCAATCATGTCTGCTCCTGAATCCTCACACATTTTTGCAAATTCACCAGCTATCATTGTATCTTCCTTTATTCCTGTGCGGATTTTAACCGTAATTACTTTTCCGCTCTTTTTACAGCCTTTAATAATGGAGGCTGCTCTTTTGAGATCCCCAAGCAGTGCACTTCCTTGCCCACTTTTAAATACGTTTGGGACTGGGCACCCCATATTTATGTCTATAATATCGAATTCAGAAAGGTATTCACTTCTAGCCATTTTCTCCATTATCCTTGGATCAGACCCAACTAATTGAGCTGCCTTTATCTTTTCATCAGATGTTGTAAAAAGCAATTTATACATTGCTTCATCCTTATATTTAAGTGCATTACAGTTTACCATTTCTGTATAGCAAAGCCCCGCACCTAGTTCGCTGCACAGCATTCTAAAAGGGTAGCATGTATACCCAGCTAATGGTGCCATAAGAACATTGTTTGGTATAATTATATTTCCAACTCTTAATTCTTTTATCTCCAAATGGTATTATCCTCCTTCAACCCAATTTTTCATATTACTTATATAGCTTATAAATAATTTCAAATTGTTAACCTTTATTTACTATTTGAAATATAATCTTTTCTTGTTCTTTTCCATATTCCCCTTTTATGAAATCTATAGCGTCTTGATCTATGGGGTACTTATAAACATTAATCTTATGCTCTTTTACTATATTCTCTATTTCTTTATAGTGTTCTATAAAGCCTTCATCTCTATCCCATAAATTAATTTTAGTCCCATCATTAAAATAAAGATTATAACTTCCATATAAGTATGGCGATGATT
This sequence comes from uncultured Clostridium sp., assembly GCA_963524945.1. GTDB lineage: Bacteria > Bacillota > Clostridia > Clostridiales > Clostridiaceae > Clostridium. Next base: position 893 of record CAURJV010000043.1, read on the forward strand.
TAGCCCCCCCTGCCATCCTAGTGGCATATGTTGTAATCTGAGTTACATCAGACCACTTATAAGTTTTAGAACTAAAATCCTTATAAATAATTTCATCTTTTGAAAATATTATTCTATAACCACATGAAAATATAATAATACAAATTAGAAATACAGCAACACAAGCTGATAAAATTAACGACTCCAGCTTTTTATCACTATACCATTTTTTCAGTAATAATCCTCTTAGCGCCACTATGCACGCAAATACCAATATAAAGCAAAAGAAGGATATTGCTATAAAGAAAGCTAACTCACTTTGTGATGATAGCACTATAAAACCACTACTTTTATAATCACTTTGCGTTTTAATATACAAGTAAATCAAAAATAACATGCATAACGCTAAACTTATAATTTCAATTGTTATTCTAAAAATACACGATTTATCAGAATTAACTACAGCTATTTTCCTTTTAGACATTTAAATCTCCCTCCTATAGTTACCTTAAATATTTCACTATAATTAATAAAATACTATCGTTCATTACATATATAGTAGCCCAAAATTGTTAAAAGGACATTCTGTTCTTTGCGTACTAGATAATGATTATATATTGGTTCATTATCATCACATGCTTTCTCCCATTCCTCTATTGCTTCTTCATCTATATCTTCTTTTTTTAATTTCTTAATAATATCAGAAAAAGTGTCCATGAATGAAAAAATAATTTCTTCATTAGGAGTATAGTCTAAAGTTTCCCCATCCTAGTTTTTCTTTTACTCCTTTTGAAAGCATTCTACTATAATCTTTATTATCTTAGTAGTCTCAAATTTCTCGTGTTTTAGTATAAAATCTTTTAAATGAATTATTTATTAATTAATATCACTACGACTCAATTATGATTTTTAACAATCATAATCACTGCACTTTACTTCACATATATAAATATTATTTTTAACAAAAATCGGAATTATCTTATTTAAATAAATACCAAAGTCAGTATATCTCTCAGCTCCGCTTATTCTTATGCCATGTCCAATATCAAAATTCATTTCATAATGCCCTCTATATTTAGAATAATCATTTGCTAGTTTTACACTTCTTATAATAAATCTTTCATTAATATCATAATTGATCATAATTATTGAATTACTTTGTCCACTCTCTTCTCTTTTATCTAATATCTTCTTTACAATTTCAAATGATTTAAAATCTATATAATTAAAATCATCAACATCATTTTCTTCTAAAGATGTTATTGTTCTATCACTATTAAAACAAAATCCATTATCAATTAGAATTTTAATAATATCTGAAAAACCATCCAAATTAGTCAATATTCTTATATATAAATTTCGCTCTACGCTCACCTTATTTTCCTTTCACAAAATTTAATTTGTTGATAATTTTATATAATAGTTCTTATAATTTTCTACATAAACTTATAGAGCAGTTATATGTTTATGAATTACAGATTAACTCAGAATAGAAATTTATCTCGTTGAATCATCTCCGCTATTTCTTTAACTAATTCATTTCCGCGCTCATCCCATGCCATAATAAAAACACCACTCCAGTTATCAAAGCCTAAATTTATTTTTATTCCATCGATTATTAGATCATTATAAATATCATCAGTAACTATGTCCCAAAATTCTTTCCCAGATTTTAATCGTTTGCCAAACTTATTTTTTATATATCTCAAAACCTCAAAAGCATCCTTTGGCGCTAGAGACTCATTTTCATATGTATTAAGACCTTTATGTGTTTTATACATAACCCACCCCATAATATCCCCCAGTAAATGAAAATTCTATTATTTCTTATATTTATACTCATTTTAGATATCACTTACATTAATTAACTCTTTAATTTTTTTAGAGACTTCCATACAGTTTTCTTCACCAAACTTGACTTCGTCACAAAAAGCTTTACTAAATACTTCTGAAATGATTTGTTCAATTTCATCAACTTTGTTTTTATTTGATATTCTATCTGCTATTTTCTTAGTCTCTGATAAAAATTCATCATCTAGAGCAAGTGGAAGTAAACCCTATGGATTCCATTCATCAATTGCAATTTTTATTTTATTGATTAATTCATAAACTGTTATAAACAATACATCATCATCTTCTTGAAATACATCCACATTAATTTTTCTATCTGGAAATCTATCTTTAAAACTTAATGTCCATAAATGCTTCAAAACATCTCCTAATGCAATTATTTGAACCTCTTCATTCTCTTCTTCATCTTTATTAATATGAAAAAAATCTCCTACTTCATATAAATTCATCATTTTTTCTATTTGAGTTTTATTATTATTTAAATGCTTTTTCCAACCTTTAAATATATCTGGTGAATACTTATCCTTTAATAAGAAACAACCTTCAACTTCAATAACATCTGGATAAAAAAATTTTGCGAACCCTAATGCTGTCTGTATATCTGCCTTTAGATTCACAAAATTCCACCATGAAAAATTCTCTGGATTTGCATTTTTCCATTCTACATATTCTCCAACTATACTATCATCAAATAATTCTTCCTTCATTTAATCTTCACCTCATTTCAAGTTATAAATATATATTCTCTAGACTTTCATATTTTATTATTAGATTATTTTCTTCTATTTTAAGGATAATTATAACATAAAATACAACTTATCTCACCGTATTCCCGTCTAAATTTATGATTCCTGCTTTTAAACACAAAAAGCAAGAATACTCACAAAAGAGATTCCTACTCTAAAATTAATCCTTTACTATTTATTAATATTCATAAAGATTTATTGTTAATTTTCAATATGAAGTCTATATCTTCTTATACCATAAGTGTTATAAGTTCTTCCTATTGAACCTCCAACACCACCATCGTCAATTTCTGAGTCTGTGCAAATAGCTGTTCAAGCACAGTTACTTAGTTTAGTTTGCAATTCTAAAACTTGATTAATTGTATCTTGGAGAACCATATCTAATCCTGCAAGTACATTTAGTGGAATATTATATTTAAATCCTCCCTTAGTTTTGTTCTTTTTCCTGCTTGCATGTACATCTGTTATTCTTGCACCCTATATAATTATTATCATAAAGCACTCGAATTTTAGGTATTTTATTAATACTGTGATTCATTCTATAATAGAAATCAAATTGTTCTGTCAAATCTTTACCAGCTATAATTCCTATATCTTTTATTTCCTTAAAAACTGAATCATTTCTGGTGTCATATACAAGTCCTTCTATTGAAACATAAGCTATTTTTCCATTTTCTCCATCATATTTCGATAATTGATCTAATGTAAATCTTTTTTGTTGTCTATGAAAATTGTAATCATTTTCCAGCAATTCACTTATTGTTCTATATTCAAAATAAGATGTCATAAATACCCCTTGAATATTTCTACTTATCAAATATATCAAGTTTACTTTTATAAAAAATTCCTTTAGGCACATGAAAATAGTATGGTACTGGACTTGTTATTTATTTGATTATGCCTTAATACTATATTGCATCAGTAATAAATATTATTGATTAATTTCTTTAACAATCTTCTTCATTCGTCTTATATCGTCACCAGTAGGTTTTTTCATTTTTTCAATTAAATTCCCATTTTGATCCCATATATTATATTCTAAGCAAACATTTCCATCAAATTTTCCCATACGCATTAAGATCCCATTTTCATACCATTCTCTAGATTCACCTTTTTTACTATCACTTCCAAAATTATTCCATGACATTATTTTACCATTTGGATAAAATTTTGCCTCTTCGCCATCCTCATATCCATTTTTATAAAAAGAATATGACTCCATTTCATCATCATCATATTTTGAGTAGCCTATTCCTGTATAAGGTATGTCAGTGTCCATTATCACATAAATTGCAAGTAGTGGATCATAACCTATATCATCAATATCTATACCATGTTCATAAATATATTCTTTTGATAATATTTTCATTCTCTTACTTCCCCTTTACTTATTAAATATTAAATCACAAATTTATTACACTCTTTTTGTTCATTTTCACTTTCAATGGGCGTTTCACATAAATCACAAGATTGAAGTAAATCAGTAAATTCATTCTTTTTAATTGTATAATCTTTACCAACTGTCATATAATTCTAGCTTCTGTGCAAAAAATTACCGCATATAATATGTTTCTAACAATTCATGACCTGATAGTGTAAAATAGAAATTCACTCCTAAATAATATACTGGCCCTTCTAACCAATTTTCTATTACAGGGCAAAAAGAAAATTCTCCTATATCGTAATCTGTGTGAATAAATAATAAAACATTATATTTTAAAATTGAATAGTTAACTTTTATAGATTCTTTTTTCTTATGCTTCTTACAATTATTCCTAGTCTCAAACATTTTATAAATTTCTTGTACTGCATAATAAAGAACTTCTGTAACTACCTCGTCAAGTGGAGGTACTATTCGTTCAGGATGTATTTTGGCTCGCATTTTAGCATTATATATTTCACCTAAATTCAATTCTCTATTTATAGTTAGATTAACCTTTTCAGGCATATCTTTAATCATTTCCAGCACTTCAAAACCCTCTAACTCATAGTCAGGTGGGCTAAATCCAATTAGCTCTTTTGGAACTCTCTTAATCATTTATAATTTCAACTCCTTATTTATGCCTTGCATTTATTTTAGGCAGCAAATCATCATATATCCTGACTACCAATGCTTTATCGTTACCCCTTATTATTCCAAATGTAGAATGGCTATTATTTACATAAATAGAGATTTCATCAGAATAAGTAAAATAAAAATTATAATCACTAAACCATGCTTTTTTCAAATTATATTTTATAGATAATTCATCTAATATTTTAAATTGTTTAGGATATTGTTTTATACTTGCTTTCTTATACTGATAATCGAATGTTAGATCAAAAGAAACACTTATATTAAAATATCCATATTCATATAAATGTATTGAATTTTGAAATAAAAATTTTTCAAAAGAATTACATAAAAAATTTTCATCTTGATCCATAAAACCTTGTATCAATTCAACCCCTAAATCTTTATTTATTGGAACATCTGCAATTACATCTTTTAAAATATACATTAATATAAAACCTCGTTTTTCTTAACTTCTTTCAATTTGATTTTAACTATAATTATAGCAACAACTCAAATTAACATTAGATAAACTCACTTTTGCTATTATCACAAATCATTTTCACTACAATTATATATTTGTAATATATGTCACTTTTTAGTATAATCGTATAAAAAATAGTTTCAACTATATTCAAATTATAATAATGGGAGTGATAATAATGAATAATGTTTTCATTGATATTATTGATAAATATAATAACAAACATATCTTGAGATTATGTGATAAATTAATAAAAAGATGTAGTTTTAAGTCCTGTAATGACCTAGAATTGCTTGTTAAGTTAGGAACCTGGATGTATATTTATAAGGATTTTGATAATGCACTAATAATTTTTAGTTTAACAGATAATTTGGATTTTAATGGTAACTGGGATATTTGGAATGAAATTTATTCGTGTCAAATATTAAAGGCTAAAATTTATAGTGATTTAAATGAAAAAAAGACATCTGAAAATATTAAAAAAAATTTAAATTTAAGAACTACAGGAGGAGTTTTAAATTGGCAATCTAATGTTGCTAAAATGTGTACACCATCAACAGATGGATATTATTCGCAGCAAATAGAAAACTACATATTGAATAATGATGAAAAAACTGCAGTTGAATATAAACTTTTAAACCTAATATCTTTGCTAAAATTTCTTGAAGGAAGTTTTTTTAAGGATGGAACATACAAAAGTAAAGAGGCTTCTGCAACTGCTCTAATACAAGAATTACAAACGATTTAATTCACTATTATACTTTTATGTGATAGCTAACCAAAATAAGCAAAATATTGTGTTTTAAACACAATATTTAAACTTATGATCAAATCTGCCGAAATCAAATACATTTGTGTTACGCATAGCTATGAAAATCTCGATGAAAACACTAAATTAAAGCTTGAAGCAAATTTAGCATCGTTTTATACATAGGCGCAAAGATAAAACAGAAGTTATTATAGGCTTTAAGTGATAATATTAACACTTACCAACCTGCCCAATATAAAAAAATATGCTTTTTGAAGTCTGCTGATTTAATTATCCCTTTTAAACTATTATAAGTGTGCTCTGCCCACATTAAATACTCTTCATCATCTAAATTGCTTAAAGGTAATAACACACACTCCTTACTACTGTCATTAAGTATTTCTTTACATAAATTCAAAAGTAACTTCATATGATTTTCTGTAAATAGATAGTACTTCCCTTCTTCACATCTATTACTGCACACCACTTTAGAAAATGTCTCTTTATCTAATTGATCAAGTTCTTCTTTTGAAATTAAAAATGTTGGATTGTTCAATTCCATTTTAGAAATACAGTATACATACATATCTAGTCCCATACTATCCCACCCAATCAATGTTTATTAAAAGTTTTAGTCCTATTTTATTAAATTAGTTTCCCTACGCTTTTTATATCCAACAAAAACCTAATGACTAAGTATATAAAAATTATAATAAAAACAGGACTCACCAGAAACGCTGCCAAACTTAATCCTGTAAATGCTCTTGCATCGATATACGATACATTAAATACCATAATCTGCCCATTTCTATACTTGTCATATTCTTCTTTAGATGAGCTACCGAATACTCTTAATCCTGCCGCTACATTAGCTCCAAATTCACTCTTTTTATCTTTGCTTTCTACTCCTACTATTTCTCCATATATCTCCATAGTATCACTATTTATATCCCGCCAATCAATACCTTTATTTTCTAGAGTATTTCCTATAAGTTTAATTTAATATTGACTTGCATTGGGATATTTTTCTTTAATCACTTTGTCAAAAACTTCAATATCTTCTTTTTTATCCATTATATATGTGGGCACTCCAGTTGCTTGTTCACACCTTACTGTAAAATGCATATCGCTATCTTTTTTGAACTTTTTACTCATTACTTGCTGGCCTGGCAAAACCACTGCCACTACGAGAATATAAGATACTAAAAATATTATTAAATATCTTATGGTTAATCTATTTTTCACAATAAGCTCCTTATAAATTCAGTATAAGTTTTTTCTTCAAGATCATCAGGTCTATATAATTATTTTTAACATTCAGCACAATAAACTTTTTGCCAATTTATTTATCAATCATTGCATACATGACAGCCAAAAATCGTTAATAAAACATTGTGCTCTTTACATACTGGATATCCATTAAACAGCGGTTCACTATCTTCACACGCTTTTTCCCATTCTTCTATTGCATTTTCATCTATATCCTCTTTTTTTAATTCCTTAATCATATTAAAAAAAGTATCCATGAACGGAAAAATAATTTCTTCATTAGGAATATATTCTAAAGTTTCCCACCCTAATTTTTCTTTTACTCCTTTTACTACTTCTAACATAAATGTTTTCTGATTCTCAAAATTTTCTTTCACCCAAGGCATTTCACTAATAGCAAATCCAACAGTTCCAATCCCACATTTTGATTGATCTTTTTCTAATATCCATACTAATAACTTTTTTTCATCATCTGTTTTTGCAAGCCTAGTTCCGCTAAGACCTAAAACTGTGATAAACACACTAGTTGTTCCATTACTCATATGTATATTCATATTACTGTTATTTTTAAGTTCAATGATATTGCTCAATTTATTTACTTTATTCCTTCCAAATTATATTTTACTTCCATAAGTTCGGCACAAATACTAATTTGTTAAGTATCTGTGGAAACACAATCCCAGTCATCATTATCCGTTCCCTTACCAATAAGCCAATTTAATCCCCAATGGCGCTCAAACACAACTCCTGAGTCTAATTGTGCCGGCATATCTTTTCCATGTATTCTTGCATCTACACAAGCCCAGTTATATCTATAAATTAAATCTGCTTCATTAAGTATTTGATCTATACTTCTTAAGTTGACTTTTTTCATAAATTCATTAAAATCTTTACAATCTGCCATTACATTAATTGCAAAATCACACTCACATATTTGTGAAGGATAATCTAGTTCGTCCAAAATACCTAATGCCCAAATTAGCGTCCAATAAGCCTCATATTTCCATGCCATATTAATTACATCTTGTTCCTCTGGAGTACCAAATATAATCTTTTTCTCTGCTTCCGTTAATTCGTTTTTTACTTCATACTTTTTTAAAAATCCTTTGAAAAATTCTCTAGATTCTTCAATGTTTTCTCCACTATTAATATCACAAGCTACTTGAATTGCAATCAAACAAGCTATAGCACGTTTAGCAATTTCTTCTGCACTGCTAACCTCTATCTCCGTTACATCTTCTATTATCGGAAGTCCTTCCATATATGGTACTTTATTCGATTTTAATATTTCTATTGACTTTTGTTTTCTTTGTAATGGATTCATACTTCATCCTCATTCTCTTTCATAATTCTTTAATTAACATTTATAGATGTGCATTGTAAATCTATTTGGCTAAAGAATAAGAGCTTACTTTTACGTAAACTCTTAAATCCTAAGATCATACCTAGAAATATTTCTATTTTTTCTTTTATCCTAGTAAAACAACTTATTTTAATATTTAAGATAATAAATGACCTTTATTTCAATCAAAATTTGAAATTTATATACTTAATCCACTTACATAATCATTAATTTAGGATCCTCGCCATATTGATTTGCTCCTGACTGACCTTCTGTACATAATAATACCAATAGCCATATTCCTCCTACTACTGGAATAAAACGTACAAAAAACCAAAAACCACTTTTCCCAATGTCATGTAGTCTCCTCACTATAACTGATATAGTCGGAATTATCATTGCCACTAAATAAATTGTGAAAACTATATAGATGTCTGTTAATGCACTATCTATAATGACTGCTAAAATAAAAAACAAAATATTAAATAAGATAAACATCCAGTATTCTTTTCTACGTGCTCGTCCATTAAACACAGCATATTTCTTTAATACATCTAAATACCAATTCATTTTTTACCCCTTATTAATCTAAATATTATATATCTATTATTTTATGTTATTAACAAGCTGCCGTAATAACAGCCTAACCAATTTCAACTAAAAAACCTCCAAAAAAATCAGAGGTTTTTTACATTTATTTTTTGCTATTGCTTTTTTGTTATTTTATTATTTAATCCATTAAAATATCATGTTAATAATATTACTAACAAAAATATTATTTAATTATGAAATATTAGCTTCGTAATAATTATTTTTAACTTTTAAGTAAAATGAAGCTACTGTTACATTCATATAAGGTATTACCCATAGAAGTCCAATTCCTAATGGAATTAATCCTAATATTACCCATCCTAAAAAACTTAATAAAAGAACAAAATATTTAAATTTATATCCCTTCATCATTCCTGCACTTTCTTTTAAACATTGAATGATAGATTTACTATTATCATCAGCTAAAATAAAATAAGCTTGTGAAAACATATAAGTAAATATAATACCTGGAATTATTAACAAAAGTGTTCCTACAAGGATAATTATTCCTAATAATATAAATAACCCTATTACTTTAAGTATAACTTTAAATCCCGAAAAAATATTTGAGAATGCTGGCTGTTTATCATCATAAGCATAGTTTAATGATAATCTACACACCCCTATGCTCATTGCTGAACTAACTATCATTGAAACAATAGTTATAATTATAAATGGTATTAATTCATCTTCAATACATTTTCCAATAATATTAAATATAATTTGTATTAAAAATACCACTACAATACATCCAATAGCTAGTCCCCATTTACCCTTTAATTGGTCCTTGGCATGTCTTTTTAATTCTGCTCTATTAATCATAGAATCATCTCCTTAATCTTACAAATTATGCAATAGCAAGTAATATAATATCATATTTTAAAATTAAGATCAAATTTATGGTAATAAGGTAAAAAATTATCAATCCGTGTTTATTAATTAAAACAGATATTTATAACACAACTTAAACATTTGTTAATCAAGTTATGTTATAAATTTCTCTGATAATCTCAACAAAAGAGTTCTTCTCCATATTATACATACTAAATGAGGATATATGATTTTCTGAATATGCCTTAACAATTTTATAGGAAATATTACGAAACATAATTAAAATTGTTGCGATATATTTGTTGGGTGAAAAAGCAAAATAAACCACTACAAAATGTAGTGGTTTAAATTTATATTTAATTTGAATAGCCTCAAATTAAGGCTATTATTCTTTAATTTTTATTAATAAATAATTAGTTTGAGAATTCTTGAGTTCCCATGTATTTGTTATTTCCGTAGATTACACCTATACCAACCTTAGTATATTTTTCATTCATCATATTTGCTCTATGACCTGGTGAGTTCCACCATTGATTAAATAATTCAACCGGGTCAGAAGTGTTATATGCAATATTTTCTCCTGCTGTAGTATAAGTATAGCCTATTGTGTGTAACCAGTTTGTCCACTTTGTTCCGTCTGGATTTGTGTGATCAAAGAAATTATTTTGAATCATGTCGTCACTTTTATATCGTGCAACTTGCACTAATGTGTTATCTATAGTTAATGGCTGAAGACCCGCCTCTTTTCTTTTTTCATTCATTAATTGAAGAATTTTATCCTCAGCGGAATTTTGCATGCTAATTGAATAATTTGTCGGCAGATTAGGTAGCCCCTGTACATTTACTGATGTTGCGTTTGTGCTGCTTTTTGAAACAGCATCTGTATTACTAGCGTTATTTCCATTAGAAGTATTCATAAATAAGTTTGTATTTAAAAGATTCTTTATATTTACATTATTATAATCGTTAACATTTGAATTAATTGTTGCTGCAGATACTCCTAATGATGAGAAACTCCCTATTGTTGTAGCTGCAATAACTGTAGTTACTATTCTTCTTAAACCATTCTTTCTCATTAGTTTTTCTCCTCTATATGTTTTATTTGTCCTTATAATTTTTATTTAAACAAAAAACATTTTTAAGTTTTTGTTGCTTTCGAGTAAGGACATGTCTCTATCTTATCATCTTTTCGACAATATTCAACACGAATTCTTCTCAATTTATTGAGTTAAATGATATTGTCTTGAACTTGCTTTAGTATGTTCTTGTATACGTCTTTATGCACAATGATATCATTTAACATCTTAAAGTGCCAAGGATACTCCCCTATATTTTTTAAATAATAAAAAAAAGAAGAAGATACGATGAACTATATGTTCTATATTTTCTTCTAAATCTATCTTCTAATATCTATTTTAATAAAGAAACCACTTGTTCACTTGTTCTAATCTTGCCTATTCTAGGGAATATATATTTACAAACATATTCATGTTCGTCTTTACTTATCGCTGTCATTGCATCTTCTACGAAAATTTGATTATAGCCATGTTGGAAAGCTTCTCTTGCTGTAGTATCAACTCCAATGTTAGTTGAAATCCCTCCTAACACAATTGTATCAATCCCTCTACGTCTTAACTGTAAATCTAAATCAGTACCATAAAATGCTCCCCATTGCCTCTTTGTAACAATATGAGCATTCTTAGCTCCTGCTATTTCAGGTATAAGTTCGTCCCAGCCTTCTTGATATTTCATTACACTAGCAGCCAAATCTGTTTTGGGTTTAGCCATATCTTTTCCATCTACAGTTGAAACTCTTACTAAAACTATAAATGCACCCTTCTCACTAAATTCCTTAACTAATTTACTAGCATTTTGAATTACCTGCTCTATTGAATGAGGTGAACCTGAAATTCCTCCACCTGCAATTCCTTTTTGTAAGTCTATAAGTACAAGAGCGCTAGTCTCAGCTTTAATAAGTTCCTTTTTATTTAATTTTAAATCTTCCATCTTTCTTTTCTCCTTTTCATTCATTTTATTTATATAATAATTATTGATTTAAACTAAGCTTTTTATAAACTTTAAAATATACCCAAACTGCATTTATAAATAATAATGCACTTGTGATGAAAAATACATATTTCATCCCCCATGTTCCTGCTATCTGTCCGCCTAAAACTGCACCTCCAAATGCGCCTAAATATGCTGCTGACATATTAAATCCAAATACTCTCCCTGTAAGAGACGCTGGGGTTATTTTTTTTAATAGGATATTGACAGATGGATTAAGCCCAGCAGATGCTATACCTAATAAAAACCTAAGGCCCATTAACTGCCAAGTGTTTTGTACAAAAGCTTGTGGTATAAAAATTATTCCTGCACCTATAAGGCACGCCAATATTATTTTATGAGCTCCTATTTTATCTGAAAGCTTACCTAGCCTTGGTGCAGCAATTATATTTGCAAGACCTGAAGCTGAAAATGTTAATCCAGCTAAAAGCACAATATGACTACTATTATTAGATAACTGCTTAACATATACTGTTACAATAGGTTCAACAGAATATAATGCAACAGTTAATATAAAGAAAGTTACAAACATTGTAATAGTAAGGTTTTTTTCTGGAATGGCCTTCCATACCTCCTTAATGCTTAGAACTTCTTTATCTTCACGAGTAAAAGATTCTTTTACAAATAAAACAGTTGTAATAAATGAGATTAAAAGTAATGCTGCTGTTATGAAAAATACGCTTTGTAGACCAAAGATCTCATCTATAAAACCACCAATTGTTGGACCAATTAATGAACCTGCAATATTGGCTGTTGAAAGTGTACCTAAAGCATATCCTGCATTTTCTTTATCTGTCTGAGTTGCAATAAGTGCTGTACATGCTGTGCTATACCCTGTGATTACCCCTTGAAGTAATCTTAATCCTATTAGAACATATACATTTGGTGCAAATCCCATACACCCTATAGTTATGGCCATGCCAAGACTTGCTCTAAGAATCATTGGTTTTCGCCCATATTTATCAGCAGCACTGCCCCAAATTGGCGAAAAAATAGCTGAAATTACATAAGTAATACCAAATGCAATTCCTGAAATTTTTGTAATTGATTCTGTATCTTGAACTCCAAGATGCTGTATGTAGATTGGCAATACTGGAGCGATTTGACTCATCCCTATGGCAGCAACAAATATCCCAAACCAACACACTATTAAATTTTTTCTCCATATTTCCATAAGCATACTCCTTTCTATTTGTATAAATTAAGAACAAAATTACATGTAACCTCATCTGAATAGCCTTCTAGCGAATAAGATTTCTTTTTAATTCTTTTAAAAATACCCAAGCTATCCAATCAACCTTTTTTAATTTATCCACAGATTTTACTGGAATATAAATTCCTAAAGAATAAAAAATATTAATAATTACTAACATTTTGATCAAGTTTATATTAATTCGCCATTAGTTTTTTTGTTCCTTATCTTCAATTTGATTATAAACTATATTTTATAGTTTGTAAATTATAAAATATAGTTTATAATTATATTATATAGTACGAAATGTTTTTAAAATTATATATTGTAATTAAGTTTCAACATCATACTCTTGATTAACACTTGCTTTATTAGAGTTTTAAATGTAAATTTACTATATCAACATATATATTTTTTTAAATGTTTAACTATTTTTATAAGATAAGATTATAGGAGTGAAAAGTGTATGCACAAAAGAAATCTAACCAGAGAAAAGATTATTCAAGTTTCTTTTTGTCTAGCAGATGAAATTGGTATTAATCAACTTAATTTTCAAAAGATCGCTGAAAAATTGGATGTAAAATATCCTTCTTTGTATAATCACTTTAATAATATAGATGAACTAAAAATTGAAATGACGGTATATATGTTAAATGAGCTGAATCAAAAATTGATGCAGAGGCTGATTGGCAAAAGTGGTTATGATGCCATAAGAGAATATGCTAGTGTTTATAAAGAATTTGCTTTTGAAAATAAGACAGCTTATAAACTTTTTATAAGTATTCCTAGCACTAAAAATAAGGAATTGTTAAATTTAATGAGAAAAATAACTCACATTATTCATGAAATCCTAAAGTCTTACATTGAGGATGAAACTCTTTTGGTTCATAGAAGTCGAACTTTTAGAAGTCTTTTACATGGCTTTATTTCATTATATTCCTTTGGATATTTCCAAGGTGATGTGGATATAGAAGAAACCTTTAAATTCATGATAGATGACTTTATCTCGTCACTTAACAAATAACCTTTGTGATTTGATTTTCTAGATCCAAATTTGTATATTTTTCTTAACATCAAAAAGAGAGCTTACTTTGTGTAAACTCTCTTTAGTAAAATCATATATGGCTTTTAGTTATAATTTTTTACGCCTATCTTTTTAAGCATGCGAAAATAATCTAGAAGGTCAACATATTCTGTTATTTACCTCTATTGCTGTTGTATTTTCATAATAAATTTATTTTGTACTTTTAAGGACAATCCCCTCCTTAAATCCTCCACGTTCTTCTCTTTTCTTGTCTCTAGCTTTTATAAGTTCTTCTTCACTAAACCCTAGGCTGTCAGCAAGTCCAAACAAAACTTCCATTACATCAGCTAATTCTTCTAAATTCTTATCTTCTAAAAATTCATTAACTTCTTCTTTTAGCTTTGCTTCTAAAAGCTCATACTTTCCTTCTTTAGTTGCGATTTCTATATCACATTCTCTTCCATCAGCTTTTATTATCTCTGGGATTTTATCTCTTACTAATTTATTGTATACTTTCATTTTACTTCTCACCCTTATCATATATATTTACATTAATTACGTAAAGCATATTTCAACCTTCTATTTACAAGATCCATGCAAAAATTTTTATTCCAGTTAATATCTGACCAACGCTTCATTTCTTCATGTTCACTAGTTACATTTAGCACCTTATCACCTTCTTCATTAATAACGTTGAATTCATACAAGTTATAATTTTTCCATCCAAACGAAATTTGAAGAATTTCATGGAGTTCTTTAAAATTAATATCTATTGGTTAATTAAATTAGCACTCCATGAAAACAGCTCCTTCTCTTCATAAGGCTTTTCAACAGTTATACCCATTTCATCTTGTAATTTTTTTGTGCATTCTATAAACATACGTACCTCTTTAAAAATTGGTAGTTTCTTTGATTTTTATAGAAACATTATTCATCTATATTGCGATACATATTAAGACCATTCATTACGTATGGACGCACAATATCTAAAAGTAAATCAGTTTGATCATTTTTCCCATCCTTAAACCAAGAATATACAGCTCCATAAATAGCTGAGCATGTCATTGCTGAAACAATCTTAGTATTAATGTTATCTTCCATGCGGAAAGCCGTCCCTTTTAAAAATATATTCCCTATTGCTTCTTGCAACATCTTTTTTATCTTTTCATCAACAATTGTACAAATAGATTTAGAATCCCATCCACATGTTTTATAAAAAGTTACTATGTAATTGTACGTAAGTATTATTAACTGATTACATATTTCATCCGTAAACTCATCAGCATTCATAACTTCTTCAGGATACATCTTATAAAAAGCCTGTTCTGTGATTTCTTCTAACAAAGCATATTTATCTTCATAATGAGCATAAAAAGTAGCTCGGTTAATCGAAGCTTTTTGTGCGATATCTTTCACAGTAATCGCATCAAATCCTTTCTTCTGTAACAAATCACTAAAAGCTTCCCTTATTAATTGTCGTGTGCGTAAAACTCTTGGATCATCTTGATTTACCATACTTTAATCTTCCTTTCTAAAACATCAAATCTCAAAATCTGTTGTTTAAGCAACTTTTCATTTAATCTGCTGGTTGTAATGGTAATAGCACCCTATTATCATAATATCATACACATGTTGCTTAGACAACATATACAAAATTACTTGAAAGGAATGATAATATTGAATATAAAACAAAAAAGAATTTTAATATTTGGAGCTGGTGTAGTTGGCAGTATATATGCACTTAGATTTGCACAGTCAGGACTTGACGTTACTCTATTAGCTCGAGGCGAAAGGCTTAAATCAATTAAAAACGATGGATTAAGATATAACGATAATGGAGTTATAAATCACATATCTATCAATGTTATCGAAAAGCTAGAAGATAATGATATTTACGATTTTATCTTTGTCCCAGTTCGTTATGATCAGGCAGAATCTGCACTGTCAGCAATTAAAAATAATCATAGCAAAACTATTATAACCTTAACTAACACAATGGGCTATGACCGTTGGCTTGAAATTGTAGGAGATCGATTGCTTCCAGGATTTCCAGGTGCAGGTGGAGATATGAAAGACGGTATTTTATACGCACAATTTGGTTCTGAAAAGCATCAAGGAACCATTTTCGGTGAAATAAATGGACAAATTACTGAAAGAGTTAAAGATCTTGCTCAAATATTTGAAGTATCAAATTTACATTATGAAATACAGGAAAATATCAAAGCATTCCATATTTCACATACTGCCACGGCTATAGTTATCAAACATTTTTATACAAATGCTGGTATGATGGATATAGAGACAGCAAAAAGCGAAGACACTTTACTTAAGATTGCCAAGGAATTGAAACAAAATATATATCTAGTTGCTAAAGCTGGAATTCCAGTAATCCCAAATGAAACAAAGTTAATGGGCGAGTTATCTGAAGATGATATCATCGCCATGTATCGAAAAATGCTTAGTAATGATTTTACTATTGATGTTCTGCTTGGAAACCATGCTATAAGTGCAAAAGCAGAAATATTACTTTTGGATGAGCTTTTTCATAAAAAAGTTCATTAAGCCCTATAGAATATGTTGAAGATGGCTTATTTTATTCTTCATAAATACCACTTTAGTTTAATCTGTTATATATTATTTTAAAGTTACAAGTGAATCTAAAAGCCAAGAAAAAGCACTACTTAGATCTCTAAAGACTTGCAGTGCTTTTTCTATATTCTATAGATAAAAAACTTAAGAATTAGACTTATTAGATGAACATTTTTACAAAGTCGCTAAGACTTCAAGTTCGTATCTTCACTAGAAATCATAAATATATTTGTGGAGAAAACATTTGAAAATGAGCTGTTAAAGGTTCTTAGCTGTAGGTTGTTCCATTTTAGCTTGTCAAACTGAAAGTTGGAGCATGCTAAAGTGGATACAACCTGCTGCTTAGAACCTTCAGCGATATTTTCATAGCTTTTCGGAACAAAATATTTATGATTTCGGTAAGTTACTACATAAATCTAGTTTATGAGTTGGATATCTATGTACTTTTTCAATAATTCATTTAACACTAAGAACTTTTCATTTATCTCTTTATGTTTGTAGTATCAAGTATTATGTCACATTTGTTCTCAATGTCTAATTCTGTAAAGTAATGTTCCTCCAATGGAATCCATTTGTTTATAAAATCCTGAAGTTTTTCTTCACCATTACGTTTTAGAATTCGTTCATGCTGCACTCTTGGATCAATAGTTATAAAGATTTTATAATCATAATAATCTCTTTGTGTAGGATGCAGGCTATAACTTCCTTCAACTATAGTTAAATTCTTAGGTTCTACTTTTATAGGCTGACTTAGCTCCCCTTTATTGCATAAATATTTTCTATATACAGCAGGCTCGTCGTTTTTTAGTGGCTTTAATATTTCTTCCTCAAATCTTTCGTAGTGAACATTTCCACCAGGTTCTGCTAGTCGTTCTTTTGTTTTCATTCTTGGAGGAAGGAAGAAATCATCCATATGAAAAAGGCTGCAATCAAACTCTTCTGTAAGCATCGCTCCTAAGGAACTCTTCCCTCCGCCACATCTTCCATCAATGGCTATTACTAATTTTTTATTATCTTTTAGTAAATTCTTAATTTCATCAAATACATATTTATATTCATTATAAATATGTGGTTTACGTTCTTTATTCATTATTTCCTCCAATATTTAAAGGCTTACTTTACATAAACTCCTGCTAAAAACAGTGCTTTGTTAATTACTTATACATGTTCTTATAGCTTTAATATTATTTTATTACTATAATATATTTCTTCACCATTTATGATTGATATTCCTCTAAATTTGTATCTTTTCTATAGGTATTTATATATCTTATATTTTTCTAGCTTTCAATCTAATGCGCACATAATCTGCATACCATACTCCATTCTGATATAGAATAGGTTTTAAGTTTTTTACCACCTCATCAATGATTTCATTTTTTATTGAGTCATCTAAGCCTTTAAAAGGCTGTATAACAAACATTTCAATCCAATTCTTCATTCCATCTTCACCTTTAAGTGCGGTTTTACGATCAAATAATGCTGCATATACTGTTTGTAGTCCATGCTTTTTAAGAATAGGAGTATATTCATCAATAGTTGGAAAATAGAATGTTCTCTCATAATCTAATCCCCTTTCTTCAAAAGCCTTTTGCAAAGTTGAATGAATTGTTTCTGTGCATCCGTATCCACCAAATTCACATACTAAGTTTCCATTTATTTTTAATCCATTATAAACACTCTCTAGCAATCCATCTTGATTATCAATCCAATGAAAAACTGCATTAGAAAATATCGCATCAACTTGTTCATTTAAAGTAAATTTCACTGCATCATCCTGTATAAATGTTATTTCAGGATAATTTCTTCTTGCAATTTCTAGCATTTCTCCTGATGCATCCATACCAATTACATCTGCACCCATATCTGAAATCTTTTTCGTTAATACTCCATTACCGCATCCAAGATCTAAGACTTTCATTCCTTTCTCAATATCTAACAAATTTAAAACATCTTCACCATATTGATGTACAAACTGAAAATCTTTTGTATACCCTTTAGCATTCCACTTAATATTCATAAAAACACCTCCATTTTAAATATACCTGACATTAAAAATAGTATATCAAAACAGATACCATAATTGAAATGCATATTAATTATAGTTTGTATAACTATTATTTATATAGAAATTACCTAAGCAAAATTTTACATAAGGCTTTTAGGTTTTAATTTCCATCTATGATACATATATTTATTATATGAAACTGCTTTATTATTAGTTTATATAGATAAACAATTTAAAAATTCAGCTTATTTGATTAACACACCTACAAGACTGCTAAAACTTTAAGTTCATATCTCCACTAGAAATCATAAATATATTTGTGGAGAAAACATTTGAAAATAAGCTGTTAAAGGTTCTTGCTGTAGGTTGTTCCATTTTAGCTTGTCAAACTGAAAGTTGGAACATGATAAAGTGGATACAACCTGCTGCTTAGAACCTTCAGCGATATTTTCATAGCTTTTCGGAATCAAAATATTTATGATTTCGGTAAGTTAACACATAAATCTAGTTTTAAAGTTGAATATCTTTAACATTATTTAAAGCAGTTATATAATTTAAATTGGAGATGTATCTAAATTATGAACAACATTCTTTTAAGTCCTGAATTTTGGTTTATTATCGGTATTCCAATTACTTTTTTACTTGGATCATTAGCTCACTTTGCATATGATTGGAGTGGTAAATCAGTTATAGTAGGTATCTTTACTCCTGTTAACGAAAGTATCTGGGAACACTTAAAGCTTTCTACCTATCCTACTTTTATTTGGTATATACTAGGCATTTTAATATTTCGAGATAAAGTCAACTTGTATATCTGGGTCATATGCTCTGTTATTTCAGTTATTACTAGCTGTATTGTTATAACTTGTTTTTTCTATACCTACACAGGTGCTCTTGGAATACAATCATTATTTCTTGACATATTTTCATTATTTTTAGGACTTTCGATAGGTCAATGTTTATCTTTGCATATTTATAAATATGCAACATTAACTATGCTTCATTTTTATTTATCTATTATAATAGGTTCTTTAATAGTAATTTGCTTTACACTTTTTACTTTTCTTCCTCCTAAATTGCCGATTTTTATGGACCCTATTACTAAGCAGTATGGAATTCATTAAAATAAATCCGCTTTATATGGATCAGCTTAATTTTAAACTGAAACTTAATTAATAAACTTATGTTCAAACTCTGATGCTTCCATAGGTTTTCCTATTAAATACCCTTGGATGAAATCACATTTAAGCTCGTTTAAGATTCTAAGCTGTTCTTTTGTTTCAATTCCTTCTGCAACAATTTTAATATCTAAGCTATGCCCCATATTTATTATGGATTTAATAATAGTTAGATTTTTATAGTTTGTTTCCAAATTCATTATGAGGGATTTATCAATTTTTATTTTATCAATAGGCAATTTATTTACATAATTAAGAGACGAATAGCCTGTCCCAAAATCATCTAATGATATTTTTATTCCCATGCTCTTAAATTGTTCCAATATGTTTATAATTGTTTCAAAATCCTCCATAGCCTCATCTTCAGTAACTTCTAGGTTCAGGTATTTAGACGGGAGAGAATATGCCTCTAATATATTTTGAACAAGTGATACAAATTCAGGTTGCTTTAGTTGAGAATAAGATGTATTTACTGATACACTAAATTCATTCAAGCCAATTTCATTCCATTTTTTGCACTGTATACACGCATTTTCTAACATCCAATTATCGATTGATATTATTTCTCCTACACTTTTAGCAATAGGAATAAATTCTATAGGCGGAATAATTCTATCCTCTTGCTTCCATCTTATAAGGGCTTCTGAATTTAACACTTTCATTGACTTTAAATCAATAATAGGCTGATAATAAACCATAAATTCATTATTTGATAATGCTTTATTTAATTTCATCTTCATTTCCAATTTATCAATTGCTTTGTGTTCCATTTTAGGCGAATATATAGCAAAGTCATACCCACCATTTTTCTTAACTTCATACATAGCTAAATCAGCATTATTAATTAAAGTATCTGAATTTTCTCCATGCTCTGGGAATATACTTATTCCTATACTTGCCCCAAGAATTAAAGATTCTTCATTATAAGTAAATGGCTTTTTCAATTCCTTTTGTATTCTTAGAGCAATTTCTTTAATATATATATCAGACTCTACATCTTTCAATATAATTATAAACTCATCCCCACCAATTCTGCCAATTATGTCCTGTGGACCTATAGAACCTTTTAATGTAGATGCCATTTTTTTAAGAACTTTATCACCAACTTGATGTCCAAAATTATCATTTATATTTTTAAAATCATCTAAATCTATAAAAAGTAGTGCAAATTTCTTATCTTTATTTTTTAATAACTCATTAATATCTTCTAACAACATTTTTCTATTAGGAATTTCTGTGAGAGCATCATAATATACATAGTGACGTATTTTTTCTTCTGCACGTATCTTATCTTTTATTTGATCTATAAGTTTCGAATTTTTTCTTTCCAATTTTAAAGTATATTTCTTTTCTATTTCTGCTATTCTCTTTCTTTCTGAAATATCATGTATCAAAATTACAATACCTAGTTTATCGTCATACTCATCATATATAACTGTGCTTGATAATTCACATTCAATATGTCCTTTATTTTTTTGTTGTAAATTAACCTCTACATTTTTCACATAACTATTTTCTATTATGGTATTAAAATCAACATTTTCATAAGATATTAAATCGCTGAACATTTTTCCTTCTAATTCTTTAAATTTATAATCAGTTATATTTGATGACGCTTCATTACAATTTTGGATTGTAAAATTGTCATCTAAAATAAATATTGGGTTCTTAACAGTATTAAAAATGTATTCTGATAAATACTTCGAAGCAGTTAACATAAACCTATGCTTACTTATTGCATAGCAAACACCACCTAAAGCTATAGTTCCACTCAAAACTGCTGAAGGAAAGACAAGAATTCCAAATATAGGCAAAATAATATCTGTTAATACCCCTATAGTAATGCTTATAAAACATGTCCATAAAATAATAGTGTTTTGCTTTTTTATCCTATTCTTTTTTAAATATTTTCCTCTATTAAATAGCATTACAAGACCTGATACATAAAAAATTATAGAACATATGCTGTATGCAATTTGACCAAATAAATTTGGAGACACATCAATCCATCCATAAGGTTTTCTAATCATAGCTGAAGATGGATCAACTGCAATATTGCATAAAAATAATAATGCAGCAAGAACGTGGGCTAAAATTATTATAATCCGATTGTATTTACTTTCTTTCTCATTATTTAATACAAGTGCAAAATACAGCCAGTGACCAGAAAAAAAACAATACCCAAAAACTGAAACTGCCCTCCAAAAAAACGCTATATTTATATTTTCACAAGTCAGCATCATTGCATATCCAAATGCCCAAACAGCACAACACATGCTTAAATTTAAAAATATTTGATTAGCTTTTGATTTTTTGTCCATCCTATATCCGTATATACCTAGGAACGAATAAAAAACGCAACATAACATTAATGAAATAAATAAACTAATATAAATAAAACCACCTCCGGCATAAAATACTTTAATAAATTTTTACTTTATATAATTACTGAGAAACTATAACTTAAATTTTATACGTTTCTAATAAATAATTTCATATTTCAACATTTTCTGTCATTATATCATTTTATTCTTAATTTCATAAATATTCAAGTTCTGTAAATCTATACACAATAAAAATATTCATCTTTTTACCAATAATTTTCACTTGCATACATAAATATAGAGGATACCGATTTTTATAAACTTCAGCATCCTCTATTACTAATTTCATTTCTTAAATAGCATTATTTATATTATCGAATATATTTTACATTTTTTATTGGTGACTTGAAAACTCTCGTGAGTTTTTCCTAAACTCTGTTGGAGTCATGCCCTTTTTAGCAAAAAATTGTTTTATGAAATATGTATCATATTCAAAGCCAGTGGCACGTGCAATTTCGTTTAAGCTCATATCAGTATGAGTCAATAGACTCTCTGCAACTTTTAAGCGGTATGCTAGTAAGTAGCCCATTGCTGTGCAGCCACATATATCCTGAAAACTTTTATTTAGTGACACACGATTCAAATGAGCACATCTTGTTAAATCTTCCAATGTTATTTTATCAGAATAGTTTATATGTATATATTCTAAAACTAAATTAACAGGTGATTTTTCGCTATGGTGGCTTAGCTCTTCAATCAATCCTAGTATTTGTATTAAGTATTTTTTTATTCTACACACCCAAAGCGAGTCACTTTGTGCATATACTTCTGTTCCCATAATAAAAAACCACTCATATAATTTCAAATATATTTTCTCATCTACAGCATATACCCTAGTATGAATTTTATCTTTTTCAAAAAGTAAAAGACCAGTTTTTATTTTTAGATTAGTTGACAGATATCCATTAGTTTCTGAGAAATGAGCTGTATTAAAAAAATCTGGATGGAAACAAAATGATTGCGAAGATACATTTTGTTTTTCAACAACTTGTATTTTATCCTCCATCGATAAACAAAGAATACTTGGAGCGACAATTTTTACAGGGCGATCATTTAGTTGTAAATTAATGCTTCCACTCGTAATAAAAGTTATAGTTAAACGCTCCTTATAAGGAAGATTTACAAAGTTTTCATTTGCAATAAATTCTATATATAAAGTTCTATTCTTGTGACGGTCTGCCTGCGGCATAAACATTCCTCCATTGGGTACATTAAATAAATAATAAATTTAAATTACCATTTATATTTTCATTAATCAAGAGCAAATTTTAAAACAGATGTGTAAAAAAAATCCTCAGTCCAAAGTCACCTGAGATTTTGTTCTTGTTCACTTACAAATAGTATAGTTAGAAGCTTCATTTATGACATTGTATCATATTTTCTAAATGATAGACTATTATTAAGAATTAAAGAAAGTTATGCACAATAAGTCTATTAATAACTTATACATAAATTTTGCTATAACTTATATGAAAGGAGAATTATTATGTCTATTAAAAAATTCAATATCCAAGTATCCGATGAGGTACTTAATGATTTAAAATACAGATTGGATAATATACGCTGGCCTGAACAGTTAGAAAACTCAAGTTGGGAACGAGGCACTAATATAAATTATTTAAAATCACTTGTTTCATATTGGAATGATGAGTTTGACTGGCGTGCACAAGAAAAAGAATTAAACCGTTTTTCTCATTTTCGCTGTAATGTGGATGGGATAGATATTCACTTTATACACGAAAAAGGTAAAGGACCTAACCCTACCCCAATTATACTTACTCATGGATGGCCTGACAGTTTCATACGCTATCAAAAGATCATCACACTCCTTACTGACCCTGCAAGTTATGGTGGTGATCCTAATGATTCTTTTGATGTAATTATCCCTTCATTACCTGGTTTTGGTTTCTCTAGTGCTTCAAAACACAGTGGCATGAATAATTATCGTGTTTCTGAACTTTGGGCAAAACTAATGACTGAAAAGCTTGGCTACAGCAAGTTTGCTGCTGCAGGTGGAGATATGGGTTCAGGTGTTACAAGATACTTGGCATTAAATCATCCAGAACTTCTAATAGGAATCCATCTAACTGATATTGGAATTATCAGAGATCTTATGATATCAGATGATACAGAGCTTTCAAAAGATGAATTGAATTATAAGAAAATTTCTTCAGAATGGATTTCAAATGAGGGAGGTTATATGTCTATTCAATCTACAAAACCTCAAACCATTGCCTATGGACTTTCTGACTCACCTGTGGGCCTAGCTGCATGGATCATAGAAAAATTTCTCAGTTGGAGTGATTGTAATGGGGATTTTAATAAAATCTTTACAAAAGATGAACTTCTCACTAATATAATGATCTATTGGGTCACAAATACCATAGGCTCATCAGCAAACGCATATTATGAAAATACACATTCATTGCCACCAATGGGACACATAGATGTACCAACAGGCATGGCTTTATTCCCAGCTGATGTATTGCTACCACCAAAAGAATGGGCTATGCGCAATCTAAATATCACCCGCTGGACTACAATGCCTAAAGGAGGACATTTTACGGCTATGGAAGATCCTGAACATTTTGCTGAAGAAATTCGTACATTCTTTAGAACTTATAGATAAGCCTAAACTTATTTAATTTTTCTATTGCTAAACCTCCCCTTATTCAATGATCACAAATGCTAATAAAATAGCTACTATTTTAAATATTAACATCGTGAATAGTAGCTATTTTATATACTTAACCTTATTTTTTCCAAAACTTCAGTAATTTAATACTTATCTTATCCGTCTTTATTGGCCTCTCCTCTAACCTAGTATTAACTAAAGAATAAACCACTGGAACAACTACGAATGTAAGGAAAGTAGCTGATGCAAGTCCAAATATTATGGTTACAGACATAGGTCCAAATAACGCACTTTTTGAAAATGCAAGTGGTATAAGACCTGTAATAGTTGCTACAGAACTTAGTATTATCGGCCTGAATCTTTGACTTACAGCATGCAAGCATGCTTCATCTATAGAAAGACCTTCTTTTCTTCCTTCAATTATATATTCCACAAGTAGAATACCATTTCTTATAACTACTCCAATTAAACTTATTATTCCCATTACAGCAGTTAAAGATAGTTGCATCTTAAATGTGAGAAGCCCTACTGTTACTCCTATTAATGATAGTGGAAGTGCACACATTATTATAAGTGGCTGCACAAAAGATTTAAATTGAACAAATAGAATCACATAAATTATTAGTATACACATAGCTGCAGCTATACCAAGACTTGTGAAGTTTGTGTCTATTTGATGTTTCTCACCATCATAAATAACATTTGTCCCATCTATATCCATTTTATTTATTTCCGGGCTTAATGTATTTTCTATGTCAACAGCATTATACCCAGTTTTTATATCACTATATACTGTTACAGTTTTATCTTTCTTATAATGTTTTATTTGGTCTATCTGTGAATCAAGCTTTATAGTTGCTACTTCTGATAACAATACCTTGTTATTCGCAAGGCTTGACTTAACTTGTAAATTTTTCAAATCTTCAACTGATGTAGCATTACTTTTAACTAGTATATCGTAATCACTTCCATTTTTTCTGTATACAGAAGAAGCATATCCTCTTATAGCAATGCTTATCTGCTTTTCTATGTCAGATTTTAATAAACCATGCTGTATTGCCTTAGTACTATCTATATCCACTTCATATTGATAAGTCTTTTTTGCTGCATCATCTCTTACATTTGTAGTTCCTTGAATACCATTTAATTTTTCTTGTATTTGATCTGACGCCGCATAAAGCTTATCTAAATCATCTCCTGTAAGTCTTATACGAATAGGTGCACCTGTTGGCATTGCTTGTTCCAAGAGTTTTACTGTTGCAGTACCTCCAGATATTTTACTATCTATTTGACTTTGTAAATACTCAGCTAATTCTTGTCTTGTACTGAACTTTTTGGTTTTATTTAGGTCTATGTTCATCATAATTTGAGCTTTATCTTTTGCTGGTGCAAGAGGAGGTATAGTAATATAAAATTTAGGTACAGCACCACCTATGGCTGAAGTATAACTTGTAACATCTTCATCTGATTTTACTATATCTTCAACTTGTTTTACTAAATCACTCGTACTGTCGATATTATCCACTTTTTCATTAGCAATGTCTATATAAAGAATATCTTTATCTGCATAAGGAAAGAACTTCGTTCCTATTGAATTTAACAAACCTATGGATACTGCAAATAAACATAAACATATTATAATAATCTTTATTTTATTCTTAAGTCCGTAAGTTAAAAGTTTATGGAAAAACCTTTTGACTATACTTTCCTTCTCAACTTTTTTACTTTTTCTAAAAAATACAGATGCCATAGCAGGAGTTACAAACAGCGCTGATAAGTAAGAACATGCAATACATATCATTACTACCTGAGGCAAAGTTCTCAAAAATTCTCCTGCTCCACCAGGTATATTTAAAAGTGGTGAAAAAGCACCAATAATAATCAATGTTGATGTAAATACAGGCACAAATAATTTTTTAATACCATGAAAAGCAGCTTCATCTCCAGACATGCCTTCATCAACACCTACCTGCACAACATCGCCTATTACAATGGCATCATCTACTAATATTCCAAGAGCTATAATAAGTGCTGTGGTAGACATTTCCTGGACTTTAATACCAAGAGCATTCATAGCAATAAATGACATAGCTATAGATATCGGAATTACTGCTGATACTACCATTGCATTTCTAAATCCCATTCCTATTAAAACGGTTATAACTACCAGAATTACACCATCTCTAAGGTTCTCCATAAAGAAAGAAACTGATTCATCTACCGCCTTAGGCTGAAAAGTAACTTGATCTATTTTCAAATCTGGTGGTAATTGTTTTTTTATCTCATCTAACTTTTTTGTTATATCCTTACCTATTAAAACTATATTTTTATTATCTTGAAAGTAACCGACAATTAATACGGAATTTTCTCCATTAGTAGTAAATTTATAATTTGAATCATCATCATACCCCATATAAACCTTTGCTATATCTTTAATCCTAATAGTTTGTCCAGTGTCAGTTGAAACATTTACCACTGTATCTTCTATCTCCTTAAGAGATGTAAAACTTCCAGGTGTCTCAACTTTTATTTTTCCTTCTTTTAAATTTAAAGACCCTGATGGAATATCTATATTTTGAGCTTTTAATACTCCACATATGTCTTCAAAAGAAATTGAATATTTGTTTATCTTATTTAAATCAACCTCCACTTTTACCTGATTATCTTGTTTACCCTTTATATCAAATCTTGAAATACCATTAACATTGCTTAGCTGCTTCTTTATATCATCTGCATAATTTCCCAATTGTTCATATGAATAATTATCTCCTGATACACTTAAAATCATACCAGCAGTCTCTGTAAGTTTCGTATTTATCTCACTATCTTGGCATCCATCTGGGAGATCTGATTTTAAATCTTTTACCTTATCTCTCATATCACGCCATGCTTTCTCTTTATCAGCATCATTAGTTAAGAAAACAACAACTATTGAAGCATTATTTACAGAGTAAGACTCACAATAATCATAACCATCTATTTCTTCAACTTTTTCTTCAACTTTTTTTGAAACTAAACTTTCTATATCACTAGGAGAACCTCCCGGATAAATTGTTGTAATCATTGCTGCTGGAGATGAAACATCTGGCATTTCCTGCTTAGGAACAATATAATAGCAATAACATCCACTTAAAATAGCTATAGTTATTAGAAATATTACTATTTTTTTATTTTTTATAGCCGCTTTAATCAATCCCATAATTCATCCCCCTTTATTCTGCTGAAACCTGATATCCAGCTTTTATATTTTTCATACCTTCAGTAATAAGGTTTTCTCCAACTTCTAATCCCTCTATGCATACTTCATTTTCATTTGTATCTCCTAAAGTTACATTTTTCCTAACAGCACGTCCATCTTCCACTGTATAAACATAATCTTGTCCATCATTCAAAATGCTGGTAATTGGAATCCATACACCACTCTTTTCTCCATTATCAATATAAACTTTCACAGATTGGCCTACGTAATATTTATCATTATCTATTGGATTTAAAATTTTGATTTCTGCACTGTAAGTTCCACTTTGTTTATCAGGTGCTTGAACTATATTCATAATTTCTCCATCAGTAGTAGTGTCATCTATTTTAACTTCTGCTTTTGTTCCTACCTGTATTTTTTTTACATCATCATCAGATATTCCTGCAGTAACCACTTGATTGTCACTTCTAACTAAAATTACTGGATACCCAGCAGCCTGCATTTCTCCTTCTTTGCAAAGAACATCTACTATATAACCATCTTCATCTGCTACAAGAGATGCATCTTGAACTAAATTAACCTTTGAATCATAATTAGCTTTTGCAGCATTTACCTGTGCCAATGCTGCTTGCTTATCCTCTTCCCTTGTTCCATTTTGAAGCTGTGTCAATGTTTCCTTTGCTGCATTTAACTGACTTTCACTACCATCTAATTTAATTTTAAGATCGTTAACCTGCTGCTCAGTAGCAGCCTTTATTTGAAATAATCTAACAGTTTTATCATATAAGTCCTTGCAGTAATTATACTCATCCTGAGCGTTTTTCAGTGCTATTTCAGCTTTGTTTATATCTTCAGCTTGTGCCCCATTTACTGCTTTGTCATACTGAGCTTGCGCTGCATCCATTTGAGCTTTTGCTGCGTTTTCCGCCAAGTTTAAATCACTTTTATCTAAATCAACAAGGTTGTCTCCTTTTTTCACCTGTTGACCTTTTACAACATATATTTTTGAAATTTTAGCTGGACTTTTGAAGGAAAGCTTTCTTACTTCACTTCCTCCTGTTATACCCTCATATTCTAAATCACTTGAATGGCTTTGATTTTGAAGTTCTACTGTTTTTACTGGATAAGTTTTTGCATCTACTTTTTTATCATTTTTACTGCATCCACTTAATATTGTAAAATTTAAAATTACCAAACAAATAGCTATTATCTTCTTATTCATATATCCTCCTTATATTCACCATATAGTACATGGAACATGATATTTATTGAGTTCATTTTCCTGAATAATTTTTATTTATTGAAAAAATTTATTAGTTGCTTAATATCCATGGCTTTTGAATACTATCTCTCAAGTTATTATGAATATAAACAAGTTTTCTTAAAGACGTATCCAATTCTTCACTTGCTACAACTTGCTTGTCATAATCATTTTGAAGCATTAAGCCCATATCTACTTGAGCTTTTGCAAATCTAAGTTTAGTATTTGTTGAATTAACCTGTTCCTTTAAGTTATCTATTTTATTTTCAATCTCAAGAAGCGTTGAATAATTTTGTTTTAATATATTTTTAAGATTCTTTTTTGTATCATCTAACTTAACTTTTGATTCATCGTAACTGTATTTACCATCTAGGTAAGCTTCATAATTCTTAAGATCTGCATAATACTTTAATTCTTTTTGTTCATATGCTATTAACGACAAAGCAAGCCCACCAGAATCTAATGTAGAATTACCATTGGCATCAGTTGTAACATAATCGGATTGTTTAGGTGCTATTGGTATCTCTTTATTCATAATGTCTTTTATTCCTTCATCCTTCAAATCTTTCAGATAGTCCTTAGTTAAATCTAATATTTTATCATCATATTCAAAATAGCTGTTAAGCTTATCATCTATATACTCCTCAACTGAACCATCTATTTTAAATTTTTCATAATCCATATCATAATCAAGTATGTAAGTATTCTTTAAATCTAAATCAGTTAACACTTTGAAATAATCTTTAGCATCACTTAAGGCATTTTCCTTTGCTGTTATGTCATCTTGTAATGATTTTAATTCAACCTCAGCATCAGTAACTTGGTTTTCGGTTGCCATTCCTAATGACAGCTTTCCTTTTAAATAAGTTAAATCATTTTTATTTAATTCCAAGTTTCTTTTTAATTTATCTATATCAATTTGCTTTAAAATCATATCATTATATTTGTTGATAATATCACTCGATATTTGATCCTCCATGAAATCTCTTGATTGTTTTGTCTGCTTTTCCTGCAGTTCAAGTTTATCGTAAGGATAATCATATACATCACTAGAGTAATTATCTCCTGCTAAGGATTTATTGAAATCAGTGCTTTTTTCTTGAAGATCCTCTTTATTTCGATAATAGGTTATTTGTTTCGATTTTAAAGCAAACTTATCACTATTACTTATTGCCGCGTTTATTGCATCAGTTAATTTTAGAACTCTCTTATCTACATCATCATGTGTACCTTGTCCGATACTTACGTTTTCCCCCCTATTAGTATGATTTTGCGCTTGTTCTGAGATATTTTCACTTTCGGTAGATGTAGATTCTGTTGCAAATACTGGTGCAGTGCTACTATTTATAATACTTACTAAAATTCCAACAGCAATCAGATTTTTTATATTTCGTCTCATTAATATCCACCTCTTCATTATCAAAATATTTAAATACAGTTTTTATATTCTACACATGTATACAAACTTTACAGGTGTACAACAAATACTATATACTGTTGTATGAGGGTTATCAAGAAACAATAACCTTAATCTATATAGTTAATCTGCACAATTACATATGTGTAGATTATTTCCTTAGGAGGAACTTATGACTAATAATAAAACTCTTGATTTAAGAATAAGAAGGACACATAAATTATTATTTGATGCTTTAACACTTTTACTTTCTGAAAAAAGCTTCGATAATATAACAATTACTGATATCTGTGAGAAGGCAATGGTCCATCGAACTACCTTCTATAAACATTTTGAAGATAAATATCATTTGCTTGATTCTTTAATTAGTCAATTAGTCCAAAACTTTGAAGAAAAAAGCACTGAACAGACTCCAGTTGATAATCCAAGGCAATACTATGTAAATTTATTTAGACTTCTATTAGAACATATGCAAGAAAATATAAAGATGTATTCAGTCGGCCTATTAAATAATGGTTCCACAATAAAAGTACTTCAAAAAATAGTAGTTGGACGTACAAAATCTAGATTGGAAAGTGACGAAGCTAATGGACTAATATTTTTAATCCCTGCGCCAATTCTTTCAGAATTTTATTCTTCTTCAATGGTTAGTTTGGCCATTTGGTGGCTTGAAAATAATATGCCTCTAAGTATTGATGAAATGGTTAAATATGGAGATATGTTAATTGACAAATTAGATACAACTGATAAATAGACAGGAATTCTATCTGCTAAAACAAGATCTTATTTCTTAAATGAAACTTCATCTATTGTACAAGTCTAAAAAATCTCAAATTAATTTAATCTTTAAACCTATATGTTTACCCATTTGGGTCTTCAATTATAAGAACATCAATTTAAATTCTAGGAGGTTTTAGTTATGGAATATATTTTACTTATGTCGTTTTTAACTGAAAATGGTGAAAAGTCTAACTTAAATATGAGTGGTGTAAAACCTGATCTTACACCTGCTCAGGTAAACACACTCATGGATACTATTGTTTCCAAAAAAATTTTTAGAAATGATAAAGGTGAACTAGTGAAAAAATATGGTGCTCCTTTATCTTATTCCTTTTACCCTTCATCAATAAAAGCGTTCTAGTCTATTAAAAGTGCTTAACACCTTATAGAACTAGAACGCTAATTAATAACTTATAATATTATTCTATATTTCCGTACTTGTCTTTTGCAAGCTCAATAAATTCTTTTAAAGCTTGAGATACATACCGATTTTTTTGGTATCCAATACCTAATGTGCCATGAGTTTTGTTGTACTTCAGATGATAAAGATTAACTCCAGTAATTGTATTCTTATCGAATATTAGATCCTTATTATTCATTAGAGTTTTTGGATAAAAAGTAATTCCCATCCCTTTAACTGAAAGCGCCAATACTGTTTCAATGCTTTCTGTCTCCAATATAATATTAGGTTTTATTTCTTTTTCATTAAACATTTCATCTGCAATAATTCTAACTCTATTTTTAGTATTAACCATTAGAAATGGGCAATCTTTTAGTAGTATAATGTCCATATCTTTTTCAAGTTTTTGTTTTACTTCCTTATAATTGTTAGGAAAATATTTTACTAATATATTATCTGGAACAACCATAAGAACTTCTTCATTACAAAGCGGAACCATCTCTACATTCTCAACATTAAAAGGTAACATTCCTATTATTAAATCTACGTCACCTTTTAATAACGCAGCATCTAGTTCCTTTGAGTTTCCTTCAAGTAAATGTAGATTAATATTAGGAAACTTTTCATTATAATAAGGAAGAATTTCTGGCAAAAAGGCTCGTCCTCTTGTATGTGAAGCTCCAATAAACAGATCTCCACGTTTGAAATCTTTAATATCTGCCAATTCTTTTACTGACTGCTCTTTTAAATCCAAAATTCTTGCGGCATTTTTCACTAAACTTTTCCCCGCTGGTGTCAATGTTAATGGCACTGTCCGATTAAATAATTCAACTCCCAAATCATTCTCCAATTTTGAAATATGAGAACTTAATGACTGTTGAGAAATAAACAATTTTTTTGCCGCTTTTGTAAAATTCAGCTCTTCCGCTGCTATTAAAAAATACTCTAAATTAAGAAAATTCATCATAACGTAACACTACTCTACCTTGTATTTAATATAAATATATTTCATATATTGCATCTATTTATCATCAAACGTCTTTACTTTCCTATGATACTATCTTCAAACTATATTAGTTAATCTTCTAAAATATTATATTCTTTTAAAGCTCTTTAGGGATTAGTACGCTTAATAACGCTTCTATTTTATCATATACTTCTTTTTCCTTGCAATCCAGGGTTTCCCTATAAATTTATTTAATTTAGTATTCTCCGGTAGAGATTTAAATTTATAAATAAATTTCTGTTTTAACAATTGTTCTTTCGTTCTCTAGCACATCGTTTTAGATATCATCTCTAAGTCATATTTTTTGCTTAAAGATTCTTATATACTTCTGCTAAATGCTTTGTTAACTTTGTATTTTCTCTATAATCAACCTGACAATCAATAATTACTGGCACATCTTGCTTAAAGGCTTCCTCTAAAATTGGTATTAAGTCTTCTGATTTTTCTACTCTATATCCTTTTGCATACATACTTTCCGCCATTTTAACAAAGTCTGGATTTGTGAATTCTACATAGCAGCTCTTACCGTACTGATCCTCTTGTTTCCATTTTATTAACCCATAATTTTTATCGTTAAAAATTAAAACTACAATTGGAGTACCTATACGCAGTGCTGTTTCTATTTCCTGATTATTCATCATAAAGCCGCCATCACCAACAATTGCTAAAACTTTCTTACTAGGATTTATTAATTTTGCTGCAATTGCACCTGGAACTCCTATTCCCATTGTTGCAAAACCATTAGAAATTATACAGGTGTTTGGCTCATAACAGTTATAGTGCCTTGCTATCCACATCTTATGCGCCCCAACATCTGAAACCACAATATCATGGGGTCCCATAACTTTTCTCACATCACTTAAAATTTTCTGAGGTTTCATTGGAAAACTTTCATCATCTGCATAGATTTGATGTTCATTAACCATTTTTTCTTTGATTTTTAGTGCATCAACTGGCTCTTCTTTTCTAGATGTTCTTCTCATTATATTATATAAAGCATCTGAAATATCACCAACTACTTCAACTATTGGCTGATAAAGCTTATTGATGTGTGATGGTCTTGTATCAACATGAACAATTTTAGTATCTCCATTTACATTCCATTTTGCTGGTGCATATTCTACAATATCATAGCCAATTGTAACTACTAAATCAGCATCCTCAATAACTTTATTTACATAATCTTTCTGTGGAATTCCTATTGTCCACATTGAATACAAATTATCAAAAGGAATTATTCCTTTTGCCATCATAGTATTTATTACTGGAATCTTTAAATTACTTGCGAATTCTGTAACTGCTTTTGCAGCATTATTCCGAATCGCTCCACTTCCAGCTAAGATAACTGGATTTCTTGCTTTAAATATCTCACTTGCAGCTTCTTCTATTGATGCTAAGGCTGCATATTCTTTTGGTGGAATTTTCTTTTCTAATGGTTTTTCACAAATACTTACAGGCATCTTTGAAATATTTACAGGTAAGTCGATATGACAGGCTCCAGGTTTCTCGCTTTCAGCATATTTGAAAGCAATTCTTACAATTTC
The DNA here is from genome assembly GCA_963524945.1 of uncultured Clostridium sp. Lineage (GTDB taxonomy): Bacteria > Bacillota > Clostridia > Clostridiales > Clostridiaceae > Clostridium. Next base: position 35,471 of record CAURJV010000043.1, read on the forward strand.
ATTTACTGTATCTGGTCTAACAATTTGCTTACTTCTCTTAGTAATTGGTTCAAACATTTTACAAAGATCTAAAAATTGATGCGATGTTATATGCATTCTTTCAGTTCCAACCTGTCCAGTAATTGCAACTACAGGGGCACCATCGCTATGTGCATCTGCTACTCCTGTTACTAAATTAGTTGCCCCTGGACCAAGTGTTGATAAGCATACTCCTGCTTTACCTGTTAACCGTCCATATAAATCAGCCATAAATGCAGCCCCTTGTTCATGACGAGTCGTAATAAACTTAATACTTGACCCTTCAATAGCATTCATTACTTCTAAGTTTTCTTCTCCCGGAATTCCAAAAATATATTCTACTCCTTCTGCTTCCAAGCATTTAACTAACAGCTGTGCTGTATTTAATTGAACTTTTTCTTTTTTTTCTGTCCCCATAATAAACATCCTCTAATCTATATATTTTAGAATCATACTTAATGCATTAATATTTTCTCAAACATCATACTTCAATTAAAAATATTTTTCCAACAGCTTTTTTCCTATTTAATTACAATAAAATGGTTGTGATAAAATGAGAAAAATCAAATAATTTATTTAACAACTGTTTTGTTGTAGTTGTACAATAAAAAATTTGTTTGAATGATGTTTAGAATAATGATAAAATTGTTTTGGTAAATATATTTAATTTTAAATAAATTCTTGAAAAAAATTTATTTTTTATGTAAAATTATAATTAAATAGTAAGACAATGGAGTCATTTATTAAAATGGCTCTTTTTTTATATTTATTCTTTTTAACTTGCAGATGTTAATAAAAAACTTAATATAAGAATTATTTTAAGGGGGAATACTTTGTTAATCGCTCCTGATGGCAATCCAATTATTCTTTTAGCCGATAGACAGACAGCTGGGGGATATCTGAAGATAGCTCATGTTGCATCTGTGGATATACAAAAAGTAGTTCAGCTAAAGCCTAACTATAAAATTACATTTAAGAAAATCACATTAAAGGAAGCTGAAAAACTATATTTAAATAGAAAAAGGCAGACTACTTTGCCATCAGCACCGTAATCTACCTTTAATTTTTTTTGCTTTAATTAGATTAATCCATTCTTTTCTAGAAAATCTACAGCAACATCTTTAGGATCTTTTTTTAATTCATCTACTTCATAATTTAATTCGCTCATTACATCATTATTAAGTAAATCTCCTACTTCCTCTACAAGCGGTTGTATTTCAGGATATTTCTTTAATGTCTCAGCTCGTACAACTGGAACCGCATAATATGGGGGGAAGAAGTTTTTATCATCTCTTAAAACACTTAAATCATATTTCTTTAATAATCCATCTGTTGAAAATGCATCTATAACATCACTTTCTTTATTCATTAAAGCAGCATATCTTGGGCTACCATCTATGCCCACGGTATTCTTAAAATTCAAATTATATTTTTTAGATAAACCTACTAGTCCATCTTCTCTATTCAGGAACTCTAAGGTCGTAGTCGCAGTAATGTCATTTGAAACTTTAGATAAGTCACTTATTGTTTTTAAATTATACTTTTTAGCAGTTTCTTTTGTTACAGCAAGTGTATAGGTATTATTAAATCCCATTTGTTTTAATACTTCTATATTATACTTATCTTTAAAATCTTTTTTTACTGTATTATAAACTTCTTCTACATCTGATATTGGTTTATACTTTAATTCATCTCCATACGCTGTACCTGTATAATCTACAGACATATCAACATCTCCATTTTGCATAGCTGAAAATATAACTTGGGTTCCACCTAATGCAAATTTACGATTAACTGAAATATCTGTTTTTCTTTCGATAAGCTCTGATAATATATTCCCTAAAATCTCTTGCTCAGTGAAGTCTTTGCTACCAATTGTAATAACTTTTTTATTAGAAATCTTTTGAGATAATCCACTTACTGCAAAAATTCCAATAAGTACACACGCAGTAGCTGCTAATATACCCTTTTGAATTTTTCTAGCTCTTATTTTTGCTACTTTGGATTTATTATTAGCTTTTTGCAAACTGATTGGTGTAACAAGTTTTTCCACAATACTAAATAACCCATCTACTAATAAGGCTAATATACATGCAGGTATTGCTCCTGCTAAAATTTGATAATTGTTAACAGTTCTTATACCAGAAAAGACTAAATATCCTAGGCCACCGCCACCAATGAAGGCTGCCATAGTCATAAGACCTACTGCTGTAACTGCTGAAATTCTTATTCCTGACATTATTACAGGCAGCGCTAATGGAATTTGAACTTTAACCAACACTTGGAATTTAGTAAGTCCTATTCCCTTAGAAGCCTCTAGCATATCTGGATTAATATTATCAATTCCTGTTGTTGTATTTTTTATTATTGGCAATAATGAATATAATACTACCATTACAATTGCTGGTGGCGTACCTATTCCTAAAAATGGTATTGCAAATCCTAGCAATGCCATACTTGGAATTGCCTGTACAACACTAGCTATTCCTAGGATTGGCTTGTTTAGTTTTTTCACATAGCTTGTAAGAATTCCTAGTGGCATACCAATTATTATAGCTATCCCAACTGATAATGCTGTAAGCTTAATGTGTTCAAGCAGTAATGTAATTATCTGCTCTTTTGATGTAAATATATAATTTAAAAATTCGTTCATACTAATTCACCTCTTCCGTATCTAAAAACTGACTACTTAGAGTTGTTACCAAGCTACTTTTAGTAATTATTCCTTTTAAAACTCCAAAGTCATCAATAACAGGCACTTGTCCTATTCTATGTTCCTTTACAAGTTCAAGAATATCTATAATAGAATCATCAGGCTCAACGCTTATAAATTTATTAGTCATTATCTCTTCTACCGGAATATTTCTATCAGTTTTATTTTGAATCTGTTTTGCTGTAATAATTCCTAAAAGATAATTTTCTTTATCTATAACCATTAAACTATCAACTTTTGAACTTCTCATTTTTTCAATACATCTTAAAAGCGATGCACTTTTAGAACAAGTGACGGGATGATCAATCATTATATCCTTAGCTCTTATGAATTCTGGCGAAGACCATATTCTATTCTTACCAATAAACTCATCAACAAAATCATTTATAGGATTTTTAAGTATATTTTCTGGAGTATCATATTGTATAATCTCACCTTTATTCATTATGCAAATCTTATCTGCTATTTTTATTGCTTCATCCATATCATGAGTTACAAATACAATCGTTCTTTTTAATTTGCTTTGTAAATCAATTAACTCTTCTTGAAGCTGAACTCTAGTGATTGGATCCAAAGCACTAAAAGGCTCGTCCATTAAAATTATTTCTGGATTAGTAGCAAAGGCTCTTGCAACTCCTACTCTCTGCTGCTGCCCACCACTAAGTTCTGTTGGATATCTATCTAAAAAGTCATTGCTATTTAATCCAACCATATCCATAAGTTCAAGAGTTCTTTTTTCTATACTTGCTTTATTTAACTTTTCAACTTTAGGAATCATCTCAATATTTTCTCTAATTGTAAGATGAGGAAACAATCCTGTCTGCTGTATCACATAGCCAATATTTCTTCTAAGTTTTATTACATCTTTTGATGCAATATCTTCTCCATTAATAAAAATCTTACCCGCTGTTGGCTTAATTAACCTATTTATCATTTTTAAGGTTGTGGTCTTTCCACATCCACTTGATCCTATAATAGCAACAAGCTCTCCTCTATTTATCTTTAGTGTAATATCCTTGAGTATTGTTTTGTTTTTAAAATCTTTGCGAATATTTTTAAATTCTATCAAAAATTCCACTCCCTTCCCGTTAACAACTTTATATCTATATACAAGTTGTTACTTTTTATAGTTTTAGTAACAACTTAATTGTAATATAAGGTTGTTACTTTTGTCAAATTTGAACTCTTTTGCTTTTTGTGTTATAGAGTTTCACATTGAAAATTTGAGATACTATAAAGAGCGAAATTAGCTAAATATTGATAAGCTCTTGAATCATAACATTCAATAGGCATTGGAAGTGAGCTGTTATATACTTAATTTTGATTTGGATTCAGCTTTTTAACGATAAAATTATAACGGGTAATATATTAACCATTTTTATAATCTAAATGATTAATATATTACCCGTTACAAATTAATTCAGAGATATATTATGGATATAAGAATTTATTTACTCTCTCATAGCAGCTTTCATCACCGACAAAATAAAAGATATCATTATCGCGTAGCACCGCATATGGCCCTGGTGACATTTCTAGGCATCCATTTCTTTTGATACATACAATTGTTGCAGAGGTATTATGCCAAAAATTAATTTCAGCTACATTTTTATCTATGTATGGGGTTTCCTTAGTTATACGTATCTCAAATGGTATGAATGGATTTATGGACTTAAATCTATCAGTCCTATCTAACAAATCAATTATTTGTTCTCTTAATAAATCATTTTCTTTTTTCTGCTCTTCTAATTTATCTAATATATCATTTCTTAAATCATTAACCGTCTTAACATCATTATACTGCTTGATAAATTTCATGGCATTTTCAGTTGATTTTATTATTACACCACTGCCCTTATTGGCATCTACAATATCAACATCCGCAAGTATTGCTATGGCTCTTCTAGCCGTTTCTGCTGAAACTCCATATTGACTTGCAAGTACAGAACGTGCATATATTTTTTCACCAACTTGATAATGTCCACTTGCTATTTTTGAAGCAATATCTGTGGCAATCTGTTGATAAACAGGACTAACTATTCTTATTTTTTTTTCCATCTTTGCTTCTATCCTCTTATTAAAATTAATTTAAATACCTTTGAAAATATTATGGAATACTTTCAAAGGTATTTTATCATATATTTTTATTTTCTGCTATTCTTCTTAATTTATCATAACTTAACTTCACATAATTTATAAAATACTGAGAATCAAAACCTTATAAATTTTAAATCCTAAATAAATAACAAAAAACTTTCATAACTGCACTATTAAGTTTTATTTAAAAGTCCTAAATTCATACCCTTGGCTCTTTAAATACTCTATTATTCCTGGTAATGCTTTAGCTGTTTCTTCTTTACCATATGTGTCATGCATTAATAATACTACTTTTGTCTTGTTTCCAACAGTATTCTTAACCTCTTCTGTTAATTGATCCGCATTTTTACGAGGACCTTCTGCATCTTTTGATAATGCATTCCAATCTACATAATGATAATCTTTTTCCTTCATTATTTTATCTACTTCTCCAGTATTCTTCCAAGACATATGTCCCCCTGGAAATCTAATTGCTCTTGTAGAAAAATCTTCTCCTAAAACTTTCTTTAAAGACTCATTAGTTTTATTAATTTCAGACATGAAGTTATTTGTGTTAACACTTCCATTAGGATATAAGTACTTGTAATTATGTGAATATGAATGATTTCCTATAGCATGTCCTTCTTCAACTTCCTGCTTTAGCAAATTTCTATTAGTTTCGCTTTTGTCTATTGCTTTTCCAAGAACAAAAAAAGTTGCTTTTACATTTTCATCCTTAAGAGTCTTTAATATTGATGGAGTATTAGTTTCAGATGGTCCGTCATCAAAAGATAAGTAAACGACTTTCTTACCATCAGTATCTTCAATTTTCTGTCCTTTCGCTTGTTGAGTTAAAAATTTCTCTACAGATGCAACATCATCAACATTAGAATCACTTTGTACCTCACCGTTTGTATCATCTTCTTTGGTTTTATTAGCTTCATCATCTTGATTTGACCCAACAGCCTCATTAGATGCAAGTGCTTGTACATTTTTATCCTTTGCAAAAAATTTATCATCTATTATAGATCCAGCCAAACCTCCTAATGCCACAATTATAATAGTTAAAATTAATATTCTCTTTCTTCTTATGCGAACACTTCTATTGTATCTGCTATATCTGTAATTGTTTCTCATTTCCTTATCCCCTCGTATTTCCTATTATATATGGTATCTTTCCATAATTATCATTTAACTATTAAAAATTATACATCATTATATGAGAAAATTGTATCATATAACAATAATCGCCAAAATATTTTTTCATTATGTGCAAAAACAAACACCTCCATAAGCCATATCACTATTTTAATTCAAAATACTTAATTATTTGTAACAAAAATATTACAATTTATTAACTTGGTTATTTTCCGTAATATATTGCAAGAATTTCAACCTTAATTGTGAATTTCAGCATATATAAACTGGCTATAATTTATAGCGTATAGCTTACCGAAATGAATAATATGCTTTTGTTCCAGTTTCTATGTAATTTTGATGGGTGATTCTAAGGTATAAGGTTGAACCCCATTTCTGCATGCTCCAAAAACAAGTTTAAGACAAGCAGAAATGGGTTCAACTAATAACCATCACAACTCAATATCAAATTCCTCTTTTACAAACATGTATCTAATTGCTAGTATAATTCATAAAGAATAAAGTATATGTATGTCTTTTGGGGTAGATGTCCATATACTGCATAAAATAGAAAAGTAGCTGAAATAACCTATTATTTTTTAAGTTATTCCAACTACTTTCTAAACTAATCCTATGTTATTTAGTTACATTTCCATATATAGATAAACAAATTAAGAATTTGATTTATACTTTGCAATAAATACCATACTAGAAAGTAGAAACATTTTTATGCAGCAGG
>CAURJV010000044.1:0-42151 GCA_963524945.1 uncultured Clostridium sp.
ACTCTATAGGTGAATATTCATTTTTTTTTCTATATTCTTTTCTAATTGATTTTAACTTAACTTTCAGTTCATCTACTGCTTGCTCATAAGGCATTAAGAAAACCTTCCAATCATTCATTGCCATTATATCACCCTTTAATACATTACTATCATTTCTCAATTTCATCCTTATCTATTATATCAAAAACTTTAAATTAAGTGTAATTAATAATAAATAAACTATTTAAAAAATATTCATAGACTATTTATGAATGGGTTTAATATGTTATAATCAATGTATAATATAGAATAAAATTCTATATTGCAATTTAATGGGGTGACTGAAAATGAGTGATACGAGTATATTAAATCATCTTTTTGACAAACAGATAGTCTGTCCTGTTTGTAATTCACATTTTAAAGCTAAAACAGTTAAATCTAAGTCACCACGAGTTATTTCTAAGGATTCAGATTTCTTTATACGATACTCTGTAGCAAATCCATATTTTTATGATGTATTAATATGTAATTCATGTGGCTACGCTGCAATGAGATCAGATTTTGAAAAACTAAAATCACATAAAAAAGAACTTGTTTTAAGCAACGTAACACCAAAATGGAAGCCAAGAGAATATCCAAATATCTTAGATGAAAAATTAGCAATTGAGCGCTATAAATTGGCCTTATTAAATGCTATGCTTATTGATTTACCCAATAGTACAAAAGGCATGATTTCTCTTAAAATTGCTTGGATATATAGATTATTGGATAATAATATTCAAGAAACTTTGTTTTTAAAACAAGCTCTCGAAGGATTCAACAATGCTTATATTACTGAGATTTTTCCTATATATGGCTTGCAAAGAGATTCTTTAATGTATCTTTTGGGAGAATTAAACCGAAGATTAGGAAATGATCAAGATGCATTACAATGGTACTCTAAAACCATTGTTAATACAAATTCTTCTTATAAAATTAAAGAGATGGCTCGCGTTGGAAAAGATTTAATTAAAACTGCCAACACATAAAAATATATTTTTATTTATCATTTCAAGGGGGAATATAACATGGGATTTTTTAATAAAAACAATAATAAAAATACTACTATGACAGAAACTATTGTATCAAATGTTTCTAACAGTGGGGAAAAAAATACTAACGCTAGTCAAAAAAATTTAACTAACATCAATGATTTAAGAGAAAAAGCTGTTTTAATTGATAGTTCTATAAAAAACGCTTCGTCTACTGCATCAGAATTAGTATCTTCTGCTGAAGCTCAAAGCAGAGAAATAAGTAATGTTAAGAATATCTTATCAGGTTTTCGTGCTAATATGGAAGACTTAGCAATTAACATTACTAATGTTCACATTAAAGTGTTGGATACTGATAAATTGGCTGATACAGGATTAAATACAATAGGAAATTTAGATACCTCTCTAAATGAACTTGAAGACGCTTTCACAATATCAACTTCAACAGTAAATGCTTTAGTATCAAAACTTGAATCTGTAAACAGCATAACTGATTCCATAAGCCAAATCGCAAGCCAAACGAATCTTCTATCATTAAACGCAGCTATAGAGGCTGCAAGAGCTGGTGAAGCTGGTAAAGGCTTTTCTGTTGTCGCAGGTGAAGTTAGAAAACTTGCAGAAAACTCAAAACTTGCTGTTCAAAGTATAACTAGTATACTTGAAGAAATTAAAATAGACATATTAAAAGCTTCTAATGCAATGAATTCTGGTAATTCAGCATTAACAACTCAACATAACTCACTACAAGAAGCTAAAACTAGTTTTTCTGATATTAAAACTTCTATAGAAGATGCCACTGAAGAAATTAGTACTTGCATAGAGAATTTGACTACTGCTTCTGAAGCAAAAGATACTGTTATTAATTCAATTGATAACATAAGCGTTCTTTTCAAAGAACATGAATCTTTGTCAAAAGAAATTATTACAGATCTTAATAGTCAAGAAGATGCTATTAAAAAGATGAGTAATTCAATAGAAGATTTATCATAGATCTTGAAATCTATTTATAATAAATAATAGAAAGCTATCTAATATTTGCAATTAGATAGCTTTTGTTATTTCAATTATACTATAATTTTTACTCTTCAATAGAAATTATATAGCTACAGTTAAATTCTTTTCCTTCTTCTAAAAACATTATTCCCTCTTTATCCTTAAATTCTCCATTAAAATCTCCATAGTCAGCATGACCAAACCAAGGTTCTATGCACACAAATGGAGCACCGTCAACTGGGGCCCATATTCCCATGTACGGAAATTTATCAAACTCCACACTTAAAGACTTATTATGATTTTTTGACTTTATTGTAATTTTATTTGATTTTAAATCGTTAAATACCAATGCATCATCTTTAAATATATCTTTTTTAAGTTCAATAATATCACTATTAGTTAAATACTCTTTTTTTTCATGAGTAAAATATGTATTCTTATCGAAACACATAATTGAGCTATTCTCTATCTTATTAAACTTAAGATGATAATCTTCTAATATCTCTGTTTTTTCGATTGGACACATAAATGCTGGATGAGCTCCAATTGAAAAATAGATTTTTTTATTATCCAAGTTAATAACTTTATAACTTACTTTTACACTATTTTCTTTAATAGTATAAGTAACCTGCAAAGAAAACTTATATGGATATACTTCAAGACTTTTATCTGAGAACTTTAACTCAAAAGTAATAGATTCATTACTTTGACTTAGCAATGTAAATTGAGAAATTCTTGCTAACCCGTGAGATGGTAATTCATATTCCTTTCCATCAACTCTATATTTAGAATTCTTCAGCTTACCTATTATAGGAAATAAATGTGGAGAGTGGTATTTCCAATATTCCGGATTACCATTCCAAAGATATTCAGTACTTTCCTTCTTGCCTGTTATAGAGTGTAACTCACCGCCATGCTCACTCGCAGTAATTTTAATTTTTTCATTTTCTAAGGAATAAATCATAAAACGTCACTCCAAATCTTATTATAGTTATGTAAATAAATATAATCTACTTATTCCATTCATGTTTATAATAATATAAATGCAATTACTTAATTGCTTATTATCAAATTATACAGATTAATTTTGAAATCCAACAAATTTCTTATTCATTTTTGTTACATTAGATCTTAAATTTATATTCCATGCTTTATAATATCATTTTAGGATTAAAATCTAGGTAATCCGCTGATGTTAATATATATTCTACTCCATCTAAATATCCATTTAATACTTTCCCAAGTAGTACTGGACCATGCAAATGTCCATATATAACTTTTTCTACTTTGTATTCTTTAATCATTCGTGTAAATTCAGATTCCTCAAATTTATCATTTGTAGGAGGATAGTGAAGCATAACAATTATCTTTTCAAATCCGCTATTTTTCGCAGCATCTAACGAAAGTTTTAACCTTATTTGTTCTCTAGTATATATTTTTTCATCCTTACTAGTATATTTATCTCCACCAGGACACATCCATCCCCTAGTTCCGCATATAGCATAATCTTCATAAATATAAAAATTATTTTGGAGAAACTTAGTATTTTCATACATCTTATTTAATTTTGATATGCTTCCCCACCAATAATCATGGTTTCCCTTGCTTATAATCTTTTTACCTGGTAATTCATTTATCCAATCTAAATCATATTTACTATCTTTCTCTTTCAAAGACCAGGATATATCTCCAGCTATAAGCACCATATCTTTTTCAGTTATATTTTTAAGCCAATTTTCTTTTATTTTATCAGAATGCTCTTTCCACTTGTCTCCAAAAATGTCCATTGGCTTTTCAACATTAAAACCTAAGTGTAAATCTGAAATAGTATAGAGTGCCATTCTTCTCACCTTCCGTGTTTCTTCTGTCTATAATCTCTTCTTATCTAAATCAGTAAGAAAAGCAATTACATGGGCTACTGCTTCATATAATTCTGTAGGAATTTCATCTCCAACATCTACATTACATAATAAATCAGTTAGCTCTTTGTTATATACTATTGGTACTTCATTTTCTGTTGCCTTTTCTATTATTTTATCTGCAATATGCCCCATTCCAGCTGCTGTAACTACTGGTGCATCGCTATTAAATTCATATCTTAATGCTGCGGCTTTCTTCCTCTGATTCATATTCCTGTACACTCCTAACCGATATTTTCAACAGTGTTAAAATGTACAATTAAAGCTAAAATTCCTTCCGACCTAAAAGCATTATAATTAAGACTCCTTTATTGCACATTAACTGCTTATTTTAAATGAATACACTAATCATTATACCTTAATATCAATAGCAGAAATAGTTAAATCGTTAAAGAAATTTCTACAACTTACTAAGTCTACAGGCTCTTCTTTAATCGATACGCTTATATTAACAAATAACCCAAGTGTTGATAACCCATCTGCTAATTTCGATTTATTATTATTTAAAACAGATGCAAAAGGATTTTCACATTTTAAATTTACATCAATTCTGTTATCTCTTAATGTCAAATAGCCATCAACCTCTCCTAAATTAGCTGTTTTAACACTAACAACCATTTTTGCATTAGTCTTATCTATTTTTTTACCATCTTTTCTATTATCCTTTATTATAAGCTTACATGGATATTCTTGACTATTTGCATTTATAGGAATATTTAAATAATAATACTCATTGCTTATTGAATTGAATACCTTAATATCATTTATATTATTTTTTATCAGATCCATTATTTTTTCATACCCAGCATCCTTTAAATCCACATGAGCTATTAAGTTCTTAACTATATCCCTTACTCCATCTATCTTAAATTTCATATCAGCTTTTATAGCTTCTTTGCTATCTAAATTACTTCTTAATAGTAAATCCTCATTTTTTAGATCAGCAAAGTTTTCCTTAAATGATGTTGACAATTCCTTAGGCTGTATATTTCCACCTTTATCATTAGATACTGTTTCTTCATAGTGATCTTTTCCTTCAATTCTATTATTCAATAATTTATTAAATTCTTTATATTCACTATCAGTAAGTTTAACTTCCCTACCTTCAATATTACTTAATAATATTTCTAATTTATTTTTATTTGCTGATTCTATAAGGCTTTCCGCTTGTGTTTTAGGCTCATTAGCAGTTGTGATGCTATTACCCATGGTTTCCTTTATTAGATCAACTATTTCTTTATTATTTAATTTATCAATTAATGAAGGTGGAAGATTTACTTTTTGAGTATTTAAATTATTCTTTTCATTATCAGCAAGCTTTTGAGCTATATTTAGTTCACTATCTTCACTTCCTGCTAATGTTTTCAATACGTCTAGAACATTTATTTTTCTATTTGAAGGATCATTCTCATTATACAACTTCGATGCTATTGCTTTAGTTGTATCTGTAGTATTCTTCATTAGGTCAAGTTCTTTATCTATCGTTTTATTTTTAACCACAGTCTCAAAATTATTATTTGGTGATTCTATAAAATTTAATGATTCATTCATTTTTTTTAGTATTTGCTCTATCGATGAATTTCCTTTAAATAACTTATTAAAACTATCTATACTTTCTTCTGAAAAATCCAAATTGTTTTCTATAAATGTGAGTATATCGTCTTGTGTCATATTCTTAAATTCATTCAGGAACTTGGTAAGCATCTCTTTAACTGCTTGACCTTCCTCACTATTACCAGATATATTTTTACTTTGAAGGTACGTTTGAATAAATGCATCCATTTCCTTTGGATTTGAACTTATCTTTCCATTAAATTGAATCAATCCTTTAATCAAATTAATATTATCTCTAGTTAGAGGAAGATTACGCTTAACCATCTGTTTTAAAATATCAATGTCTTCCTTTGAAAGCCCTTCTTTATCGATTATTTCCTGAAAGCTTTCATCTCCAGTTGATTTTTCATCTACAGAATCTTCAACCAGCTTTAATTTTAACTTTCCATTTTCAAATCCATTTACTTGGAACTTAACTAACTTAAGATCATCCAAATTGATATTTCCTTCAAGCTCAGCGATAAATTGCCATCCATCTGATAACTTGACTGTAATATCTTTCCCATCTCCCTTTGCAACTACTCTTCCTGTAAAGCGTTCCCCTACTTCAAAAGTTAACTTGCTAGAAATTTTCTTTGTATTTATATTATATCCATTGTTTATATTCCAAATTCCTGGCATATTATCTTCTCCCCTACTAATTTCATTCGTATTTTCCCGATCACTCTATTATACTTATCGTATGAACATAGCATAAGTTAACTAAAAAATAGAATGTTCTTAGTTACAATTTAAATAGTTATATTTAAATATCATAAAAAATAAAGTGAAGCTTCCATTTTAAAGAATCTTCACCTCTATTATTATCTTATTAAATTCACTTAATAATCTATTTATATTCCTTAACTTCTTCTTCTCCGTTAAGTACTCTAATTACTCCTTGTGCTAAAGCAAGCATTTCATCTTCACCAGGATAGATCACTATAGGTGCTATAAACCCTACTCGTTCTCTTATTAAATTAACCATTGGCTTTCCATATGCCATGCCTCCAGTTAAAATTATAGCATCAACATTTCCATTAAGTACTGTTGCCGCTGCACCTATATCCTTTGAAACTTGATATCCCATGGCATCGTGTACCATCTTAGCCTTTGGATCTCCATCTAGTGTAGCTCTTTCTACAACTCTAGCATCATTTGTATCGAGATAAGCTACAAATCCACCTTTTCCTGTTATTTTCTTTAAGATTTCTTCCAATGTGTATTTTCCACTAAAACACATTCTAGCCAAGTCTCCTGATGGAACTCCTCCACTTCTTTCTGGAGAGAAAGCTCCTTCACCATCAAGTGCATTATTAACATCTACTATTTTTCCTTTTTTGTGTGCACCTACAGAAACACCACCGCCCATGTGTACTACAATAACATTTACATCTTCATAATTTTTAGAGTTTTCTCTAGCGTATCTTTTAGCTACCGCTTTTTGATTCAGTGCATGAAAAATACTCTTCCTAGGAAGCTCTGGAATACCTGATAATCTAGCTATTTCTTCCATCTCATCTACAACTACTGGATCTACTATAAATGCAGATTTACCAATAGATTTTGAAATTTCATTTGCTATTATAGCCCCTAGATTAGATGCATGCTCTCCTTTAATACTTTCCTTTAAATCCTTCAACATGTTATCATTTACCTTATATGTTCCACTTAGGATTGGTTTTAAAAGCCCACCCCTGCCTACTACTGCATCTAATTCTTTTATATCTATTTTATTATCTTTCAATATCTTTAATATAACTTCTTTTCTAAAGTTTTGTTGATCAGAGATGTGCTTAAATTCTCCTATCTCTTCTGAAGAATGTCTTATAGTTTCTCCAAATACTTCTTTTTCATCCTCAAATACAGATATTTTTGTTGACGTAGAACCTGGATTTATTATTAATAATTTATAGCTCACACTTTTTCCTCCCTTAAGCTTTTATTTTCAATATTCCCATATGACCTGTAAAATTAAATTTTATAGTAATTCAAAAATATTAATTGCTACTGCCATTAATGAAAATTTTGTAGAAAATACAAATATGTTGGCGATAATATTATATACTGCATATCGGATTGTTATAAGAAATAATTACTATATAATTTAAACCTTTTCATCACCCTACTATTATAACCTGAAACTATATTAATTAACAAATACTTTTTTTCATATAATAGGATATTTATTGAGTTTACAAACAAAAATCACTTGTGACTTATCAATAATTCACAAGCGATTTTATTTTATACTTAGTAACTTATATATTTAAATAAAGCATACTCTATATTAATAATATTTATTTTTTTGTTAAATGCTATTAAATTTATATTTATATCTTTTTATTTATATCCTTTTTCTTTATCTAATGCTTCATCTCTGATTTCTGTTCTCATCCCCTGAAGTGCCTCTTCTCTTCTCTCATTTTTTTCTTTTAATGTTTGTTGCATTTTGGGATCATCTGTTTTTTCTATCATTTCATCTGCAAGTTCGCAGTTCAAAATAGTTCTATCAATGTTATATTGAATTCTATCTACATTATCTTTTCTATCATCTGGTTTGTTTTTCATAATTACATCTCTCCTTTGTTTAAGTATTGAAATTACTTATATTTAAATAATTTTCATTTTTTATTATTTGCAAGATAATAATTTATTATGTACAAACATATGATACCTGCTAAAAATATAAATATTAAAATTTTAATAACAAGAATTTTTATTAATAATACAATCTAAAACTATAAGACATCAGTTTCGCTTACTTTCTTTAAGACATTAATACATTTATTTTCCACGCATTAATGAATTTAGTAGTGCAATACTAATACAGTCAGGAGGTGATTATATGAAAGCTCACTTAGCGCCACACGAAGCCATAGAAGTTAGAGAACTCATAAGCCAAGAAATGCTAGGAATAAAGAAAATTAACGCTAGCATGAATATGGTAGATGATAATGAACTAAAAAGTTTTATGAAAGATTCGCTAGATGCTAAAAAAACTGCTCTAAAAAATATACAATCTGTATTATCATAAGTAACTTTATTACATATAGAAAGGAGAGAGATTTATATGGATCAAAACAAAAACAACTCATTATCAGAAAAAGATATTGCTCTTGATTTAATAACAAGCTCAAAGGCAACAATAACAACTTTAGCAAAAGTATTGACAGAAACAACCAATTCAGAGCTACGAGATACACTTAAAGGACAACTAACTGCTTGTGTTAATTCTCATTATAGATTATCGGATATAGCCCAAAATAAAGGTTGGTATAACGCTAATCAGGATCCTCAACAACAACTTCAAAATGAATTATCATCTATTGGTTCAATAATTCAATAAAATTACTTAACTATATTTTAAATCTTAATTTAGCTTGGAGGTGAAATTATGTCTAATAATAATAATAATAATAATAATGGTGGCTTAGCTCCACACGAAATGATTGAACTAAGAGAATTGATGGACACTAATGTTATAGGTGCTAAGAAAATACAAGCTAGCATGGCTATGGTAGAAGATGATGAATTAAAATCTTTCATGGAAAGATGTCTAGATAGTAAAAAAGAAAATATAAATTCAATGCAAGATTTTATTGAAAATAAATTAAATATGCAACAAGAATAGGAGGTAGTTAATATGTCTTTTTTAGATAAGTTACTAGGAACTGATGATTCAACTCTAGCAGCTAGGGATATTGCTCAAGACATGCTTAAAGATTCTAAATTTGCTGTAACTTCTTTATCTGCTGCCGCTGCTGAAGCAGTGAATCCAGAATTAAGAGAAATGTTAAGAGGCCAATTAGATAAAGCTGTAACTGAGCATTTTGAATTATCTGATATAGCTGTAGACAAGGGTTGGTATCCAGCTGAAGAAGCACCAATGGAACAACTTAGGAATGAATACGAAAATTCTCAAAATTTAAGCTAACAAATTTTTGTGTCGGGCAAGGAAGTTAATACTATTCTATCGAACGAAATATTAATCTAACTTGCCGATACATGCTTATAAAATACAATTAAGATATTGTGATGTATTCTAAATACTTTCATAAATATGGATTATACTTACTGATTATTAATATTTCAAAAGGTTTAGATTTTTATCTAATATATTAAAAATAAAAAGTTGTTAACTAAAAGTTTTAATTCTTTTAATTAACAACATCTTTTATACTCTATTTTATATAATAAAATTATTTAATTTCTATCTTATTATAATTTTTCTTTCCTCTTTTAATTAATACAGCTCCATCTTGGAAGTCTTCTTCAGCTAAGATTCTATTTACTTCTTCAACCTTAACTCCATTAATAGACAAACCGCCTTGTTCAATTAGCCTTCTGCCTTCTTTCTTAGATGGAATAATTTTAGTACTTGTCATTACATCTAATATAGGCAATCCAATCTCTTCTTTACTTATAGTAACAGTCGGAACATTTGACATATCAGCTCCGCCTGCAAATAATGCTACTGCTGCTTCTTCTGCTTTCTTAGCCTCTTCTTCTCCATGAACAAGTTTAGTTATCTCGTACGCAAGAACTTTCTTAGCGTTATTTATCTCAGCTCCTTCAAGCGCACCTAGTCTTCTTACCTCATCCATTGGTAAGAATGTTAATAATGCCAAGCATTTTTCAACATCTGCATCATCTACATTTCTCCAATATTGATAAAAATCATATGGTGAAGTTTTTTCTGGGTCTAACCATAATGCTCCTCCAACAGTCTTACCCATTTTTTGTCCTTGACTATTTGTAAGTAAAGTACAAGTCATAGCCATAGCCTGACCTTGAGCTTTTCTCCTTACAAGTTCAACTCCAGCTATCATGTTAGACCATTGATCATCTCCACCAAGCTGCATTTTACAGTTGTATTTTTGATTTAATTCATAAAAATCATATCCTTGCATTAACATATAGTTAAATTCTAAGAAAGATAATCCTTTTTCTAATCTTTGTTTAAAACATTCTGCTGTTAACATTCTGTTTACAGAAAAGTGAACTCCTACTTCTCTTAAGAAATCAACATAATTAAGATTTAAAAGCCAATCTGCATTGTTTGCTAATATTGCCTTACCATCAGAAAAATCTATAAATCTTTCCATTTGCTTCTTAATACTGTCAACATTATGCTGAATATCTTCCTTAGTAAGCATTTTTCTCATATCAGTCTTGCCACTTGGATCTCCAACCATTGCAGTTCCACCACCAATTAAAGCTATTGGTCTATGCCCTGCTCTTTGCATATGTGCCATAAACATCATTGCTATAAAATGCCCTACATGTAAACTATCTGCTGTTGGATCAAAACCTATATAAAAAGTTATTTTTTCATTTTCTAATAATTTTCTCGTTTCTTCTTCATGAGTAAATTGTTTTATGTATCCTCTTTCTAATAGCTCATCTAATACATTTGCCATTATAGTACCTCCTAAAATCTTCTTATTTAAGTTAATATAAAATAATTGCATTACAAGTCCGGATTATAGAAACTATGAGTATTTCTCAAAAAATATATTGTAGTTTCATAAACTTATTAAATTTTTTAGTATTTAAATTTTTAACTCATGCTGCATTTTAAATTAATAAAGTAATATTATTCTAAATTTCATATTAGAATTACTTATTATAGTATATCCTCAACCTTAATTTTTGGCAATAATTCATATTTTATATACCTTATTTAGATTTAAAACTCATGTCATTTAATCTCAATACCTGGTAATATTACTTTAAAACTATGTTCTGCCCTTGAATTAATGAATTTAACTCTGCCTTTCCCCTTAAAAGAGTTTTTAATAATTGTAAATCCTCTTCCACTATTTAAAAATCTCCTTTTTTCATCTAAAGAAATTAGTTTTTCATATAGCCAAATATTTCTTTTATTGTAATTAGTTCTTTGACCTTTTATATTCTCATCCATGAACTCACCAGGGCTTGAGATTATAATTTTATTCCTATCTATAACTATTTCTATTATCTTATTTAAATCAAAATATTCTCTATATAGAACTGCATTCTTTATTGCTTCAATTATTGCTTGCATTGGATAACTCTTTGGTAATATCTCTTTTATTTTCTCTTCTGCACTATCTATCATAGATAAAAGATTCCCTTGAATTATGTGTAATTCTCCATTAGCTTTTTCTAATTTATTAATAATTTTTATCATATTGTTAGGAATGTATATATAATTTTTATCAGAAAATACAAGCAAACCTCCATATGTGCATTTAAGAGGTGCGCCTTCTTTATGTTCAAAGGCTATTCCTGCACTTAACAGTAAAAATCTCTTATTTTCTTCATTAATTTCTATGCCTTTTTTACTGAAATATCTATTAACTAATTCCATATTTAAAATATCAACGCTACTTTTTATAAGAGGGCAAGTTTCAATAGTTAAACTCAGATTTTCCTCCAGTAGCACAACTAACTCTTGCTTTCTCATTACATCTGTAGTAGAACCTCGCCTTATATAAAAAGCTCCATTATCTCTAACTTGATATGGCTTTTGTCCCCCATCATAAATTGATATTACGCCTATTTTCTTATTTTTAATCTCTACAAAATCAACTTCTATTGGTATTGGAGGCTCACATCTTGTCGTTATTATTTGCTGTATCTGCTCTTCTTTAAACATGTCATTTTCTTGTATGCCTATAATATTCTTGGTTTTATCTTCAACTCCAACGATTATATATCCTCTTCCCCCACCTGAATTGGCTATAGCACATATATCTTTAGTTAATTCTTTCTTTCCAGTCTCACAAAAAAGTTCTAGCTTCAATTTAAAATCTAACTTTGTACCTTCTTCTCTTTTTATCAAAGATAGTAATTTTTTACTATCCATAATATACCCTCCTTATATATTTATTATAAATATCACCAAGTTATAAAATCTTTTATTGACTGCTTAAAAGGCGTAAATAAACTTACCCAACAAATAACTTTGAATTTAATAATAGATTTCTTACTTATCTACTATATAATATTATTAGTTCAAATAATAAAAAAGCATTCTTATTAATACAAATAAGTTTGCTTTATAATATTATTATTAGATTTTAAATATATTTCCACTCAGAACTCTATTCTTACCACTTTTTTTAGCTTTATATAATAAATCATCAGCCTTGCTTATAAGTTCATTTAAATCTGTACCATTTAGAGGGAAAAAGGAAATTCCAAAACTTGCTGTTATAGATTCATCTCTACCGTTAAAATTGATTTTACTGCCTTCAATTGTACGTCGTATAGCTTCAATTTTGTTATATACATTATCCTCACTAGCAAAATCTGAAATATATAGAATAAATTCTTCTCCTCCATATCTGGCGAAGATATCATTTTTATCTATCCCACATTTAACAATATTAGCTGTATTAATCAAAATCTTGTCACCAAATTGGTGACCATATGTATCATTTACTTTCTTAAAATCATCTATATCTATCATTACTATAGCAAATTTATCATTTACTTTTCTTTTTTCATTTTTTTCTAAGAATTCAAAAAAGTATTTCCTATTATATATTCCAAGTAAAGGATCTCTTTGATTTATTTTTTCTAATTCTTTATATAACAAAGAATTTTCTATTGCTATTGCAATTTGGTTTGCAATTGATCTAAGGAAAAGCTTAAGCTCTATATTCATAAATTTATAAAGATTATGTTCTACGACTACATATCCAATAAATTTTTCTCGTAGCTTTATTGGCGATCCCATAATTGAGTGTATATCTATTTTATGTTCTCCAGTCTGTTTCAAAGGCTTCGTAGAATTAACTAAAAATTCCTCACCTTTATTTATGTGCGCAAACTCCTTAGAAGTTAGGTTTATATTCATATTTTCAATATTGCTTGCCTTAACAATCAATTCACCATTTTCTATCATAAATATAGTTGAATATGTAACTCCTAGTATTCCAATAATCATGTCATTAATTAGAGATATTAAATTATCACTGCTAAAAAATGTATTTATATATTTGCTGACTTCTATTATATTGGATAAAGAATCTATACTCTTTTCTAGTCTTACGTTTTTCTCATTTAGTTCTTGTATATGTTGTTCTGAAAACTTCTGATATGTTTCATATTCTATCTTTAGCGATTTATACAGCTTCTCATAATCCTGCATTTGTCCCACCATCCTCTAATCATACGAACTCCATGATCATATAACAACTTCAATTTACCATTATTTTATACTTAATACAATTATACTACAAGTAATAAAATAATTGAATACAATTATTTTGAGCTACTTGCAAATTTTACTATATCTTTAGATTACATATACCAGCATGTACACGCGATAAAAAATCATGACAAGCTTAATTATAATTAGGTTTCTATAACGATTTTTACTATATTCTTCATTTCTCTCAATTACCGGAAAATTTTTCATGAATTTCATCTTTCAATTTAGGATAAACTAACATTACAAAATTAATTTTACAAGGAGACAAAATAATGAGATTTATACAATGGCTTTTAGGTGTATTTATATTCTTATTGATATGTACACTATTTATACAATTTGGTAATTCGGTATTAAATATTGTATTACTTATTTCACTAATTATATTTGGTATAAGATTTTTAATTCAAAAGTATACCAATCGTTATTAGTTTTTAAAAGTTCAATTTCTGACATTAGATTCTTATATACATATCAAAACTACTATCGTTATGTATATTTTATAAATTAATAAATCCTAAAATATACTTTAGGATTTATTAATTTAATTACTCTTAATTTATTTTCTAATAGTTATTTTCCCATGGCTTAGAACTTAAATAATCTATAAATTCATCTCTTAATTCATCTTTCTTTAAAGCAAATTCTATTGTTGCTTGCAAGAAACCAAGTTTATCTCCTACATCATATCTTTTACCTTCAAAATTATATGCATACATAGCTTCAGTTCCAATTAAAGTTTTTAGTGCATCTGTTAATTGAATCTCTCCACCTTTTCCCGGCTTAGTATTTTCTAATATATTAAATATTTCTGGTGTTATAATATATCTTCCAAGTATAGCCACATTACTTGGTGCTTCTTCGGTATTAGGCTTTTCAACTAAGTCTTTTACCTTATAAACTCTATCTTCAACATGTATTCCATCTACTATACCATACTTGGAAACATTTTCTTTGGCTACAGTTTGAACTCCTAGGATAGTAGTTTTATATTCGCTATAACAGTCTATTAATTGTTTTAAGCATGGTTTTTCGCTATCAACGATATCATCACCTAGTAAAACAGCAAATGGTTCATTTCCAACAAAAGTCTTTGCACAATGAATTGCATGACCTAATCCTCTTGGTTCTTTTTGTCTTATATAATGTATATCAACCATGTCAGATATATCTCTTACTAATTCAAGTAATTCTGATTTTCCAGACTTCTCTAATTCTAATTCTAATTCTACTGATTTATCAAAATGATCTTCTATAGATTTTTTGTTTCTACCTGTAATGATTAAGATTTCTTCAATTCCAGAAGCGATTGCTTCTTCAACTATGTATTGAATTGTTGGTTTATCAACTACTGGAAGCATCTCCTTTGGTTGTGCCTTAGTTGCAGGTAAAAATCTTGTTCCAAGACCTGCGGCTGGTATAATAGCTTTTTTTACTTTCACGATATATCATCCTCTCATCTTATTATTGGTAATTTAAATATATTAAGCCATAATAAACAATTACAATTAATTTTGCCCAACACATTTTTAAGTATTCCTATTTTATATATACTTTTTTACATATTTATGAAATAATAGTTTAAATGTATTCAATGAATTAATACATTTAAACTAAAATCTTTACTAATTTTCTTTCATATCTAATGTTTTAAAATCCGTTAATGGAAATTTTACTGGCATTCCTGTTTTTCTTGATTTATATGCTGCAAGTATTATGGACATTGCCTTCTTCCCTTCTTCTCCAGATACTAGTGGATCTCTATTTTCATTTATAGCGTCTATTACATCCTTAAATAACGGTGTGTGTCCTTCTCCATATACATTATCTATTTTAACATTTACAGACTTTTTAACCGCTTCCTCATCTTCGCCTTCAAATCTCCATGTTTCAAGCTCATTAACTGCAAGACCACCAATTGATACTGCTCCTGTTTCGCCAAATATACTCAACGTTTCTTCTAGATTTTTAGGATAAACACAAGCTGATCCCTCAACTATTCCAATAGCACCATTTTTAAATCTTATTATTACAGCCCCAAAATCCTCAGCTTCAATATCTCTTAGATACGTATCACATTCAGCATAAACTCTTTCGATTTCTCCACCCATCATCCATTGAAGTAAATCTATATTATGTATACACTGGTTCATAAGTGTACCACCATCTAATGCCCAAGTTCCTCTCCAAGGTGCTTGTTCATAATATCCCATATTTCTATTCCAAAGTATTCTAGCTGTACCATTAACTAGTTTTCCAAACTTTTCTTCTTCTATAGCTTCTCTTAATTTTTGTATAGGCTTATTAAATCTGTTTTGATGACAAACTCCAAGCTTAACATCGTTTTCTTTAGCCACCTTAATCATTTCATTAGCATCTTCAATAGACATAGCCATTGGCTTTTCTACTAATGCACTAGCTCCTTTTTTCATGCTATGAATAGCAATTTCAGCATGATAACCACTTTCTGTTGCTATTGTAACCACATCTATATCTTCTTTTTCTAACATTTCTTTATAATCTGTATAGACATGCACAGAATCTTCAGCTGCTCCAGTTTTTTCTATGTATTCAGATTTCTTTGCTTCCGCTTTTTCTAAAACCACATCACAAGTCGCTACAAGTTCCGCTTCTTCTACATTTTTAGCTAATGCTTCAACATGCTTATATGAGATTCTTCCGCAACCAATAATAGCAAATTTTAATTTTTTCATATTAATCTACCTCTCTCAAATTAAATACTTTTAGTCAAATTCAATAGTTCATAATTTCCTTTAAAGTTAGTTTTACTAATGCATTTAGAATAACATTTTAAATACATACGCTAAAATCAGAAGTTAAGACACTAATTTTAAATAATAGTATTTTAACTTCATTAGCTATCAAAACAATTTTCTTTGATTTTTTAATTTAATAATTTCGAATTCTGCCTGAGATAATTATAAATCTATATCTTTCTTTGATTAAAGACATTTCACTATTGTTTTAAGTATTATATAAATATCTAAAAATATATTATTTTTATTTATATATTCTAGATTTAATGCAAGTTTATCTGGCATAATTGTGTTTATGTAAAAATCATCAGGATTTTCTGCTTCTCCAAGTAAATCATTTTCATCTCTATATCTAATTGATGCTAAATCTGTTATCCCTGGTTTGACTTCTAGAACCCTTCTCTGTTCTTCATTATACATCTTTACATATCTAGGAACTTCTGGTCTCGGCCCTACTAGGCTCATATCCCCTTTAAATACATTTATTAATTGTGGAAGTTCATCAAGTTTATATTTTCTTAAGAAAGCACCTATTTTAGTAATTCTGCTATCATTTCCTACAGTAATTTGTCTTCCTAACTTTTCTGCATCCACAACCATGGTTCTAAACTTTAAAATCTCAAATTCTTTATTTTTTTCACCAATTCTTATTTGTTTAAAAAATACAGGTCCATCAGAATCTGTTTTTATTCTAATGGCAATAACTATCAAAATCGGACTTAAAACTATAAGTCCTAAAGTAGAACATATCAAATCAAATATTCTTTTAACTACTTTATTGAATGTATTCATCTATTTACTCCTAATTCATTTATTTCAGAACATATAATATTATATTAACTATTTTACAACTTTTTAGTCAATTCAGCTCATATTATTGAATTTCTTCATAAATTTTTAAGTTATTTTAGTGCATCTAAAAATTTCTCTGCAAGCCCGCGATAAGTATGATTTTCCAACACATACTCCTTACCATTTTGGCCCAAGTTATTTTTTTCATCTTCGCTTAAGTTTCTAATTTCCATAACTGCTTTCACAACAGCATCTGGATTTTCTGCTGGTACCGTAATACCACAATTCGAATCCTTAACTGGATCATTTGAAGCCTCAACTGCATATATTACTGGTCTTGCTGCCATCATATAGTCAAATAATTTATTTGGACTTACGCCATAATTAAATAAATTTTGCTTTTTTAGTCCTATATAACATATGTCTAATAATCTTAGTACATTATCCATATTATCTTTAAGTACAGGATCTAGAAACTCAACATTTGTTACATTATTAGTTTTAGCATATTGTATTAATTCATTTTTCACGTTTCCATTTCCAACTAATACATACTTTATTTTTTCATCTGTAGTTTTCTTTGCAGCATCAATCATCGTGTCTAATACATTAGCTGGCGAGTGATTTCCTGTATATCCAACTAAGAAATAACCTTCATCTTTTAGTTCTTGTAATCTTTCAATAGTTTTTTCCATAGGAGCATTTTTTTTCTCTCCAACAATTATTCCATTTGGAACATGAACATAATTATTCGCACTAAATCCCCTATCTTTCATATGCCTATCTGCATTAGGTAAAATTGAAATAATTTTATCACAATTTTTAAAAGCAAAGTCCTCTGCTCTTTGAAGCATAACTATAGCTGGATTATTCTTAGAATACCCCCCTATTTCCATTGGCGTTAAAGGCCATAAGTCATGTATCTCAAAAAATAGTTTAGCATTACTCCTCTTTGCAATCCTATGAGCTGGATATATATCTAAAGGATAAGTTGAAGATGCTATTACTGCATCTGGTCTATATTTATCGGCAAGTTTCTTATAATTCATTCTCAATTTGAACATGAATGTTGATATATTTTTAATTCTTCCAACTCCATTTCCCTGATATTCTGGAGTTTTAACCCATACATATGTAATTCCATCTATAATTTCTTCTTCGAAATCCTCTTTTATTTGTGGGTTTTTCTTTCGTAAATGTGAAAAATCAGCACCAAGTATGATTACTTTATGTCCCATATCAACCCATTCTCGCCCCATATAATAAGGTCTAAATTCCATTCCATGATAATCAGACCCTGCGTAATGATTTATAAGTAAGATATTCATCTTAATTGCTCCTTTTTTGCATTATAATGTTAATTAACGCTATAGATTATAACATAAGTGAAGCTCAAAATCTATGATTTTGCTAACTGAACTTATCCAGCGAGTGCATACGAGTCGGATTTCCTTTAAAAAAAGAACTTTAAATCTATCCTAGCATTATATTAATACCTTCTACTTCATTATCCATCTATGATTTTGCTAGTCTAACTTACCTATGCGATGAAAATTATCAACTTTTCTATAAGTTCCTTTCAATTAAAAAGCATCATCTTTACTTTTAATTTTATTTTCACACTATAATTTTATAAGACTTAATTACTTAACCATATAACTTACAAATATTTCTCTTAAACCTAAAATCTCACTAATAATTCTTTTTACTTCACAAAATATAAACTAGCATCTATAATGTTTCCTTCATTACAAATGCTAGTTTTATGATAATCTATTTCTTAATATTGCTTTCATTTATATTATTAGCACCAACAATACTTGTAGTATTACTATTAACACTACTTGAATTATTACTGTTGCTATCTTTGTTTGTTTTTTCTTTGCTTCCAGCATAATCATAATCTAGTTCTGAATCTGGATTAATCAATAATCCATCATGTCCTAATTTATACTCTTTCCCATTCTTCCCAATAACAATTGCATCCTTTTGCATAGTTCCATCTTTATAAAAATAATACCACCCCTTTTCAGTCTTCAACCATCCTATAGCTTTTTCCTCATTTTTATAATAATACCAGTCACCATTTCCTTTTCTCCATGATGAATCAGCTTCTCTATAGTCCTTTTCTTGAGTGGTCTTAGTATTAGATTCATTATCCTTTGAAGTATTCTCCTTTGAAATATCTTCTTTTGGTGTAACATCTTTTTGAATTTGCTCAAGTTGTTTAACTTCTTCAGTATTTAATTTAGCTTTATTATTAGAATCATCATATTCATTAATATTTTTATAAGTATTCTTCAATGTTAATTTATCATTATCACTTCTTAACTTGTTGGTGTTATCTTGAAAATATTGTGATAAATCATAGACTACATATCTGTTTTTTATTTTTTTATTTTCTTTATCCTGATATTCTTCCTTAAATAATACATTTTCTGAATCAACCATATGAATACTGACTTTACTATCATCACCATATAATTTAGGAATTTCAATAAGCATATCAAATCCATTTTTCTCAAGCTTAGCTAAATAAATTTTGTTAACACTTTTATCATCATCTTTTTTAATTAATATATAATCCTTGTAAAAGTCATCATAGCCATATAGACTTATGTTATCTAATCGCTCTGTAACTTTATTAACTATATCATATTGGTTAATGTTAATACTATCTTGATATTTATCATTGCAATCTAAACCTATATATGCCTGTCCTCCAAAACAATATACATAGCTATTTTCAAATTTTTCTTCCTGGCTTACCCGATTTTTATCAAAAACTTTTATATCATCATATTTTTCTATAGTAAAATTACTTTCATTAATCTGTATTTGTTTTACTACATCATTTGGACATATTGCATAGAAGCTTTTTGATATATCATCGTAAAATATGCTACCTATAACATCTTCACTATTGCTATTACATTCAAACTCATATTTATCATTGCTATTAATGTTATATAGTATGTACTTTCTATTTTCTCCATTATCTTCAGAGAATAAGTAATAATCACTATTTCCCGAAACAGAATACCATCTTGACTGAAATACATTATCTTCATCAGAAAGTAGTTTATATTCCTTTCCAGACTGCCAATTAAAATAACCATTCTTCCCAAAAATTTTATCACCATAAATATTTAATTCATCATTTAAATATTTATCTGGTAGCTTTACTCCACATTCTTTACTACTTCCATCTTTATTTAAAACAAAAATATTATTATCATATAATTTTTTATTAACAGAGTCATATTTTATTAAGTATACACTTCCATTATTGTAGCCTAATGGAATCTCCTCACAATCATCATTAATTTCATTTTCTATCTCCATAATGCTCTTTATATTATTAATACTTACATCTGTATTTAATACCTCAATTTCTTCATTGCCTCTTCTTATATATGCTTGATAAAACAGACCTGATAATACAATCACTAATAAACATATAAAACTAAGTAGTTTTTTCATCTTATCCTCCAACTATACAAATATAACTAACGTCAATTATAAACTAAAGTTGTTACATAATTGTTAAATAATTTTATATGCCTTAAATACCTTATAAATAGAAAATGTTCACATAACTTATCTAATATTATGCGAACATTTATATAATTTTTAGGTTTTATTAATTTTGTTAAATCCACAAAAGATATTAATAAATCTAAATTAAATTTCTTTATAAGTTAAGAATCAAATTTAACATAAAATAAAGTACCAAAACTTAACTATAGAATACATATTAATTGTTAATCCATGCACCACTTGCATCTAAGACATATTTATTATCACCTTCTATTATAGTTGTGTTCTTTTGCATTACTCCATCATTGTTACAATAGTACCACTTACCACTAGTTTTAATCCATCCAGTTTTTTTATCTCCATCTGAAGCCATATAATACCAGTCTCCATTTATTTCTTTCCAACTATAAGAGCTTGCATCTTTATATTTTGAAGTATCTATTTCTGGTTTACTTCTATTAGTTAAAGCTCCTTCTGCATTTAATATACAATCATTTCCCTTTCCATCTTTAACTGTTGTATTCTTCTGCATTTTTCCCTCATTGTTGAAATAATACCATACCCCATTATTTTGCTCCCAACTATCAGTAAGCATATTATCATCAGTCAAATAATAATACCAATCATTTCCTACCTTTCTCCAATGTTCATGACTTTTCTTATAGGCTTCTGAACTATCATAAGTAACTTCTTCTCCCATAATGAGTTCATAACCATGTTCGCCCAGAGCTACACCTTTTTCATTTAACTTAACTTCTTTACCGTTTATATCTTTTACAGTTGTATTTTTTTGCATTTCACCTTTGTCATCGTAATAATACACTTTACCGTCTACCTCTACCCAGCCTGTTTCTTTACCTGATGCATTTATATAATAAATCTTCCCATCCTTAATTTTAGAATTTTCTCCATATTCATATAATGCTTGCTTGGTTTCTTGTCCATTTTCACTGATTAATACTCCATTTTCATTAAACTCAAAATCTTTACCGTCAATTTTTATTGTAGTATTTTTTTGCATTTCACCATTTTCATTAAAATAATACCATTTTCCATTATCATTAAGCCAACCTTTTACTTTTTGACCCAATTCATTATAATAATAAGTTTTTCCACTTTCAGTTTTTATTGCTGCATTTGCTGGTATCATTCCTACTGATAAAACACTCCCATAAACTAATACCGTTGCAACTAACTTGTTTAACATTTTTTTCTTCATTACCCGTTCCTCCTTATAAATCAATAATAAATTTTTTATTGCTATCTCTATTACAGTACTCATAATAAACCTATTTTAAATAGTTTCAATGGTTTTTACATTCTTGTAATGTTTTTGTAGGAGCCTATTAACATCTAACATTTATTTAACAATTTTGTTACAACTTTGTAACACTTCAAAGTAATTATTAATTTAATAAACAGAAGGAGATCTCATCATTTTTTATATTATATTTTAAAGAAAACATATTCTTTTGAGCTAATTCATTGCATAAATATAGTCCTAATCCAGAACTTGAAATACTTTCTTCAATATTTCCATCAAATTCATTATATTTAACAAAAGGCTCCAATAGATTTTTAGAAATATTCTCAGGTATTGAAGAAATTTTATTTTTTATTTCAAATACAAAATCATTTTTATTTTTATCAGGTTTACTAAGAGAAATATATATTTCTTTGCCTTTTGAATATTTTAATGCATTATCAATTAAATTTAAAATTATATGCTCAATATCTTCTTTTACCATTAATACAACAATTTCATCTATATTAATAATAAACTCTTTATTTAACCGTCTACACCTATCAATTAATCTATCGCATATTTCTACAATTAATATGTTAAGCTTAAACTCTTGCTTTGTATCCTTTTTTTTAACACCGCATCGGGAAATTTCAAGAAGCTTTTGTATAAGTTCCTTTAATTTTCCACATTCCATCATTATTCTATTAACAGCTCTTTTTTTAAATTCTTCATCCATACTATTTAAATCTTCTTCTTTTAATATTTGAACATATCCGTATATTGAAGTAACTGGAGTCTTAAGCTCATGCGTTGCATTATTAAAAAATTCTTTAGATATATTTTCTAATTTTTTCTTTTCTTCAATCATTTCGTTAAAAGACTTAGCAACTTGTCCAATCTCATCCTTAGATTTTACTGAAATTCTATCAACTTCTTTTCCTTCTCCATATTTTTTCATTTCCGCACTGAGCTTTTTTAACGGACTTATTATTTTATTTATAAAATAATTTAATGCTCCTATTATTACTATTAAAAGAATAATTTGAGCTCCTATAATATTGGCCATTATATTTTTAATACTATCATAATAATCATTATAACTTTTTTGTATAACCAAACTTGAATCATATTTTCCATTAAGATATACAGGGTAAACATATGTACAAATCAATCCATTTCTAACATTAAATATTATTACTGAGCTTTTTCCTTTGGAATTTTCTAATACATTATTAATACTATTTTCAAATAAGATACTACCTTTATAATCTATTGGATTGTTATTATCATCATACAATCCCACATAACAATCATAATTGCTATTAACTTCATAAACAGTTTTATTTTTTACTTTAAGATCGTCTTCAATAACCATAGCACTATATTTCAAAGTGCTTGTACTGAATTTTCTAATATTCTCCATATCATCTTTGATATTATTCTTTATATTTGCATAATAAGTATTATATATGAAAATACTTAATCCAAAATTAAATATAATAAGAGCAAATATAATTCCTATCATTATTTTTCCTTTTAGTGTTTTCAGCATATTTTCCACTTCCTAACCTTATGCATTTATCTTATTACATATCCTACACCAAAAACTGTTTCCACTATTGAATTTTCCTTATCATCACCAAGATTTGCCCTCAACCTTCTTATATGAACATCAACAGTCCTAGTATCCCCATAATAATCATATCCCCAAACCTCATTTAAAAGCTGCTGTCTATTAAAGACAATTCCTTTATTCTTATATAAATAACTTAATAAATCAAATTCTTTTCTTTTGAGCATTATCTCTTTCCCATCTTTAATTACCGTTCTTGTATCAAAATTAATAATGAACTCATCTTTGTTAGTATTATCTACCGCATTATGACTTATGTCATTTTCTAAGACATTTCCAGCTATGTTCTCATGTTCATTATTAAAAATATTTTTACTTGCTCTTCTAAAAATAGCATTGATTCTTGCTGTAACTTCTCTTATTTCAAAGGGCTTTGTTATGTAGTCATCAGCACCTATTTCCATTCCTAATATTTTATCAATTACATCATCCCTTGCAGTAAGCATAACTACGTAACTTTTTTGATTCATAACCTTGCATAATTCAAAGCCACTTATATCCGGAAGCATTATATCTAGTAAAACTAAATGAGGTTCAAATTCTTCAAAAACCTTCAACGCACTTTCCCCATTGTATACTCCCTCAACTTCAAAGTTTTCTTTTGAAAGAGCAAATTTTAAAGTATCGTTAATTGAAAATTCATCTTCTACTACTAGTATCTTCTTTTTTAACATATTACGCCTCCAAATAATAATTATATATTCCAACTAGAATACTATCTATTACATTTTAAAGTATTATTTCATTTAATTCCAATTATATCATAATCATAAACATTAAGAAGGGCTAATCCAGTAATAAGCCTAATCCTTCCTTATGATATCTATGATAAATCTGTTCTATAACGAATTCAGGCATATTAAAATAAATAATAAATCAAATCATAAAGCCTGATTGTGAACTAATCATCGTTCGTCAAATCATGGCTATCATACTATAAGTATGTTAATAGAACTTGAAGAAATATATATTCTTTTTTAATATATGGTTTAAAAGAATGTAATTTGAATATTTGAGAAAATACTAAAATTATAGAACCTGTAGAATCCCTAGATATGTTTTGATTACATGGAAATTCACAAGAAGTAATTATATGTATTGGTAGAGTTCCAAAGGAATCTTATTTTTTAAGGAAGCCAGGCGTAACAGATATGAAACTATGAATAGCTATTAGAACTTTATATTTTGAAGTGATTTCGATAAAACTCTAGATGCATTAGAAAATTTTAATCCAACAGTAACTCCTGCTTCTATCACTTCGGTTTTCTGAAATGGCGATAATTCTTCAATTATCATTCGAATAATCGTAAATGTGGCTTTCTACCACACTCTTCTAAGATAATCTATAATTAATCTATATTAAAAAGTTCTGACAAAAATAAATCAGAACTTTTTAATTAATTTTATTGAACTGCTTTAATTCCATATGCAAATTTTCTAAAATTATTATCTGCACAAAAATTTCCGGTCCAAAGTGAACGGCATCTATCACGGAATTTTTGTTTTTCTTCCTCTGATATTTCCGCCATATATTTAATTTTATTTCCAAGCTCCTCAGGATCGAAATCTTTATCCAATAATAATCCAGTTTCACCCTCTTTAACAATCTCAGCCGTACCGCCTACATTAGTCGCAATTGTTGGAATTGAAAAAGAACATGCT
The DNA here is from genome assembly GCA_963524945.1 of uncultured Clostridium sp. GTDB lineage: Bacteria > Bacillota > Clostridia > Clostridiales > Clostridiaceae > Clostridium. The sequence goes on from CAURJV010000044.1 coordinate 25,372, forward strand.
TCCATGATACTAACCGGTAATCCTTCTGAACTACTTGTATTTATGAATAAATCGACTGATTCATTTTTATAATACTCCATTAGCTCGGAATTTTTAACACTCCCAGGAAAATTTGTCTCCATAAAATCAAGATTTTCTCTTGCATACTGCTTAATTTCATCCAAACCATCTCCTGCTCCAAAATGCGTCCATTTTAGCTTTAATCCAGAATCTTTCAATGTTGCCAGTGACTTTGCCAATAGATCTATACGCTTTACTGGTGAAACATGACAGCAGCTCACAATTCTATATGTTGAATCTTTTGATCCTTGTGAAGTTCCATAATCTTTTGTCCCAAGATATGCAGTTTTAATTTTGGCTGAGTAATCTGGATAAAGCTTCTTTAGATAATTGCTTCCATCGTCAGAACATGGATATACCGCGTCTAAATTTCTTAGGAAATAATATCTAAGTGGTATATAATTCATTGAGTTTTCATTAGCATAAAGATCATATCTATGAGTTCTACTTACTACTCTTGTAATCTTTTTATCATAAAGTTCTTTAAGTTTTATTGCTACAAAAGCAATATCATACAACCAATAACTATATAACGTTATACCATCATATTCATCCATATTATATTTTTTAATTATTTCTACAACTTCTTTTAAAACACTGTTTGCTTTTGCTGTAAAATATGTTAAATAAGCTTTCTTTTTTATTGAACCACTAACAGCACTACGTTCTTCTCTCTCTACACATCCATTATAATTATAAAATGGAAATAGCTTCACAGCACTAATAGGTAAACTATGCTTTATTTTTGAAGCCTTAATTTTATGTACTTCAAAGTTACTAGGAATACTTCTTGTTTGTACCGCATCATCAGCCACGCTAGTTGCTATCACTATTACTTTTTCAAAAGCTTCAGAAAGCATTTTTATTTCGCCTTCTATAAATTCTTCTCCTTTATCAAAAGGAAAAACTTTAGTTAAAAGTACTAAACAGTTTTTCATCTTTTTCCCTCCAGAGTTATAATCAGTATAAGAATAACATATGAAATACTTCATTTCAACAATATGAATATAAGCTTTTACTTTATAATATCGCCCATATTATTTCATTTATGAATTTTATATGATAAAATAACGTTATCTAATGTCTAGTGTCTATATCACTTACTCTTTATGAGAGAGTCCTCTTTCAAAAGTCAGTTGAGTGATTATATAGCAAGGCAGCCAAGATACTCGTAAGGAGATGGTGAAGTACAAAACATAAAAACTTTAAAGCAAAATCTTATATTTATAAAATATAAACTTTGGGAATTAGCTTTTGAGAGGTTCGGCTTAGACGCGTTACACTAAATCAGTTTTTAATTCTGCGTAGACGTAATATTATTCGCATACACCTAGACATTGTGATAATTATGGTTATGAGTTTAACTAATATTTAGATTGAGATAACTCCCATCTCAAATAGATTTCGCTTGATATTTATTTATACGTAAATATGAATAATTCACAAATAAATACCCAAAATTTAAGGAGGCCTATTATATGAAAGTATTAACTGTTATAGGTGCAAGACCACAGTTCATTAAAGCCGCAACAGTATCTAATAAAATTAGAAGAAATGGAAACAGTGAAATTTTAGTACACACAGGACAGCATTATGATAATAATATGTCTGACATATTCTTTGAGGAGCTTGGAATTCCAAAACCAGATTATAATTTAAACATTGGTTCATCTAATCATGGACATCAAACTGGCAGCATGTTAATATCCCTTGAAGAAATATACTTAAAAGAAAAACCAGATATGGTTTTAGTTTATGGAGATACAAATTCAACTCTTGCAGGTAGTCTATGCGCAAGCAAATTATTAATTCCTGTAGCGCACGTTGAAGCTGGTCTTAGAAGTTTCAATAAGGCTATGCCTGAAGAGCAAAATAGAATATTAACAGATCATATATCTGATTTACTTTTTACACCTACTTTAACCGCTTTAAACAACTTAAAAGATGAAAATATTACAAAAGGTGTTCATAATGTCGGTGATGTAATGTATGATGCTATAAATCTCTTTAAAGAAAGAGCTAAAGATATATCAACAATACTTACCAAACTTGATTTAGCACCAAATAGCTATATACTTTCAACAATACATCGTGCTGAAAATACTAACAGTATTGAAAGGTTATCTTCGATCATTACTGCCTTAAATAACTCTGGTAAGAGAATCATACTTCCATTACATCCTAGAACAAAGAAATTTATCGAAACTTATGATTTACATGTTGGAGAAAATATAAGAATTATTGATCCCGTAGGATATTTAGATATGATTTCTCTTCAAGAAAATTCTCAAAAGATAGTTACAGACAGCGGCGGAGTTCAAAAAGAAGCATACTTCTTAAAGAAACCATGTATAACTATGAGAGATGAAACTGAATGGGTTGAAACTGTGAATAATGGTTGGAACGTTATAGTTGGAAGCAATTCTGATAAAATAATGGATGCTATAGAAAGTTTCAATCCAACGGGTACTCCTGCTTCTGCATTTGGAAATGGAGACAGTTCTTCAATAATTACAGGAATTCTAGAAAAATATTTAGGATAACTACACATACATTAAGCGACCAAGATATAAATATACTTTAACAACTAAAAATAAGCAAAAAAAATGGAAGGTATCCCTTCCATTTTTTATTTAACAATAAATGTTAGTCTCTATATTATGCTTTAACTTATAAGCACTCGTTTCTCCATTATATAACTCTATATTCTTTCATTGAAGATGATGATGTCGGTTTGTATTCGCTACTTTCCTTTTTATAAACTTGTATACATGCTACTGCAAACCCCATAAGCATCCAATATGAAAATACATACGTTATAGAACTCGGTCCAAAACTTGCTGGTGCAAACGCTATAAGCCCTGTTGCAGCTGCAAAGCACATTGCACTTTTTTTCTTTATCCCAATAACTATATTTTGAATCAATAAGTATAAATAATATATACCATAAAGTGCTAACCCTGGTAATCCAAAATCTCCAAGAATCTCTATTGGATAGCAATGTGGACTATATATATTTCCTGTATTTCCTTGATCCTTAATATACTGTTCAACATTTCCTACACCATAACCTAGATAATGCTTCTCCTTTACTATTCCCCTTAGTACATCCTTTATTATTGTCGCTCTAACATTAAGAGATCCTTCTCCACCATCTTGAATATCAGCATCCTCTAAAGCATTAACCTTATCTGCAAGACCATTTTTCTTTTGCTCTTGACCAGATTCAGTTTGTGCAATATTCATTATCATATAACTATATTTAAATGCTCCAAAAAGAGAAATAACTAAAATTAGTGGGCATAATATACCCTTCAACCCTATCTTTTTTATATTCATGATTGAGTAAATTAAATAAACTACAACTCCAAATACGGCAGCTGCAAAACCTGTTCTTGATGTTATTATTGAAATTAGAGAAAAAGCAATAATTGAAGCAATTATACAAACTATCTTGAAAAGCATATTCTCAACTTTGTATATTGCATAAAACCCAATTGGTAATAACATTGCAAGTGTAGCAGATAAATTATTGGGATTAAACGAAAATACCATTGGTCTTGCATTTATTAGATTTTGTTGATCTTTTGGCAAGAACTCAATAAAAGCGTCAGCATAATGTTTAACTGGCAATTGTCTTCCAAGAATAACTTCTACAAAACCAATTAATATGATAAGTAAAATTAGAGACAGTAATATAGTAATTGTTTTTTTAATTCTTTCTTTGTTAATGTTATATACCATCATATTTACAATGAACGCAAACATCATTAAGTAGATAGCTATATATTTTACTGATAAGCTTTTGTTTAACGACCATATTATACTAACACACATATATATAAACCAAAGCACATATATTGCTAGTACTTTTCTATCCAAATCCATTAAAATTTGTCTGTCTTTAAATATTCTAAACAATGACATAAGTGTAAATATGCCCAAAACTATATGGAATAAATATACGCTTTGTACTCTTGGAACATATAATGTGTAATCATAAAATGCAGAAATTAAAAGCAGCACATAAAACATATTGTATAAATCTTTATCTTTAAGAATAAAAACTACTAATATTACTACTGTCAATATGTACATTATAGATACTATATAACTTCCATTTGCTATTCCTAAAAATCCACTAATAGCAAGTATAATAGCTAAAAATATATTTCTAATTACGTCTTCTCTCGTCATTATTACTCCTTATCTGCATTTTCTGCAGCCACTTCATCTTCATTTTTATAATGATATGTTGGAACTATCTTTTGCATTTGATGCTTAATCTCTGATATATCGTTAAGCTCCAATAAATTTTGTAATTGCTCCAGCTTAGTTGTTAAGCTATTCATATCTTCAAATGTTGGTTTACCTACATATATTTTATTGTGAACTGTATTTTCCAAGCCTTCTTCACTCATTAAAAGTTCTTCATATAGCTTTTCTCCTGGTCTAAGGCCTGTAACTACAATTTTTATATCCCTATTTGGTTCAAGTCCCGAAAGTCTTATCAAATCACATGCTAAGTCATAAATTTTAACTGGTTTTCCCATATCTAATACAAAAACTTCTCCACCTCTTGCAAAAGCACCGGCTTGAAGTACTAACTGCGCCGCCTCTGGAATTAACATAAAGTATCTAATAATCTTTTTATGCGTTACAGTCACAGGGCCACCATTAGCGATTTGTCTTTTGAATAATGGTATTACTGATCCATTACTTCCAAGCACATTTCCAAATCTAACCGCAACAAATTCTGTCCTAGACTGCTTATCCATGGCTTGAATTATCATTTCACATAATCTTTTTGTTGCTCCCATAATATTAGTTGGGTTAACAGCTTTATCTGTTGAAATCATAACGAATCTTTCTACATTAGCCTCACTTGCTTCTAATGCTAAATTCAAAGTTCCAAAAACATTGTTTTTTATAGCCTCTTTAGGACTATCTTCCATTAAAGGCACATGCTTATGTGCTGCTGCATGGAATACCACATTTACTCTGTATTTTGTGAATATTTCATGAAGTCTCTTTCTATCCCTAACTGAACCTATTAATACAGTAAGATTCATGTCTGGGAACTCTTCTCTAAGCTCATTTTGTATATCATATACATTGTTTTCGTAGATATCAAATATTATAAGCCTTTTAGGATTATATATGGAAATTTGTCTGCAAAGTTCCGAACCTATTGATCCTCCCCCTCCAGTTACTAATATAGTCTTTCCTTCTATATAATCTGAAATTCCTTTATTATCAAGTTGAATAGGATCTCTTCCAAGCAAATCTTCCAAATCAACATCTTTTATCCTACTAACTGTAGCGTCTCCACTTAATATTTCGTACATTCCAGGTATTATTTGAAGTTTACAATTGGTATTCTTACAGATTTCAATTATTTCTGCTTTATTTTTAGCATCAAGAGATGGAATTGCAATTAATATTAAATCTATTTCCTGCTCTCCAACTATATAAGGTATATCGTATCTGTTTCCCTCTATTTTTACACCTGATATTCTTTTTCCAAGTTTACTTTTGTCATCATCTATAAGAACTATTGGATTATACTTTAGTTCTCTTCTTGCCATCATTTCATTAATAAGCATAGTTCCAGCCGAACCAGCCCCAACTATCATTACTCTTCTTTGGTCTGATGAGTATTTAAATGGTATGTACAAAAGCGTTCTTCTATATACCCTATACAGTATTCTATATCCTAATACAAAGAAAATACTTAAAAGTATTCCGACAACCGAAACATTTAACGGAATTGTATTACCAAGAATTCTAGTATACCCTATTGATATTATCCCTGCTAAAATATTTCCACCAACACCTAACAAAAACTCGTCAGTACCAGTTAGATGCCATAGACTTTCGTACATTTTAAATAAGTAAAAACAAACTAAATATATCAGACTCAAAGCTATACAATCGTGAGTATATATTTTCGCAATTTCTGTAAAAGTTCCACTTTGTGTTATATTTATTGAGAAAAGATATGCCATATTAACCATAAACATATCGATTATCATAACTATAAAAGTCTTCCAATTTTTCACTATACTTCCCCTCCTACTTCAGAGATTCTCACTAAAATGTCCTAATTTAAAGTATTATCTTACTTTATCTAAAACTTTTATTAATAATTTAGGACAAGACAGCATTCCCTTACATTGAATAGAATATCTAATATTATTCTTATCCAACTTTTGCATTTTATAATTCTTTAAATATTTTCTTACATCATCTTTATTTAAAAATTTAAAAAGTTCCTCATGGAAATTTGAATCCTTACCTAATACTGAAAAAACATGTGATATTGAATAAGGTATTTTAAATTCAACTAAAAAACTTTTTATCTTCGTTAGGCTTTCATCATCTTTTATATCATTTAATAGGTCAATATATGAATAATAGCAATCCAAATGCTTCAACGACACATTTTGAGTCACAGAATTTCCCCATATAACATAAAAAGCCAATACTTCATTTACGCTTATAACTTTTTTTGCATATAGCAATGCCTTCACAACAAAGACCATATCTTCTCCATACTTTCTTTTAGTATCAAATAAAAGATTATTATCTTGTATAATGGAAGATTTATATATAGCACTTCTCATTCCTATTGTTATATCATCTTTTAACTGCATAAGAGCAGCTTGTTTTCCACTAATGAAATCATTTAAATAGTTAGTTCTATTTTGAACTAGCACATTTCCTTTAGCGTCAACCTCACTATAATCACAGAAAACTATCTCACATTTAGTTTCTTGAGCTTTTTCATACATACGCTCAACAAATTTATGATCAATATAATCATCTGAATCTAAAAAAGTTATATACTCTCCACTAGCTTCTTTTATTCCTCTGTTTCTTGCCGCACTAACACCAGAATTTTTTTGAGTTATGATTTTATAATTTATACTTGAATTTTCAAGTACTCCCCTTGCTATATCGATACTTTTATCCTTTGATCCATCATCTATAAGTAAAAGTTCAAAATCCTTGCAAGTTTGATTCATAACAGATTTAATACTTCTTTCAATACATTCTTCTACATTATAAACAGGAGTAATGATAGATACTTTTACCAAAACTATTCGCTCCTTTTATTTAATCATATTCAGAAAACAATAAGTCAGCATACTAGTCTATCTAATGCCATAACTTACTATAATATTGGGCTAATAGACATTATGAACATATATATTCTTTTGTCTTAAAGAATATATATGTTAAAATTATCATTTTTTACATCAATTGTTGGATATCCAATTCTAAAACTAAATTTATGTGGCAACTTACCGAAATCATAAATATTTTGTTCCGAAAGGCTATGAAAATATGTTCATTTAATAAATCAAATTCTTAAATTAGATATCTATAATTTAAAAAATATAAAACTATCTTTATATTTAAATACTATACCATCAAATAACTTTAAACTTTTCAACACTACTTGAATTATACTAGTATTGATGTTCATATGCAATATTAAGCCATTTTCTTAAGTAAATTTTCATTTTCATTCATCATAACTAAGTAAAAATACTCTCATTTAGAGAAATATTTTTACCACTTTGTAATGAAGCTACATTCTTGTATGATTAAAATGAAAATGCCTATTTAGTATTTTTTAACTTTTTTATTATTCTGGCATGCCATACTCTGTCTTCTTCTTTCGGAAGTGTCATATAATCACCATATAATTGTGTTAAAACAGCATGATAATTCCTAGGCGCATTAAAATAATCTCCTTCGAATTCAACTTTTGTCAAATCAAAAAAGTCCTCTTTTTTATATATGTACTGACTCCATACTGTATCCAATCCATATCCCATATATTCTGAATTTCTATCATTCCATTTAACTAAAAAGTCAAATAATTTCTGCCTTCTTTTTGTTGTAAAAATACTTGATACAATATTATAAATAAAATATGTAATCTTATTTTTTAACGTAAGCTTTTCAGGTTTTTCTCTAATCCTTATGAAACTTCTTAATACAAAATTGCTTATTTTTCTTTGAATATTATATACCCATCTTTTTTTAGGAAGACTATCATAAGGTAAAATATCTATAAATAAACCATTATGCATTTTTTCATTTTCTGCAATTTTATCTTCAATAAAAAGTGTATTGTTATATCTTATTTTGCATGGAACTTGATAGATATCATAATTAGGATCATTGTCGTGAGTCTGCAAAAATAAATGATCAGGTAGTTCATTTTTAACTACACTTAAAAATTTATTATAATCTTCTCTAAGCATTCCAATATCAATATCGTCATCCCATGGTATAAATCCTTTATGTCTAACCGCTCCTATAAGAGTTCCAGCATCTAAAAAATATCTAATATTATGCTTGTCACAAATCTTTTTTACATCTTTTAAAATGCTTGCCATTATTAACTGCGCATCTCTTAGTCCTAAGTCTTCATAATTTGAATAATTAGTATTATTGTTCATCTTTTTCTCCTTTAATACATATCTACCTTTTATTATATCAATGTAGTCATAAAACTCAATAATACATATTAAATATTGACTTTTAATTTTCTATTACAATACCTGCTACAGATTATTAATTCTAAATTATGCCTTAATATGTTATAATTTATTACAGCTTAACCATCTATAGAGCAAATTTTAACCTTAGTAAAAGATTGGAGAATATATTATGGAAAATACTAAAGATTTAATTAGTGTTATTGTGCCTGTTTATAATGTCGAGAAATATTTACCTCAATGTATAGATAGCATTTTAAATCAAACTGAAAAGAATCTTGAAATTATTTTAGTTGATGATGGTTCATTGGATAATTCCGGAAAGATATGTGATGAATTCTCTAAAAAGGATGATAGAATAGTTGTTATACATAAGAAAAATAATGGTCTAAGTTCTGCTAGAAATGCTGGTCTTGAGATAGCTAAAGGAAACTATATTGGCTTCGTAGACAGCGATGACTGGTTAGATAAAAGTATGTATGAAATTTTGTTAAAATTATTGAAAGAAAATAATTCTGATATTTCATGTTGCGATTTTTTTAAAACAGCTAATAGCGATGGCTCAATACCTCATATAGATAATGAGATCATCAACTCTTACAATAATATCGAAAGCCTAAATAACTTCTATAATGACTTATATACACAAACAGTAGTAGCTTGGAATAAACTCTATAAGCGAGAACTCTTTAAAGATATTTCTTATCCTGTAGGCAAAATTCATGAAGATGAAGGCACTACATATAAATTATATTATAAAGCTAATAAAATTACTTATACTAATAGGCCCTTATACTATTATAGGATAACTCCTAACAGTATAACTACTAGTAAATTTAATAAAAAGAGATTAGATATAATAGATGTTTACGATGAAAAAGTTAAGTTCATTAAAAATATAAGTAATGAAGAAATCTATTCAAAAACATTAAAATGGTACTTATTTAAACTTATAAATTGTTATTTTGAATGTTCTAATAATATCGAAAATAATACTGAATATTTAACCTTAATTAACCAAAAAGTATCAGAAACGTATAAATCTTATATTCAAAGTAATAAAAAACAACTTCACTGGATAATTTTATTTTCTATATTTAAAATCAATCCTAAATTATATAAAATTCTATTAAGAAGTTAAAAGATAACAAGAGAATTATGCTATTCATATTTTGTTTTGTTCAATAAATAGTAGAGAAAATAACAAGTCTAAAATGCCATATATATTTTGCGTTATACACCTAAGGATCTATATCCACATAGAAAACTATTAGGTTAATCTTCGTACGAAACATAATGCAAAATAAACTAACATATTGACTTGTTATTTTTCTATTGCCTCTAAGAATTTTTTCTTAATTTTACATAATACGGATCATATCCCGATAGTTGGCTTAAAATTTGCTTGATTATGTGTTATAATATTTTGTATTGAATTTAAGGAGTGTTAAAAGATAATGATGACAAAATATTTTAAAAGTTTTATACTATTCTTTCTAATCTGTTTATCTTTTCATATTTTTACAGAAACAATAGTATATGCTGAACAGCAAACAAATGAAATTTCTCAAAAAACAAATGAAGCAACTTTACATAATTCAACAAATGAAGATTCTTCAAAAAACACTAATAAAAATAGCAGTCCAAGCATTTCAAACAACGAATCAGAAAAAGATCCTCAAAAAAATGCAGATAATAATAACAATGGAACTGCTGTACCGAATAAGCAAGAAGAATCTATTCCATATGGATGGAAAACTATTGATTCTAAAAAGCACTATATAGTTAGTAATAAAATTCTAGAGAAAACTGGATGGTTCATGGAGAAAGATGTTAATCCTAATATAACTTCTAAAGATAAAGGCTATGATGATAAATATTATCTAGATAGTGATTTTTCAGTAGTAATTGGCTGGAAAGAAATCGATGGAACTTGGTATTACTTCAATAAAGATGGAATACTGCAAACTGGATGGGTTTATGACAATAATATCTACTATACAGATAAGAACGGTGCCATGCAAACTGGATGGCAAAAAATAAATGGATATAATTATTACTTCGATCAATACGGTCATATGGCTACACACAAAACATTAATAGATGATAATTGGTATTTCTTTAACGATCAGGGACAACTTCAAAAAGGTTTTTACTATTATAATAATAAAGAATATTATTCCGATGATAAAGGAATAATTGTTCTAAATACTTGGGTTAATTCTAGAACTCACAAATATTATATAAAATCTGATGGTTCCGTTGCCACTGGAAAGCTTTATTTAAAAGGAATTATGGAGGACTTTGATTCAAATGGTTATTATGAAGGTTCAGATAAAAATGACAAAGATTATTTATTTGTACGACATTTAAATGTAGGTAATGCTGACTGTGCATTTATAAGATTACCTAGTGGAGAAACTGTTTTAATAGATACTGGTGATACAACAACTAGCAAAACATTAATAGACTTTTTAAATAGTCAAAACCTAAAAAAAGATTTTTTCAAATCTACTACTAGTAGTAGTGTACAAGCTGTTGAATCTAACACCAGCAAAACTTCTAATGGAAAAGGAGTTGTAGATTACGTAGTGCTTACACATCCTCACTCAGATCACATTGGTGGAGTGATTGATTTGCTTAAAAACTTTAATGTCGGAAAAATATTAGTTCCAAAATACTTTGAAATGAAAGACTTTACAAGTATGAAGGATACTACTTCTAGTTCCAGTGAAAAAGAAATTATGAAACATGATTATGAAGTATATACAGCAACAATGGATGCTATAAAGAAAAGCGGAGTACCTTTAGTTACAGCTGAACCAAAATCATATATTGATAGCGAAAATATTTTACAATTTGTCCATGCTGATAAAGATTATCCAAGCTTTGAAGCAACTAATCCTTACCAAGAATACACATTGCTAAACAATAACTCTGCACTTGTTTATTTGAATTATCATGATCTTCAAGAATTATTTGCTGCAGATATTGAATGGGGTGCAGAAAACGACTTTATTAGCAGAAAAGCCTTAGATAGAAAAGAAGTTGATGTGTTAAAGGTTCCTCATCATGGAAATCCAACATCTTCATCGTATCCATTTATCGGATATGTTAACCCAATTATAGGAATAATTTCTAGAGCTAAAGAATCTATCAGCACTACTAATGAATCCTACAATGTTCTAACTACATGTGGTGTTAACATATATGAGACAAGCAGTGATCCTGATGGAATTTCGGTATATTCTACTAAAGATAATTGGAATGTGGAACCAGCAAATAGTAAATCTTAATATTAACTCAAATTTTAAAAAAGCTTATCATTTGTACTTTTTTACAAATGATAAGCTTAAATTCTAATTACCTAAAATTTTAATCTTTCCTTGTCATAATAATATTATTTAATAATTCTTATGCGTGAATATTATCACCATGTTGAGCTGCCAATTCATTTTTTAAGTTTATGCTATCCTGTCTCTTAAAGAATGGAAGATAAACAAAGAATGACATTGCTAATACTAATAACTGTAATATTGCTGTTCTAACTCCACCTGTCAAAAGTCCTGATATTGGTGCTGGAGTTGTCCATGGAACCATTACCCCTCCAAATGGTGGAACTATTCCTGTTAATATTGCAAAATAAAGTATTGTTCCTGATAGCATTGGAGTAATTATAAATGGAATTGCCATAAATGGATTCATTACTATTGGTGTTCCAAATGTAATTGGTTCATTTATATTAAATATTCCTGGTACTATTGCGAGTTTTCCTAGTTGTTTGCATTGTGCTGATTTTGCAAAAAATAACATACATATTACTAAGCCTATTGTCATACCAGATCCTGTTACTGTCATAAATTGATCAAGAAATTGCTGTGTTACTATATGAGCTCCATTTGCTATTGATAATTCTTTTCCGCTTGTAACTATAGCTGCATTATCTAAGGTATTTGATTGTAATATTCCTGACATTACACCGCTTACTATTGTTGCTCCATGAACACCAAACCACCATAAGAATGGAATTAAAAATCCCATGACTAAAACTCCACCTAATGAGTCTGTCATACCTTGTAATGGTGTTTGAAGTACTTTATATATCCATTCAATAAATGTTGTTTGTAATCCCCATTTAAATATCATATAAACTATTGTTGCTCCAAGCACTATAACCGCTGCTGGTATTAATGCTGCAAACGAATTCACAACTCCCTGTGGCACGCCATCTGGCATCTTTATTGTAATCTTATTTGCCATAAACCATGAGTAAACTGCTCCAACTATTAATCCTATTATAATTGCTGTAACCATTCCCTTTCCACCACACCATGCTGTTGGTATGACATCACCTACTGTTTCTCCGCTTTTAGTAGTTACTGAAGAACTAGTTGTTAATATAAATACTACAAATGATATTATTCCTGCTGATAAAGGTTCATGACCTTCATTTTTAGCATAAGTGTATGCTATTCCTATTGTTGCAACAAGTGCTATCATGTTAAAAGTTGCTCCATTTGCTTTAAACAGTGGGTCAGTCCATCCTGCACCTAATGTAACATTTAGCCAATCATTTAACGGTTGGTATGGCAATTGCGCTAGCAATAAAAATACCGATCCTACCAAAGTTAATGGTAAAGTGAATAAAATACCGTCTTTTAATGCAACAACTCCCTTTAAACCAACAAACTTCATAACTATTGGCAATACTTTTTCGTTTAAAGTTGTCCCAGATGATGACATAATAATTCCTCCTTAAAAATTAGTAAATATAAATTAACAAGGTTTATTAAATAATTTATAAAAAATGATATTGTAAAAACTTTTTAACTATTTTCCTGCTAGCTTCAAGGCAAAGTCTAAAACTTTTTGACCATTCATCATTCCATAGTCAACCATTGGTATAACATCCACAGGTATTCCTTTAGGTTCACATATTTTTTTTGCTTTGTTCAATGTATATCCAACTTGCGGACCCAATAATGCAACATCAACTCCCTCTATATTTTTATCCATTTGACTTTCTGGAAAAGCTTCAATATCTACATCTATCCCATTATTCTTAGCCGCCTCCTTCATTTTGTTTACCAAAAGACTTGTTGACATTCCTGCTGCGCAAAATAATCTAATTATTACCATGGTTCATTCCTCCTAAAATATAAATTTATTTATATAAACTTTGAATAAGTGCCCTTATGAAAATTTAATCTATTTGTTAATTATTTAACTAACGTATTTACCACTTTTCTTAGTTCTATTATTTGTTCAATTAAGTTTTTCTCTGTTATTGCTGTCATTAGATGATCTTGTGCATGCACAAACAAAACTGACATATCAATCTTTTCACCATTTGCTTCTTTATGAAGGAACATTGTTTGCCCATCATGTGCTTTTGCTAATGCATCATTAGCTAATTGCATTTCATTATCAGCTTCTTCGTATTTTCCTTCATTTACATTGTTAAGTGCCATATACGCATGATTTTTACAATCTCCAGCGTTTATTATAATGTTCATTATTGCCATTTCTAACTCTTCCACTCTACACTCCCCCATTCAACGTCTTTTAGAATATTTTTCCTTTTACCCTATTGCATAGCATAAATTGTGCCAAACACTATTCTGCTTTTTAGTAGACATTATTTTAAATATATTAATATTATCTATATTAATCCTAATCCTAGATTTTTAAAACGTTTACAAGAGATTTTATTTATTCAAATTATGATTAACATTTTATATGTTTACTTAATATAATCAGTATCTAATATAAGAGTTTGATTGTTCTCATTAGCGTTTTGGTAATGTTGCCCAGTGTTTAGATGAAAGTATATAATTGTTATTAGTGTTTGAACACTTCCAAGAACTGTTTAATCACTAAATTTATTTTAATCATTAAAAAATAATTTCTACAACTAGAAATGAAGCAAATTATATTGTAAATAAAAAGCACCTTCTTAGCTATAAGAAAATGCTTTTTATTTACAATATAAATAATTAAATTATATCTAATTTTTATTGTACACTAACTCCAAAATATAATACTTTTCCAAGTTCAGTATCTTTTATTGATTGTTTTGCAATTGTAGCCGCATTTTGTTGATCACTAAGGCTACACTCAAAAAGTATCTTAATCCCTTCTTTTCTAACAAATTTAAATACTTTCTCATTCTCAACTTCAATGTTTTCTACTATATTTATTATATCGTCTTGTCTTAATGCACAGTTTATTAATATCATCTTTCTACCTCACTCCTATTTAATCTTTTGAAAAACTAACTTTATCTTAATTTGATTTCTAATAATTCTTTCTTATACTTTGATTATTAACATATTATATCATTTATTTTTCAGAATTATACTGAGTAAACTCTAACATTTCAATTATTTTCTCATTGTGCTTCTGCTACTACAGAAATCATAATTTCAATAATTAAAAATGTTAGAGTTTTTAAATTTATTTTAATTTGTTAATAATAGGGCTAATTAATTTTATTTATGCTTGAGCACTATTTTCATGTTTTTGTGCTGCTAATTCATCAGCATATGACATAGCATCAACTTTCTTAAAGAATGGGAAGTATATTGCCATTCCAATAAGTAGGAATACTAATTGAGCTATAGCATAACTAGGACCACCAATTATTAATCCTGAGAATACAGCTGGAACTGTCCAAGGTGGTAATGCTCCACCCATTGGTGCAAGTATACCTGTAGCAATTGCAAGATAAAGTAATATTGCATTTACTACTGGAGTAAGTATAAATGGTACACCCATTATTGGGTTCATTACTACTGGAGTACCAAATAATACTGGTTCATTAATATTAAACAAGTTAGCTGGAAGTGCTAATCTACCTAATTGCTTATATTGAGCAGATTTTGCAAGTACTAATAATAATATAGTAAATCCAAGTGTTTGACCGCTACCTGCTAAGTTAATAAAGTTATCATAGAATTGTTGAGTTACTATATGAGCTCCGTGAGCAAGATCTAAAGTCCCTGCTTCTTGTAATTTAGCATTAGCTGCAGTATTAGCAGTTAATAAAGCTCCTACCATACCTGATACTGTCATACCTCCATGGATTCCAAAGAACCATAAGAATGGAACAGCGAAAGCAATAAGTATAGCTCCTGGAAGCGAATCTGATGCAGCTTGTAATGGTGTTTGAACAACTTTATATATGATTTCTACAAAAGAAGTATTGAATCCAAACTTACATACCGCATATACAACAGTTGCACCTATAAATATAACTGTAGCTGGAATTAATGCTGAGAATGCATTAACAACACCTTGAGGTACACCTTCTGGCATCTTGATTGTAATATTTTTCTTTACCATTGCGCAATAAACAAATGAAACAACTAAACTTACAATAATTGCAGTAATCATACCTGATCCACCAGTCCAGTCTTGTGGAATAACTCCACCAACTTGAATTGGAGTTGCATCAGGTGTTGCTTTAAACATAACAAAATCATTTGTTACAGTTAAGAATACACTTAAAGCAATTACTGCTGGTGAAAAAGGTTCAAGACCTTCATTTTTGCAGTATACATAAGTCATACCTATAACAGCTACCACTGCCATAATACCCATTGTTGAATGCTGTAATTTAAATAATGGATCATTCCAACCTGGCCCAAAGGCTCCAGCCATACCATCTGTAAATGCCTTTACTGGGAAGCAAGCAATTAATAAGAATATAGATCCAACGATATTTAATGGTAAAGTAAATAACATACCATCTTTTAATGCTTGAACACCTTTAAGATTAACGAATTTCATTACCGCTGGCACTACTTTTTCGTTCAGTGTTTGATTGAGTGACATAATAAATTTCCCCCTTATAACTAAATTGTGATTATAATATGAATAATTACAAATAAAAATTTGCTATTATTACTTATAAACTTACATATTTATTTTGTTTTTCTATAATTGTTGTTAAAGGTTTTCTTTTCTCATATAAAATATGAATATAAGTTAACCGATTAGATATATCTTTATATGTGCATTTGTACTTTTACTTAATCATGTAAAACTACAAATGCTATTTATTTTTGCAAATTATTTTTTATTGGTTAATTTTATAAAAATAATTAATTTTTCAATTATTTATTTTTTGCAAGATTTAATGCTAAGTCTAAAACTTTAGCTCCATTCATCATTCCATAATCAACCATTGGTATTACTTCTAC
>CAURJV010000045.1:0-41366 GCA_963524945.1 uncultured Clostridium sp.
GCTGCCTAGAACCTTCAGCGATATTTTCATAGCTTTTCGGAATCAAAATATTTATGATTTCGGTAAGTTATCACATAAATTTAGTTTTAAAGTTGGATATCTATATAAAAAAACAAAAGAAGAAAGGAGATATATAATGCAAGATATAAAAATAAAATCAGAAACAGGATGGAAATTAGATAATACTTATGCTAATCTGCCTAAAACACTTTTTAGCAATCAAAATCCGACACCTGTAGAGGATCCTAAATTAGTTATTCTTAATCAGCCGCTTGCAGAATTATTAGGGCTGAAGGCAGAATTTCTTCGCGATAGTGACAATGTAGCAATATTTGCTGGAAATAATATAGCAGAAAACAGTTTACCTATTGCACAAGCTTATGCAGGACATCAATTTGGCTATTTTAATATGTTAGGTGATGGCAGAGCTATATTGCTTGGGGAACAAATTACGCCAAACGGTGAGAGATTTGATATTCAGCTAAAGGGCTCTGGCAGAACACCGTACTCTAGAGGTGGTGATGGGAGAGCAGCACTTGGCCCAATGTTGCGTGAATATATTATTAGTGAAGCAATGCACGGCCTTGGAATCCCTACAACTCGGAGTCTGGCAGTAGTAACAACCGGAGAATCTGTAATTAGAGAAAACGTTCTATCAGGTGCAATTCTAACTAGGGTAGCTTCAAGTCATATTAGAGTTGCTACCTTTCAATATGCTGCAGAGTGGGGAACTATAGAGGAACTTAAGGCTCTAGCTGATTACACTATTAAACGTCATTTTCCTAATGGAGAAAATTTAGAGAATCCATATATTTTCTTACTTCAAGAAGTTATTAAACTACAAGCTTCATTAATATCAAAATGGCAGTTAGTCGGTTTTATTCATGGAGTTATGAATACTGATAACATGGCTATTAGTGGAGAAACTATAGATTACGGACCTTGTGCATTTATGGATACATATGATCCGGCAACAGTATTTAGTTCTATTGATAGGGAGGGAAGATATTCATATAGAAATCAACCTCCTATAGCTGAATGGAATTTAGCTAGATTTGCTGAAACTTTATTACCATTACTTCATAGTAATCATGAAAAATCAGTAGAAATTGCGCAAAATGAACTTTTAAAGTTTGAAGATTTATATCACGATAATTGGCTTAGAGGAATGAGATCAAAACTTGGAATATTCAACAAAGAATCTCAAGATGAAGTTCTTATTGAAAATCTCCTAAGTATTATGCATAAATATAAAGCGGATTATACTAATACATTTAGTGCGTTAACCTTAGATAAATGTTCTGATATGGATTTATTTAATACTAAAGAATTTGATCAATGGCGTGAATTATGGAATTCAAGGTTAAATAGACAGCAGGAATCCAAAGAGTCTTCTAATAGGTTGATGAAAAATTCTAATCCTTCTGTAATACCACGAAATTATAGAGTTGAGGAAGCATTAGAAGCCGCTGAAAAAGGTGATTACACAATTATGGAAAAACTATTACATGTGCTATCTAATCCTTATGCTTATGCTGAGAATCAATATGGATATGAAGAATTACCTCCAAAATCTTTTGGCTCATATCGAACTTTTTGTGGAACATAATTTTAAAGAGTATTAATAAATTCTTAATAAAAATATCTAAAAAAGGGCGAAACATAATATAGCCCTTTTTTTATTGTGTAAAATATACATAAATTATTGGATTTAGATACTTCATATAATAAAAAATATTAAAATTATTATGTAAAACAAAAACTAATTTTAATAAAAAATCATATAAAAAATTTAAAAAGTAATAAAAAAGACATAAAATTAATACGTTTACACTTAACAACTAATGAAATTTATGGTATAATATAAAACGTATTCTGGAAATTGAAAAGGAGAGATTTGATGTCAAAAAGTTATCAATGGATAAAAGTTGCAAAAAAATCAATCGTTTTTTTTGTGGCTTTGAGTATTTATTTAGGTATTGGAACTGCTTTTACAGCTAATTTAGCTAAGGCGGCTGCGACACAAAATAAAGATATAATCTGCTCAACAACAGCGTACACAGCGGGGACGGGAAGTGTGACAGCAAGTGGAAAAATAGCAAAGAGAAATGCAAGTGGGATAAGTACAGTAGCGGTAGATCCAAGCGTAATTCCTTTTGGAACATATTTATATATAGAAGGTTACGGATATGCAATAGCTGCGGACAGTGGAAGTGCCATAAAAGGAAATTCGATTGATGTTTATTTTGATAGCGATAGTGAATGTGATAATTGGGGTAGAAAAACTGTTAAAGTTACGGTATTTGGAAAATCCGATAATTAAAGAAGAATGAAAATGTTTAACTAATCTAAATAAGTGTTAAAATAATTTATAAGAATAATTTTTAATAATTAAGTCCGGAAAACAATTAATTCAGATGGACTTAGACAAGCTTATTTAGAAATCTAGTGATACTTAATTTTATAAAGTAAATATTCAATTATTATAATTTCTAAAAGAAGTGTTTCTAATATAGAAGCACTTCTTTTATTTGAAAAAAGGGAAAATAAATCAGAACCAATTAATAAAATAGTAACAAAACGGTTATTTTATTAGTATTATACTAATAAAATAACCTATAAAATGATAAATCACGTAGATAATTTGATATATATTAACTATTTGATAATATAAGCTAATAAGATTGACAAACTAGGAAATAGTTGTTAGTATAAAAGTATTCCTACAAGAATTGTATGAATTAAAAAAGAATTAAAAGGTGATAAATAAATGAATATTGACTGGAATTTCGTAGTGACTAATTTGCCTTTGTATGAGAAAGCTGCATGGCTCACATTAAAGTTAGCTATTGTAGGAATACTTTTATCATTGGTAATAGGATTACTATGCGGAATAATATTATACTTTAAAGTAAGGGTTTTGGATAAAATCGTACAAGCTTATATTGAGCTTTCGAGAAATACTCCACTACTTGTACAGATATTTTTTCTGTATTTTGGTTTGCCTAAATTAGGATTTAAAATGGGTGAAGCTACTTGTGCTATAATTGGTTTAGCATTTCTTGGTGGTAGCTATATGGCTGAAGCTTTTAGAAGCGGAGTTGAGGCTGTTAGTAAAACACAAATTGAATCTGGCATAAGCATTGGTCTTTCAAAGGGGCAACTTATTAGATATGTCATAATTCCACAAGCTTTTTCAGTAAGTATGCCTTCAATAAGTGCAAATTGCATATTTTTATTGAAAGAAACTTCTGTACTTGGAGCTATATCAATAATGGATCTCACAAATTTAACAAAAGATTTAATAGGAATGTACTATAGAACTTTTGAATCATTATCGTTGCTAGTTTTGATTTATCTTATTATGATTCTACCTTTATCATTTCTAATGTCTTGGATAGAAAGGAAGGTTAGATATGCAGAATTCGGCAATTAGTGTTATTTTTCAAGAAAACAATATTAAGCGTTTATTTGAAGGTTTGTTTGTAACAGCAGAAATTGCTTTTATATCTATTATTATAGGATCTATATTAGGAATACTTATAGGATTGAGTAGGACTACAAAATCGAAGGCGATACTTTTTATTAATAGAGTTTACCTAGAAGCTTTTAGAATAATACCAACGTTGGTTTGGTTATTTGTATTCTACTTTGGGGTTACTACAGCATTAAATATAAACCTTAGTGGAGAAGTTGTTTCTGTTATTGTATTCAGTCTTTGGGGAGCAGCAGAAATGGGAGATATAGTAAGAGGATCTCTTCAATCTTTACCAAAACATCAGATTGAATCTGGGAAGGCTTTAGGTTTAAATTATTATCAAATATATAGATATGTACTTATGCCTCAAGCTATAAGAAGAATGATACCTGGAACCATCAATTTAGCAACTAGAATGATTAAAACTACTTCTCTTGTAGTTTTAATAGGTGTTATAGATGTAGTTAAGATGGGTCAGCAGATTATTGAAAGTTCAAGATTTCAATTTCCTACTGCTTCTTTCTGGATTTATGGTTTTATATTCTTCTTGTACTTTATAATATGTTATCCACTATCAAAGATATCAAAAAGACTAGAATCAAAGTGGAATAATTAGGAGGAACATACATGGATAAGAATAATAATCCTGTATTGCTTGAAATACAGGATGTTCACAAAAAATACGATGAAAAAGAAATATTAAAAGGTATTGACTTAAGTCTTCATAAAGGAGAAGTATTAGTTATTTTAGGACCTTCAGGCTGTGGAAAAAGTACTTTTTTGAGATGTCTCAATGGACTAGAAAAAATTCAAAGTGGAGATATTAAATTTAAGGAACAAAGTTTTACAGATAAAAATGCCGATTGGCAAAAGATTCACGAGAAAATAGGAATGGTTTTTCAAAACTATGAGTTATTTCCGCATATGACGGTTATTGAAAACATACTTTTAGGGCCTTTAAAGGTTCAGAAAAGAGAGAAATCTGAGGCACTTGCTCAAGCAGAACAACTTTTAAATAAGGTTGGATTACTTGACAGGAAAGATTCATATCCTCGTCAACTTTCAGGGGGGCAAAAGCAAAGAATAGCTATAGTTAGAGCATTATGTATGAACCCAGAAATAATACTTTTTGATGAAGTAACAGCATCTCTTGACCCAGAAATGGTAAGGGAAGTACTAGATGTTATATTAGGCTTAGCTAAGCAAGGCATGACCATGGTAATTGTCACACATGAAATGGGATTTGCCCAATCAGTGGCAGATAGGATAATTTTTATGGATGAGGGCAAAATATGTGAAGAGTCGGGTCCAAAAGAATTCTTTACAAATCCAAAGACAGAACGTGCTAAGCACTTTCTAAATATATTTCAATTTTAATTATTAATAAGGGGATGACAAATATGAAAAGCATAAAAAAAATAGTAGCAGCTTTACTTTTAAGTACTGTAGTAGTTGGAAGTTTTGTTGGCTGTGGTAATTCAGCACAAACTAATAAAGGTGATTCTAATAAAGCAGCGTCTAGTTCTTTAGAAGACATAAAAAAACGTGGAACTATAAAGATTGGTGTATTTAGTGATAAAGCTCCATTTGGATATGTTGATTCAGAAGGAAAAAACCAAGGATTTGATGTATATGTAGCAAAGAGATTTGCTAAAGATTTACTTGGGGATGAGTCAAAAGTTGAATTTGTTTTAGTTGATGCAGCAAGTAGAGTTTCTTATTTAGAATCTAAAAAAGTTGATATAATTATGGCTAACTTTACTGTTACTGATGAGAGAAAAGAAAAAGTTGATTTCGCAAATCCTTATATGAAAGTATCACTTGGTGTAGTTTCACCAGATGGCGCTAAAATTACTTCAGAAGATCAACTTAAAGGTAAGAAGGTTATTGTAGCTAAGGGAACAACTGCTGAAACTTATATGACTAAAAATCATCCAGATGTTGAACTAGTAAAATATGAACAATATTCAGAAATATTCCAAGCATTAAAAGATAAACGTGGTGACGCTATATTAAGTGATAACACAGAAGTTATTGCATGGGCTAAGGATAACCCAGGATTCTCTGTTGGTATACCATCACTTGGAAGTACAGATACAATTGCTCCAGCTGTTACTAAAGGTAATACAGAACTTAGAGATTGGATTAATACTGAACTTGAAAGCTTAGGTAAAGAGAACTTTGTACACAAAGCTTATGATGAAACATTAAAATCAGTATATGGTGCTGAATTTGAAGATAGCCTTGTAGTTGAAGGTGGAAAAATACAATAAAATTTTTAAAAGGATGTGGATGCAATGCAATCTTCATCCTTTATTTTTATACACTCGAATTATACACTGGAATTAATGTTTAAGAAAAATTATTTTCTACCAAGTATTTAGAAATACTTAATTAAAGTTTTCTAAGAAAGCTTTTTGTCGCTTTGATGATTGGAGTGTACGAAGTTCGCATTCATGGGCATTAAATCGATTAATATCGATATTTTTTTGGTAGTCAAATGTGTAAGATTATGCTAATATTTAAATATGAATACCTATTTGGGGAAGTTTTTGCTTTTAAGCCTAATTAGTAAAAATCCAAATAGATTTTAAAATGTGTTTGCTTTCTATAGAAGTTTTGCTATAAGCAAGCAATAGTTAATTATTTCATTCGGAGGTGTATATGAGAGTTGTTAGTGTTTCCAGCCTAAAGGGAGATGAAATACTAGGGAAACAGATTTTTGATGAATCAGGTAGAATTTTACTTAGCGTTGGAGTAAAGCTGAAACCTTATTATATCGAAAAAATTAAGGAACTTGGTATTTATTCGGTATATATTGATGATGATATATCAAAAAATCTTAACATTGAAGAAAGTATTTCTGATAAGACACGGCAAATGAGTAAACATGCAGTAAAAAAAATGATAGATGGGTATTGCCGTGAAGGAAAAACTGATAATAACAGCGTTATGAATTCTGTTAACTCAGTCATTGAGGATATATTATCCAATAAAGATGTTTTAATAAATGTTGCAGAAATAAGTGCTAGCGATAATAATGTATATTCTCATTCCGTAAATGTGTGCGTATTAGCTACAATAATAGGAACTCATATGGGATACAGTATGTCGAGATTAAAAGACATAGCTGCAGGGGCACTTTTACATGACATTGGTAAAATAAGGATTATGAATGATAAAAAAATTTCATCTGAATTTAAAGATAAAAATGAATTTAATAAATATATGGAATTAATGCATCCTAAGATTGGATATGATTTTCTAGGGGATCAGCATGTTTGGAATGCATATGTTAAAGTGGCTGTTCTAATGCATCATGAAAGAAATGATGGAAGTGGGTATCCTTTGCAACTAAAAGGTGATGAAATAAATCAATTAGCAAAGATTGTATCAATCTGTGATACATTTGATAATATGATATCCGGTAGAGAGACTAATGAACGAAAAACTGTGTACGAGGCGATTGAATATCTAATAGGTATGAGTAATATTTATTTTGATGAAGAAATAGTGAGAAAATTCACTATGAATATAGCAGCTTTTCCTACGGGAAGTGGAGTTATTCTAAATTCAAATGAAAAGGGCTTAGTTGTAAAACAAAATAATTCAATGCCAATGCGCCCTGTAGTAAAGGTATTATATGATGAAACAGGAAGTTTACTATCTGAACCTTATGAAGTAGATTTACTGAAAGAATTAACACTTTTTATTACAAAGACTTGTGAAATTTAATTTTAGGAGGATACTATGAAGAATCATAACAAAGATAAAATAAATATTTATTCTAATGATTGCCTAAAATTAATGAATGGTATTCATGTAAGATTTTTAGAGGTAAATTCTATAAACTATAATGAGTTATTAGGAGAATCTTTAGAGGAAATTGGAGCATTTTTTGATTTAGATAGAATTTATATATATCATTTTTCTAAAGATCCTGCTTTTATGAAAATAGAATGTCAATGGAATAAAAAGTTTATAAAACCAAAAAGGGAAACTATAGAAGAAGAAGTAGTTTATGCTCTTCCATGGTTAATTCGTCAAATTAAAAATAAAGATTTTATTGCAATAAATAACATAACTGAATTTCCAGTTGATGCAGTATTTGAATTAGAAGCTTTCAATATAGAAGGAATAAAATCGTCTCTTATATTTCCATTAAAAGATAAAAATAAATTAATAGGTTTTATAGGATTTGAAACCTTATCGAAATCTATAATATGGCAATCGGAACAGATAAAAATATTAAATAATATTTCAAAGTTTTTAGAGTTTATAAAAGCTAGGATTACAAAATTAAAAGAATACGAATCGCTTCTTAATGGTCAAACTATTCTACTCGATAATGCTGCATCACAGATCTGGGCATTAAGCAATGTTACTTCTTATGCTACTGTTAATGAGGCTCACGCAGAATTTTTTGGAAAGAAAAAAAATGATTTAGAATATGAAGATATATATGATGTATTTGATATTAATACTGCAAATAAGTTGTCCGAAAATAATTGGGAACTATTTAGGAATGATGGACTAGCAGAGAAAGAGCTTAAAATTAAGAATTGGAAAGGTGAGGACAGGCTTCTTCAAGTTAAAAGCAAGCCTATTAAAGATGAATCAGGCAATATTAAATATCTTGTTTGCACAGCACAGGATATTACTGAACAGAGAATTGCAGAAGCTGAATTATATAAAGCTAAAGTAGAAGCTGAATCGGCAAATATAGCAAAGAGTCAGTTTCTTGCAAATATGTCTCATGAAATAAGAACTCCAATGAATGGAATATTTGGGTTCTTAGAATTATTAGAGTCGGCAAATCTTTCATTAGAACAAAAAGAATTTGTACGTGAAGCAAAATCTGCTTCAGATATGTTATTAAATATTATTAATGATATATTAGATTTTTCAAAGATTGAAGCTAAAAAGTTAGTATTAGAGAACATAAACTTTAATTTAAGAACTGTTATAGAAGATGCTGTTTCACTCTTTGTTCCCAAAGCTTTAGAAAAAGGAATCCAACTTTATACGATAATTGATCCAACTATTCCAGATGAGGTTATTGGTGATCCATCAAGGCTTAAGCAAATATTAAATAATCTTTTAAGCAATGGTGTTAAATTTACTGAAGCTGGGGAAATTGTGATTAAGGTTGATTATTTTGAGGAAGAAAATGATATCGCACTTCTTAGATTTGAAATAAAGGATACTGGAATTGGAATTAGCAGTAAAGATATTCAAAAGCTCTTTAAATCTTTTAACCAAGCAGATGCATCTACAACAAGAAAATATGGAGGCACTGGACTAGGGCTTTCTATATGCAGAGAATTGGTTAAGATGATGGAGGGTGAAATAACTGTTAACAGTATATTAGATAAAGGATCTACTTTTAAATTTTGTGTAAGATTAAAAATATCTAAAAGGGCTTCTGGATATAATTCTATGTTCGAAAAGGTTAATGACGTGAATATTCTGATTGTTGACAATAATGAAAATAATAGAAAGATTACAAGTTCTTATCTCAAAGGAACTGGATTACATATAAGTGAGGTTGATGGTGCTGGTGAAGCAATTACAACAATTATTTCCAACGCTAATACAAAAAATAAAATAAGTATTGTAATTATCGATTACGAAATACCAGGAATGAATTGTTATGAACTTGCACGAACGCTAAAAAATATACCTATAGCAAAAGATATCAAATTAATACTTCTAATGTCTCGCTACAAAGGAGAGTTTGAGGCAGCACTGGAGTGTGGCTTTTCATCTTACTTGACCAAGCCGCTAAAAAGAGATGACTTACTTAACTGTATTGCTGTAAATTTAGGCTTGAGAAAAGAAGAGGAAGAAGATATTGAAGACTCAAATAAAAATATACTTAAAAATACTTATAATTTGTCAGAAACTAGAATTTTATTGGCCGAAGATAATGAAGTTAACAGAAAAATTTTTACAAGCATGCTTAAATCTCGTGGCATTAATTGCGATGTAGCATTAGATGGTAAAGAAGCATTAAGAAAAGTTTCAGAGAATGACTATGATATTGTATTTATGGACTGTCAGATGCCAGTAATGGATGGATATGAAGCTACTGCCGAAATAAGAAGGATTGAAAATAATAGAAATCACACAAAAATTGTTGCAGTAACTGCTAATGCAATGCAAGGTGATTCGGAAAAGTGTATTAAATCTGGAATGGATAGTTATATTACTAAACCTATAAATTTTAATGTTGTATTTAAAATGATTGAGGAAAGTGTCGAAAATAAAAAGCATAATACGATGAATTATTCTAAAATAATAGATAACTATGTTAATGAATTTTCTAGAGATACAGGACTTGATATAGAAGATGCATTAGAAATATTTGAAGACTACATAAAGTGTTTACCTGATTTGTTGGATGGAATTAACGATGCCATTAATGCTAAAGACCTAAAGAAACTAGCAAAGTTTGCTCATGAATTAAAAGGTTCCTCTGGAACACTAAAAATAAATTCTGTTCATGAGTTAGCCACAAGGCTGGATAAAAAAGCTTTAGAAGAAAAATTAGATGAATGTAATAAGATTTTTGGACAAATAAAAAATTTGTTTTAAAAAATATGATTTAAAAATAACAGTCAAATTCTAAAAATTATGGATATAAAGGAGTTTTTAATATGAAGAAGATTTTGATAGTTGACGATTCATCGTATATGCGAATGTTTATACGAAAAATTATTCAAAAGAGGGGAACTTATATGATGTTAGAGGCATCGGGAAAAGATGATGCGCTAGAAACATATAAGATTGAAAGTCCTGATATTGTAATTTTAGATTTAAATATGTCTGAAGTTAGAAATGATGGCATTGATGTTTTGACCCAAATAATGAGTATTGATCCTGAAGCAGTGGTGATTATTATATCAGCAGTAGGATATGATGATATCAAAGATGAATGCTTAACCTTAGGGGCTAAGAGTTATATTAAAAAACCATTTGATACTGAATCTTTAATAAAGACACTAGAAGAATATAAATAAAATTTTAATGAAAAAATGAAAGATTGTTATAGATACTGAATAATATATGTATTAGTAGGTAACTTGAGATTAAAGAATGCAGTTGTTAATGGAAAGTGTATTCTTTAATTTTTTATTAATAAGGAATAAATTTAGATGTTTATAAACAACCTAACATTATATAATTAAATAATTTTAAAAAGTGGAGCAGAAATCTTATTTTATAATTAGTAGAATATATGTTTCAATTATAATTTTATATTTAAAGATATGGTGAGCTAAGTATTCAATTAATATTAGTATATAGAAATCAATTGAATATAATCTATTTTGAATAAATTAATTTATTCAAAATAGATTATATTATAAAATGATAATGAATATATGCTTTTTTGAATTTAAATAGCATATATTAGATATTTATTGGAGGAGGATTTTATGTTAGATATTATAATTTACATAGTAGTAGGTGTTGCAGCAGGTATCTTAAGTGGTTTGTTTGGAATTGGTGGTGGAATAATTATAATTCCTGCATTGATGTATTTAAAGGGATTTTCACAGCTTACAGCTCAGGGAACATCTCTTGTTGCAATGCTTCCACCCGTTGGTTTACTTGCATTTATGGAATATTATAAGAAAGGGAATACAAATATAACTGCGGGTATAATTATTTGTATTACTATGCTAATTAGTGCAAAGTTTGGAGGCCAACTTGCAAATATTCTTCCGGCAAGCATAATGAAAAAAGCTTTCGGAATATTTATTATTTTGGTTGGAATAAAAACCTTCCTAGGTAAGTGATAACAATTAATTAGTCAGTAAAAAAGAATTAAAATTAATCTGTTCAAAAAGTTATACCATCGGGGAGTATATCGTCTACAGATTTTTCTGAATTATAATTTCCTATAAAAATCAAACTATTTTTATTATATTTTGTGAAGAATTTTGCCTTCATGGGCACTTCAGAAAGAATAAAAAAAGCCCCAATTGGGGGTACTTTAATTAAACAAAGTGAGTGAAAATACAATGGATGTGTTAAAACTTAAATATTTAATTTGATATTTTTTGAAGTACATACCATTATATATTCACTCAAAGCTATAGATCGAATCAAATCTATTAAATTTATGATTTTCAACAATTCAATTACCAGATAACTAAAGGGCTATTCTTCTAGTGTCTTGATTGTCTATTGCAGAAACAAGAGCTATTTTTTCGTGTGCAACCATAATATCAGTACTTTCAACACTAGGGTTTTTTACTGTTACTACAAGATTTTTTGGACCACCTACTGCATCTATAGCTTTATTTATAAGCTTAATAGTATAAGAAAATACTTCTTTTATATCTTCATTTGATGAAAATACAACTGCCTGTCCAGCTTTAAGCATTAAAATGCTATTTTTAATTATTGTTTCGATAGGATTAGATGCTTGAACAATAACTCCATTTACAGTACAAGAATTATCAAAGTTAATTGTAGCTAACCTAGCCTCAAGATATTTATCATTTAAACATTTATCTAATGCATTAGTATTATTATAAAGAATATTACTGTATGAGCTAGCGCCATTCTCCTTACAAGTCATTAAACTAAGTTCCTCTAAGTGAAGTTCTAATTCTTTAATTAATGAATCTACTATTTCATTCTTTTTTAGTTCATTGCATTGTTTATATTCTTCACATGCAACATGAGCTAATTTAATAGCATCTTCCATGGTATCAAAAACTCCAGAATCTCCTTGTCTGTCAATTATAATTGCGTATTGAATTGGTTTTTTTACTATCATAGTATTTATCCCCCTCATATTTATAAATTTAATTTTTTTACTATGATTTCTGCTCATATAGAAACAGAAGAAGTTAAATAATTAACGTTAATAATTTAACAATAAAATTTAAAAAAATATAGACATTTATATGACTATCTTATTAAATATTATAACAATATGTTACTGATTATTCAAGTGTTTGTTGTGAATTTTCTGAATTTTACTTTAAATTGTTAAAAAACTAGCTAATTACAAATTCTATTTGAAGAATATGTATAAAAAATGATAATAAAAAACAATAATTTAACAATCTTAAAAAAGTATATAAAGATAATAATCTTTATTTTTCTTATACTTACTTATTTATACAACATAAGCAACTAATATTTGTACTAATAATATTTGACAAAAACATTAAACAATATACAATTATCTTATTAGGATATAGGGGGAATTATAAATGAAAAAAGTAGTTAGTAGATTAATATTTGGTTTTATATTATTTTCATTAATTGGATATAGCGGTATTCCAGAGAAGGTAAAAAATGAATATATTAATAGTAACAAGTATGCAGGGATACATATAAAAGAAATAAAAGAGAGATCAGTTCTAAATAATTCAGGAGAAGAAATAGGAAAAAGAGGAGAGGTTACATATAATCCTGATAAAATAACAGATGAGGCTTTAATAAATTTTTATAATGATAAGATCAAGAACACTGGGTATAACTATTATACTTTAATAAATGAAAAAGATAAAACGCAGGGTATTGTGTCAATTGCATGCGTAAATGTATTAACATATTCAGAAATAAATGACACTGGGTATATAGTAAAAGCAAATAAGAACTTTGAAGTTAAATAGAAGTTTGAAAATTATAACTTTTGGCTTCATATATAAGTTAATTAAAATAAGGCATTAAAATAATTGTAGAGATTATTTTAATGCCTTATTTTAATATTTATTTTAAGTTAAAATTTATAAATGTTAACCCTCTAGCTGAAGTTTATCTTTAGTTTTATCACGATTTCTTAATAAATCATTTTTTCTTCTAAATATAAAATAGTATGGAACTTCATAAGCTAACATGAATATCCATCCTATAAGGCTTGCATATGCCATGCTTATCATCCCTATATGGGAAACTAATATAAAAACAAATATTACTCTAAAGGATATTTGTATAAGTGTAGAAATTAATGTGATCTTCATATTACCCATGCCTCTGAAAAAGCCTTGAATACCATTTGTAAAGGCAGGAAATACATAGAAAAAAGCCATAAGGCTTAAATAATTTACACCTAAGTCAACCATGCTATTATCGCTAGAAGAGACAAATAATTTCATTATAGGTGTCTTCAAACTTAATATAACTAAGCAAATTATTATCCAATAGCAAAATTCTATGAACAAGCCAATTCTAAATCCGGCTTTAATACGACCTTTATCATTTGCACCTCGATTTTGGGCAATAAAAGTCATCATTCCATTAGATATACTTTGCTCTGGAGTGAATGCAAAATCATCAACTCTGTTTACGGCATTAAAGGCTGCTATGGTAGCTACCCCTAATGGATTAATAGCACCTTGAATTAATAACTTGCCGATTGGCTGACAAGATTGCTGTAAAGCTGTTATTGAACCGTGCTGGAGAGTTTGTTTTAAAAGAGATTTATCTAATTTTATATCTTGTTTAGATAATTTTAACAATGGTACTTTTTTGTATATGTAAATTATACAAAATAGAGCAGAGCAAGCTTCAGCAATAGTTGTAGCAAGTCCAGCTCCAAGCACTCCCATACCAAAGCCTCCTATAAAAATAAAGTCAAGGCACCCATTTAAAATAGAAGCTATAGCTAAGAATCTTATTGGAGTTTTTGAATCACCAACACTTCTCATTGCCGCAGATACTGCATTGTATAAATATGTAAAAGGCATTGCGGCAAATATTATTCTTAGATAGAGTGTTGCGGGTTCGAGAATTTCATTCGGAACTCCTAGGAGGTTTAATATATCCTTGGAAAAGATTAAACCTAATATCACAATTACTAGAGAAAAAAAACATCCGAATATTAACGTTGTCGCGATTTCTTTCTTTAATTCTTCATATCTCCCAGCTCCAAAAAATTCACTCATAAGAACTGAGGCTCCTATACATATACCAGTTATTCCTAAAATTACAATATTCATTACAGGATTAGCTGTTCCAACAGCTGCTAAGGCATCTGTTCCTGAAAATCTTCCTACTATAATCGAATCTACGGCATTGTAGGTAAGCTGAAGTAGATTTCCAAGTATTAATGGTATGGAAAAGCTTATAAGATGCTTAGATATATTTCCTTTAGTCATATCTTTAGTCATAATTTTCACTTCCTTAATGTTTCTTCATTAGGTTATTATACTAAAGGTGTGATTACGTCTTCAACAAACTAATCAGAAAAAATGTTTCATTTTGAAATCATTTTAATTTTCTCCATAAAGTGCTATGACTAATTTTTAATCTCTTTTCAACTTTAACTTGGTTCATTCCTTCCTGCTCCATTACATGCTTTATAATACGAGTCTCTATTTCCTTTAAACTTCCGCTTATATCAATAGGAACTAGAGAAGCACTTTTATGATTTTCAATTTCTACTTTTAAGGCGGCTTTTACTTCACTAGCACTAATATAAGAGCCGTTACATTTAAGTGTTAATTGATTTACTACTCTCATAAATTGCCTTATATTTTCCGGCCAAGTATAGTCAGAGAGTAATTTTATCCCATCTTCTTTTATTCCAACAACCTGACTCGAACATCTTAAATCTAGTTTGGCAAGATACATACTTATCATATTGCTTATTTCATTACTGTAATTTTTAAAAGGCTTTATTTCAATTCTAACTTCATCTATTATTGAACGAAGTTGCCTAAGTAATTTTCCACTACTAACACAGATTTCTACTGGAAGTTCACAAGATGCAATTATTTTAATATTATTGTTTTTATCTAATTTTTTTAAAATATCAGCTATTTTTTTTTGTCCCTCTTTACATAATGTATCTATATCCTCCAAAAATAATGTGCCACCTTCATTCTCAAAATTATCAATTATAATTCTATATAGTGAATCGTAGCTATAATATTCTGGAATAGAGTGGCAGCTTATGCGTATTAAACTCTTTCTTTTTTGAGGTCCAAAATAAGTACATAAGTATCCGATATCATTTTTACACATCCCGTCTTCACCAGTAATAATTGTTGGGAGTGGTGTATTACTTAGATATGATATTTGAGAAAGAATTGTTTGAGGAAATACTGTATGTACAAAACTTGGTGATATTTCATCGGAATTTAATATTTTTATAAAGTCATCAATATTATTTTTTTTTGTTTTTTTATAATGTGCATAGTCAACTGTTTCAGATTTTAACTCTTTATTATTAGAAAGAGCATTGCATAAGCGAGCAGCTTCATCAATGGCGCTTTTTACAGCTTCAATTCCACTTGTAATAAGTATGCTATTAATTCCAAACTCTTGCGCTGTTTCATATACAAGATTATCGCCAATAATGAGTTCATAGTTTTCTTGTTTTAGTTCTTTAACTAAGTCCCGAATATCTTTATGTTCAAAATAACACTTTGATTCGATTGAATAACCTAAAAGTTCGCTTAGTTGTTTAAATGATTTGAATATATTTGGATAAGATAAAAATATTTTTTTCCCTTTATATCCTTGGGATAATTTTAAAATTCTAAGTATATCAAAGGCATTAATATGAATTTCAACAATAGGAGTTTTGGTAATTGTTCTGCATATTTCAGCAGTACCGCCTCTTGTTATAATTACATCGTATTTCTCATTGACATTTACTTGTTTTAAAATTTTTGGACCTTTTTCATAGTTGCCTTGATATACATCGATTTGGAAGTTTTTGTATTCATCTGAAACTGACATAGCGATTTCTTTCAAACCAAAGTAAGGTGCTAAAAAAAGTATTTTCATTTTCATAATTGCATTTTCTCCATTAATTTATTTATTATACTATTATATCAAATATATAAATAAGTTAATGATATATAAAATATATTCATAATGAAAAAGTGGGCATTTATAAAATAAAAGTTTATGTTTAAAATTAAACAAAACCAGTAACATAAAAAGTACTGGTTTCATTTAATAACTTAATAGTTTCTTTTAATATAATAATATGAAGCATTATATTATCTTACAGGACAAACTCCATTTTCGCACTCTTTATCAATTATTTCATATTCATCATCATCATCAAGCTCAGCCAATAGTTCATAATCTATAGGTCTAATATTTTTTATACGTTCCTCATAGTCATCCTTTGTTATAGATTCATAAGGTAAAAGAGGATAAGTTTCGTCTATTAGAGGTAGGAAGGTTATACCAACTACATATTCAAAATTTTCATATAGCCAATTTGCAACATCATCCCACTCGCCATCTCGTACATGGACGGTAATCGAAGTATTATGATCAGTCCAATTTATCATTGATAATTTATAAAGTTCAAGTTGTTCAATAGCTCCAACATCATATTTTGTTTTCCCTTCAGGAGCTTTAATTGGAAATTCTATAACTTTAGTTGTGCAATTTTCATCACTTTGACCATTTTCATTGTAAATTGGATAGCATTTTAACTTTTCTATCATTTTATATAGAGGATCAGATGCAGATATTCTAACTCTTCTAATATAATAATTAGAATGTGAATAATGTATTCCTGAACTTACACACGGAAGTGTTGAGAGGGAGCCCTCTGGCTTAATTGTGGTCATAAGCTCGGGAGTAGAAATTCCAAGTTCTAAGCAGTATCTAATACCTTCACTTTTAACTACATTTCTTAAACGCTTTAGTAATACACCCAAATTTTCATAAGTCATGTTTGTTCTATTTACCATATCCATCATTCCTGTTAATGATATTCCGACGATTCTGTCATTTTGCATAATTCTATTCCAATCTGGAAGTTCAACATCTACTAAGGTCATTCTAATAGCTACTCTGGTAGATAGTTTTATTATTTCTTCTAATTTATCAATATCTAGTGTATTATTTTCATTTACGAATGAGGCTAAATTGTTTGTTGATAGGTTGCAACATTGATGCGAATTAAGTAAAATTTCTCCACATGGATTACAACCTTTAAAGGTACTTTTTCTTTTTATAGCTTCACTTCCATTAATGAAACCAGGTTCACCATTTATTTTTATTGATTCTAGAATTTCCCTTATTTTACTTAGAGATGGCTTTTCTTTATATAAAACAGAATTATTACTCATCTTCCTATGAGACACTTCTGAATTTTCAATCCAATTTCCATTGATTATTTTGTATAATTTACTTTTTGCATTTATAACTTCTTCGTCATTTTCATCGCAAATAATCATCATTGCACTACGCCTAACCCCACCAGAAACTACATTTTCACTTATTATAGTAGCTATGTCAAGTACATCTATGGAGCTTAAGCTTCCATTAATAAGATTACTGCAAACCTTATTTATTTTTTCAAACATTCTCTTTAATGACTTATGACCAGATGCTCTGCCTCCAAACCTTTTTAATCTTTCACCCTCAGGTCTTACATAACTATAGTCAAATATAATTTTCTTAACATTAATATATTCAGGACTTGTAATTAAATTAAAGTAAGTTTCTAGAGCATTACACCAGCCTTCTTTGCTATCGCCAATCTTAATCTTAGCGACTAATGGATTTCCTTCTTCTAAAATAAGTTTTGTGTTTTCCATATATTCTTTTGGCATGAACTTATGAATTCCTTGGTTATATTCGCTATCTAGATGTATTCTCCTTATATTAGGCATTTGGGATACTAGAGATTTATCGATTCTAACACCGACACCTGATCCAATCATGAGAAGATAAAATATGTCTACAAAATCATGAAATTTCTCAATCATTGTAAATGCACAGTTATAATTTGAAAGTGGATATTCTTTTACTATGTCAGTTCCTCCCATATAAAGAGTTCGACCTGATGTAAAGGTCTTTAAATTAAATAAATTATCAAATAATAGTTCAGCTTCTTTTACTTCTTCTTGTAGGTTTATACTTAATCCATGTTTCTTTTTAAATTCCATACCAAGTTCAATATTGTACTTTGTTGTTCTAAGAACTGTTTCAAACCAATTCTCTCTTCTTTTTTTATCATTTAAGTACCTTGAATAAGTTCTCAAGTAGACAAATTCACCAATATTGCTTAGGGGCGTATGCTTAATTTCTCTGTATTTGCTTAAAAATGATTCTGATAATATTTCACTCATATATATTCCTCCAGTTTTACTTAATAAGCTAAGAATTTCTTACTAATCCTTATATTTTTTGAAATTATAATATTTTCAAATTTTACGATAATATTATTTTAAATCATTTGATGACAAAATACAATATATTGTGTTTACAAAAATAAATAATACAATATATAGGGTTGTCCCGTTTGTCATAATGATTGATTTCAATGGGTAGTATGGAATTTAATTAAGTAAATTTAAGAATGAGTTATAAATGAAAATGTAATTCTGTAAAGAGATTATATTAGTAATTGTATAAAACGTGATATCAATCACAGTTTTATACAATAAATCGTGGTACTGTATTTTGGTAATATAAAATTTGAAGCGGCTTTAGTAACAGAATTAAATAGAAGCCATATGCAATTACTTGCAGGTATCGCTGTAGGTTTTTTATTGCGTTCAGAAGTTTCATAATATAAATTATTACTTTTAGCTAAGAATTAGCACATAAACCGTTTGTATAGAAAGGATAGATGAAGATACAATGAACAAATGTGAGCTTGAATTATTAAAATTAGAAGGCTTTATGCAGCAACAAGATAAAGAATATTTTTCACTTAGAATATTAACAGATGCAGGAAACTTAAGTTCTGGTGAAATGATTTCGCTAGCACAAATAGCTGAATTATATGGAAATGGATATATGGGATTCACAACAAGGCAATGTGTTGAAATACCATGGATTAGAGAAGATTTAATTCCAGAGGTTAAGAAAAAAATAATAAATGCAGGAATTAAGACTGGCGGTACAGGTACAAGAGTTGTAGCTGTAGCTGCTTGCAAAGGTTCACTTTGCAGATTTGGATTATTAGATTCACAAAAAATAGCTAAAAAACTCGATGGAAAGTTTTTAGGAATAGATCTTCCAGGTAAATTTAAAATTGGAGTAACTGCATGTCCTAACAATTGTGTAAAAGCTCCAATAAGTGATTTAGGTTTCTTAGCTCAAAATGAACCTAGAGTGGAGAAAGATGTATGTAAAGGATGTAAGATTTGTGAGCGTACTTGCAAAGTTGATGCAATAGCAATGGTGAAACAAAAAGCAGTAATAGATTATGATAAATGCATTTCTTGTGGTCAATGTATTAAGGCATGTCCTTTTAAAGCTATGAAATTAGAGAAGGAAGGGGTTGCAGTATATTTAGGTGGTAAGTTTGGAAGGAAATTAAAAATAGGAAATCGTCTTAATAAGCTTTACCAACCTGATGAATTGGAAGTTATTACAGAAAGGGTTATTGAGTATTATAAAAATAATGCTAATAAAGGCGAAAGGTTAGGAACTACAATAAGTAGGCTGGGGATTAATCATATAAATGAATTCTTAGATATATAGAAGTTCTACAGCAATAAACAAATCTGCATTATACATAATAAATTCTTTAATAATACATAAACATAATTTCCTCCAATTAATTCTCATTTGCTCTGATTTTAACCATTAATTTATTGAAATCAAGTTAAGCAAATTGACAATCACGAATAAATGAAATAAAATGATATTAAACGATAACGAAATGTATTAAAGATAATAAATTGCTATGGGGGAGATGTAATTATGAAAAAAGCAGTTTTTTTTGATATAGATGGAACTTTAATGGACTGCTTAAATGGAATAAAAGAAATTAGGCCTAGAGTGAAAAATGCAATCCGTTTACTTCAAGCAAATGGAGATTATGTATTTATTGCAACAGGAAGACCATATGCCTTTTTAAATGAATCTTTGTATAACTTTGGATTTGATGGTTTTGTTCTTACTAATGGAGCATATGTAAAAGTTAAAGAAAAATGTATATATAAAGAAAGCCTTAAAAAGGATTTTGTAAAAGAATTAGTGTATAATTTTGAGCAGCGTAATATTCAATATATTTTGCAAGGAGAAACATATTCTTATATTAAAGACGAGTATAAGAAATTGCATTCTTTCTATGATTCTTTTAGTATACCAAAAAAATATCTTCAATCTGAATATGATTCAGAAAATATCGAGACATACAAAATCGAGATGTTATGTAATGATGAAAATGGAGTCGATTATTGCTTGAGTCTGGCAAATGAGGATTACGATTATATTCATAATGTAGAGGAAAAATCTTTTGAACTATATTCAAAATCAAATACAAAAGCGACCGGGATATTAAGGGTACTAGACTTTTTAGATATTCCAATAGAAAATAGCTATGCATTTGGAGATGGTAAGAATGATATAGAAATGTTATCTACAGTAGGATGTGGAATTGCTATGGGAAATGCCGAGGATTATGTTAAAAAACATGCTAAGAAAGTAACCGATACAGTACAAAATGATGGAGTAGCTTTAGAGATAGAGCGATTTATTTACTAAGATAAACTTGCATTTTAGTTATTAAAATGCAAGTTTATTTTTGCAAATCATTCTATTTATATGCATTAATATAAAAAATTATATAGCTCAATTAATACATCTAAGAATACTAAAATTAAATTTTTTCAAATATTATTTACTGCCTATATTACCAGGAAATATGCAAGAATACAACGCATATAACCTTTTCATATGCAATTATGAAAATTATATCTATATGTAACAAAAATTACTTTTGTGTTTGATGTATTCTTATCCTATAATAGGGCAATACCATATCGGTGGGTAAAGTAACCTAGAATATTATTAGGTGGCAAATAAAACACAAGGAGTGGTAATTTGATTAAATTAAAAACAAAGGTTATAAAAACTTGTATATTCTTAGGAATAGGTTTATTGGGATTTGAAACAAACTTTTTAGATCTACAAACTAAAAATATTCAAATAAATAGAATTGTTACAGGTAGCTATAAAGAAAATTCTAGTTTTCTGAACGAAAGTGCTGATGCTGAGAAATATACAGAACCAGCAAAAGAATATGCTGAAGCTTCATCTAATTCAGTAAATACATCATCAGTAAAAAATCAGACAGGTAAGCCTATTAAAGCTGAATTAACTGCATATAGTGATGATCCTAGGTGTTCAGGAAAATGGCAGTCACAAACAGCTATGCAGACAAAAACAAGAATAGGTGTTATTGCAGCTCCATCTAATATACCACTTGGAAGTAAGATGTATATTCCAGAATTACAGAGTTATAAGTCTGATGGCATGTTTGATGTTGAAGATAGAGGTGGAGCGATTAAAGTGAAAAAAGATGGTACTTATGTAATAGATGTTTGGGTCCCGTCCTATGAGGAAGCTAAACAATTTGGTAGAAAAACTACTACTATATATCTATTAGAATAAGTATAAATTTAAAACTGTTTTAATATCAGTACTTTTATTTAACGGAAATATCCTAAGGGAAGCTATATCTTTCAATTTAAGTATTTAGAAATTATATGTAATATTACTAATATTCAATTGGACGAAGCCCTTAGGTATTTTTAGAAAAAATTATAATAGCGATACTATCTATAATTATGGCAGTAAGTTTATTAAAAATAAATTTAGTGTCTTTTTGTTATTTAGAAAAATAAATTAAACATTAATAAGTCAAATGGTTTTTTAATAACTAATATAGATTTAAGGATTTGCGGAAACAAATTTCAAATCATTTTTTGACGCTTATATAGTACTATCACTAACTCGTATTTAAAGATTGACATTACAAGATAAAAATATACAATAGTATAATAGGTGAGGTGAAAGTTAAAATGAAAAAAACTCAAAAATCACTATGTTTATTACTACTTATATTTTTATCTTTATTTTTAATCTCGTGTGAAAGAAATAATAATTCAAACAAGACTTCCGTTGTAGATAAAAATTTAAAGATACATTATATTGATGTTGGACAAGGTGATTCTGAATTAATACAAATTAATGGTAAAAATATTCTAATTGATGCAGGCACAAGCGATAAAAAATCTTTAGATTATCTTAAATCAATTGGAATTACTAGATTAGACTATGTAATAGCAACACATCCCCATGAAGATCATATAGGTAGCATGGATGATGTTATTATTAATTATGATATTGGAAGTTTTTATGCTCCAAAAGTTACTACAACAACTAAAACATATGGAAATATGATTAATGCTCTAAAATCTAAAGGCTTAAAAATTAATGTCCCTAAAGTAGGAGAAGAGATTAATATAGAAAATTTGACATTAACATTTTTAGCACCAAACAGTAACAAATATGATGATTTAAATAATTATTCTATTGTTATTAAATTAGAGTATGGCAAGACAAGCTTTATATTTATGGGAGATGCCGAAGATGTTTCTGAAAATGAGATATTAGCAAAGCAACTTAATATTCAAGCTGATGTTTTAAAAGTTGGACATCATGGAAGTCATTCATCTACAACTCAAGCTTTTATCGATAAAGTTAATCCTAAATATGCAGTAATAAGTTGTGAAAAAGGTAATGACTACGGTCATCCTCATAAGGAGACTATAGACAAACTTAACAAAAAAAATATTAAAGTATTCAGAACAGATATGCAAGGAACTATAATAGCAACTTCTAATGGAGAGAATATAACTTTTAATGTAGACCCGGTAGATAAAAAAGTTAATGTACCTGGAAATGAAATAAATAAATTATCTAGTAAATAGTGTTTGCATAATTCAATGTAACTCAATAGTAGATTAAATAGATGGTAGTGGGATTTATACTAAAATACACTGCCTTCTATTTTTTGCTCTAAATTCTAAAACTAAATAATTTTTGCTTAGGAACTCCATCAGTGTTATTAAATTTTATGCAACATTATAAATTATTGAGAAAAATTATTTTAGAGGATTTCTTTGGTATATAGAAGAATTAAAGAATTTGATATGAGTTAATATGAAATTAATATCATTAAAATTTATACAGAATACTTACCTATATTTTTAGTTTTATCTAAATTTTGTAATTAATATAAGAAAAAATTAACCATTATATTTAAACCTAGTTGATTAATAATAAAGATAGTAATAAATTCTCTTAAATTAATTAGTATTATAGTATTGTTTTATTAATTTTGGTGATTTAAAACGAAAATTCTGCTAAATTATGTAGAAAAATAATGAATAAGACTTAATTAAATGGTATAATTGAATATATGTGTATAAAATATCTAATATCTGATTATTGAGGTGAATTATGAAAACCTATAATGTTAAATATAGGGACTTTAAAACTTTACAGTTATATGTAAATAGCAATGACATAGTGAAATATAATAATATATTGGTACAAGTATTTTCTGGAATATGCAATAAAGAATTTATAGAAGAAGTAATACGAAATTTAAAATTATTAATTCCTCAATGTAAAATAGTAGGAGCTACATCTTCAGGTGAAATTCTAAATGGAGATATATTTGAACGAGAGTGTATAATTTCTATAAGTACTTTTGAGAAAACAATAATTAAATCTGTTTTAATTAAAGATAATATACCTGATTTTAATAAAGGTGTGAAAATAGCTAGTCAGTTAATTTGCCCTAATACCAAAGTAATAATATCTTTTGGCGATTCAAGCATTGCCGGAGAGGAACTTTTGCGTGGGATAAACTCGATAAATGATCATGTTTTAGTCGCAGGAGGGATTGCGGGAAAGAGTAATTCTGAGTATCAAACATACGTTTTTACAGACGAAGGAGTAGAAAAAAACGCAGTAGTTGCAGCAGCTTTAAAAAGTAAATCTTTAAATGTTAATAACGGAAGTAGTTTTAATTGTATACCTATAGGTAAAGAACATGAAATAACATTGGTAGAAGATAACATAGTAAAAAAGATAGGAACTATATCAGCAAAAGAATTTTATAACAAATATTTAGGTACTGACAATAATGAACAAATTCAACGCATGGGAGATAAATTTCCTTTAATGGTGAAAAGAAGAGATCGATATTTTAGCGCACACGTATTAAAATTTATGAATGCGGAAGAAGCGCTTATATCTACAAAGCTAGATATTGGTGAAAAAATAAGAATTGGCTTTGGAGACTTAAGAGAAATTTTACAAAGTGCGAAAGAAATGTATAATGAGATTGCAAAATGCCCATGTGAAAGTTTGTTAATATATTCTTGCGATTCAAGAAAAAATATATTTAAAAAAGTTAATGCTAAGGAGATAATTCCATTTAAAGATGTATCTGTAAGCGGTTTTTATACTTTTGGTGAATTTAATAATGTAAATAATAAAAATATGTTTTACACAGAAACAATGACTGTATTAGCACTTTCAGAAGATATTAATGCAAGAATTAAAATGATATCAGAAATCGATGCTGAACATTCCTATTTTACTGAGGAAGATTCAGCGTTATATAATCTTATAAAGAATACTGGAGAAGAATTAAATCAATTAAATATAAAACTTGAAGAAAAAATAAAAGAAAAAACAGATGAGTTAGAAAAACAATATTATACGGACAAGTTGACTGGTTTAGAAAATAGAAATAAATTAATTAATGATTTATGTATAAAAAAGTACACCAAGCTTGTAATTGTTGATATAAGATCTTTCAATGATATAAATGACTTTTATGGGAATACAATAGGTGATAAAGTATTAAAAGATATTTCTAAGTTAATTGGCTGGTATTGTAATCAGAATAAATTAAACTCTTACAGAGTAAATTCAGATATATTTGCAATAGCAAGTAGTGAAATATCAAAAGAAGAGTTCATTACAAGAATACAATCTTTGCAAAATGAAATAAATAATCAATGTTTCGTTTATGAAGAAGGTAAGATTTTCTTGACAATTGTAATGGGCGTTGCATTGGATGAAGAATTATTGTTCGAGAAGGCAGAAATGGCGTTAAATTATGCAAAAAAAAATAAGGAATTATTTCAAATATATAAGGAAGAACTTAATATATACGAGGGGATTAAGGAAAATATAATATGGACTAAAAAAATTAAAGATGCTATAGCTGAAAATAGAATAGTTCCATTTTTTCAACCAATAGTTAATAATAATCTAAAAACAATTGAAAAATGTGAAGCTTTAATTCGAATGATTGATGAAAATGGGAAGGCTATATCTCCCTATTTTTTCCTGGATATAGCTAAAAAAGCTGGATTATACAAAGAATTAACAATAATAATGTTAGAAAAAACCTTTGAAGTTTTAAATAAAACTAATTATGAAATCTCTATAAATCTTCTTCTTCAGGATATAATGAACAGCGAAATTAGAACATTAATAATAAAAAAACTAAAAAAAGCCCAAAAACCTGAAAAGGTTGTATTTGAAATAGTTGAATCAGAAGGTATTGAAAATTTTAATGAAGTTACTGAATTTATAAAAGAAATAAAAAAATTTGGTTCAAAAATTGCGATTGATGATTTTGGAACTGGTTATTCAAATTTTAATTACCTTATGAAGCTAAATGTGGATTATATAAAGATTGATGGATCAATTATTAAAAATGTTCATAAAGACAAATCAGCAGAGATTGTCACAAAAACTATAGTATCATTTGCAAAAGAGTTAGGAATAGAAACTATT
This sequence comes from uncultured Clostridium sp., assembly GCA_963524945.1. Lineage (GTDB taxonomy): Bacteria > Bacillota > Clostridia > Clostridiales > Clostridiaceae > Clostridium. Next base: position 26,045 of record CAURJV010000045.1, read on the forward strand.
GCAGAGTTTGTGTCTGAGGAAGAAATATATAATAAGCTAAAAGCTTTGAATGTGGATTATTCTCAAGGATATTATTTTTCGGAACCAAAAGATAATATAGGATAATTTAATAATTATCCTATATTTACAAGGTATTAACTTAATAATAATTAATAAAATTTTTTACAATAAGACAAATAATGTTTAGTAAATTTCTTTTACTTATTGAACAGTATTTGTCTTTTTTAATCTAGAAAAATAATATATTAAGCATGTAATAAAAGCACATGTACACTTTATCATAAGATCTGTTGCAGTATCTTCAAGACTTCCATTTGTCATGTCAGTTTTAAAAAAATAATCTGCTAGAAATTCATATATTTCCCAAATAGTACCTATTGCAATTGTGAAACAAAAGGCAAATAATAATGTGAATTTTGAAAACCTATTTTGAGTTGTATTTTTAGTTTTGGCCATAATTCCCTGTAATAGATGTACTCCAATTATAACGCCATATGCACCAAATATACCATGAAGAAGTATATCCCACCACCAAAACATACTATAAAACTTTAAAGTTTCTCCTAGATATAAAGTAATAAATATAAATATTATTGATGCTGATAAAAAACTAGATGGAAGGGTTATTTTTTTAAAATTAGCAATTCGAACAATAATAAAAGGAATAAATATACTTACAGCATCCCACAATAAAAAAAGTAAATAACTCCATGGATTAGATGAAGCAGTCTTAATAGCTGTAATAATAATTAATATTTCAAATAATATTGCTAATATTATGGCAATCTTACTGTTTTTGTTAATCATTAAAATCAACCCCTTTCTAATGTATAATATTTATATGGATTCTAAGTCTAATGATATCTTTTCCTTTTTTATATAAAAATATGTACTTATAAGAATAGGCTTGTCCTAAAGCAAATTATTTTTATATTAATCTGCTCTAGGATGATTATTATAATCAGTTCTTATTAATTATCGGAAGATTTATTTTTTTTATATAACAAATCATTCTAATTGAAAAAATGGTAATTAATGATATATGCTGAGAAAGATGAGTTCCTAGAAGTGGATATGAAAACCACAGTAAAAGTGACCCAAGAATACATGCAATACAATAAACATCAGTCTTAAAGATTTCAGGCTTTCTACTAGTAATTATATCTCTAAGCACTCCTCCGCCAACTCCAGTAATGCTTGTAGCAAATAGAAATAGCATTAAATTATATCCACTTTCAAGAGCTTTAATTCCAGAGGAAACAGAAAAAGCCGAAAGTCCTATTGCATCTATTATTACAAACATAGTATTATATTTTAATTTTCCGCGAAGAATAACAGGAATTGTTGCACCTAAAATAATAAATGGAATTGTCTTATAGTTTGAAAAGAATAATGGAATTCCAACATTTGTTACAATATCACGGAGAACTCCTCCCCCCATAGCTGTGACAGTAGCTAGAATGTATATACCAAATAGATCGAATTTTTCATCAATTGCTGTATGAGCTCCAGATGCTGCAAATGCAAATATGCCTAAGTATTCTAATATATTAATATCACTCATAAATCAAATACCTCTTTCAATTTAAAATTTGATGCATAAAAAAAGACGAACTGCGTAAACAATTCGCCTCTGTTATTGTACCTGAAAGATTCTCTTTTAATAACTAATTAAAAGATTGCTTCTTGGGTGTCATAAGACTTTCCAGAGTTTCGTCAGAATTCGGTCCTTTTGCCTGAGAGTTTGTTGCGACTTCACCTTCGGCTCTACATTGGTTGTAGCATCTCCCAAATTCATCACACGATTACTATAATTAATCAAACAAATTATAATTTAGTTTTAATGTCATGTCAAACTAAATATTTTGTTTACAATATCAAATTCATTATTTAGGAATTTAGTACTATCTATTTTTTTATAGAATTCATTAGCACAAAAAAATGGAAGGCTATTCTATTTACTGAATGTCCCAATATAACTGGAACATTCACCAAATGCATACAGCCTTCCACTTAGAATATTTAGAACAAATATTCTTAAAGAATTAAATTATGGATATATTTAATTTGACTTGATTAACTAACGTTAAGTTATTTATATAACTAATTTATTCAATTCATCTTCGTGTAAAGTTTCTTTTTCTAATAACTCTATAGCAATTTTATCTAAAGAAGCTCTATTTTTATTTAGAAGTTCTAGCGTTTCATCGTATAGATCACTAACAATATTTTTGCATTCTTCAATAACTGGATTTCCATAACTACTATACAAAGGACCTACACTTGATAGATTTATAAGTCCTAAGGTTTCACCCATACCATACTCAGTAACCATTTTTAAAGCAATATCAGTAGTTTGAGATATATCTCCATGTGCTCCAGTAGAAATTTTATCTTTGCCAAAAATAATTTCTTCTGCAGCTCTACCACCTAGTGAAACTTTAATTTTATTTCTCAAGTAATCTATTCTGTGGTAGTTAGTATCCTCAGGAATAGATAATGTATAACCTCCAGCACCTTTTGTTGTAGGTATAATTGTTATTTTAGAAACTTTATCTTGAGGAAGTAGTAGCATATTAACTAATCCATGTCCGGCCTCATGATATGCTGTGAGGAGTTTATCTTCTTCTTTAAGATAACTTCTTTCTTTTTTTTCATGCCCAGCCAAAGTTATAGAGTATGCATTTTCTATATGGTAAGAAGTAATATAATCGCTATTATCTTTAGCAGCTAATATAGCACTTTCATTAACTAAACTTTCTAGCTTTGCACCAGAAAAATATACTGTTTTTTTAGCTATATCTTTAATATCAATATTTTCATATGGTTTGTCCTTTAAATGAAGAGACAAGATCTTCTCTCTTGCATTAACATCTGGCAATGCAACTTCTATATGTCTATCAAATCTTCCTGGTCTAAGAAGCGCTTTGTCCAACATATCAAGTCTATTTGTCGCTGCAATTACTACAATTCCTTCTTCTTGCCCGAATCCAGACATTTCAGTTAAAAGAGCATTTAATGTTTGATCTTTTTCATCATTACTAGATCCATTTTTTCCATTACCTCTTGCTTTACCTATAGCATCGATTTCGTCAATAAATATTACAGCTTTTCCTTGGGATTTTGCCTTCTTGAATAAATTTCTTACTCTTGCAGCACCAACTCCAACATATACTTGGACAAAATCCGAACCACTAAGTGCATAAAATGGAACTCCTGCTTCACCTGCAACTGCTTTTGCAAGTAATGTTTTACCTGTACCTGGATCACCATAAAGAATAACACCTTTTGGCATTCTAGCACCATACTTTTGATACTTTTCTGGATTTTTAAGAAAATCTACAACGTCCATTAAACTATCTTTAGCTTCTTCATTTCCAGCTACAGCATCAAAATTTAGAGCTGATTTCTTATCTTTACTAAAATCTTGCATTTCCATAGATGTTACAGAAGAAACTCCACCTTTTGATTTATATACAAGCATTGCAACTATTGCAAAAAGTGATACACCTAAAATTCCAGAAGGAATAGTTTTAGTAAGAGGGGGAGTGGTCTCATCCTTAACCTCTATTCCATTTAATAAGAGTTTTTCTTTTAAAGTATCAGTATGTGGATTATCTGTTGAGTATTTATCACCACTATTAAGTATTACAGTCATTTTGGGAGAGGTATCAACTATTACGGTCGATATTTTATTAGAGCTAAGATCTTCATTAAAATAAGAGTAACCTTTATTAATTACCTTTGAGTCTATTGATGTTACTATCATTACTATAAGAGACAGAATCGCAGTTATTATAGGAATAATAATATAGTATTTTTTTATCTTATTCATTAAGTACCTCCAATTCATTAAAAGATAACTTAAGGCATACCTATTTAGAACTTATTTTGTATGCCTAATACTGATTATACAGGTTTAAAATTAGAAGTCTAATTTCTTTCATTGATTTTACCAATGTAATTTTTGGAGAAATGCTTAATTAATTTTTTTGCTAAATGCAAAAAATTTCATTAATATGAATGTAGTTGGAACACCTATAATTGCTGCTAATAAATAAGCAATAAGCTTATTTAGGCTCAACAAATTAAATACTATTACCACAACTATATTTTGGATGATAAAATTTGGAATATATGATATTACAAATTTTATAAATTTATTGAATTGCAATTTTTCCTTAAATGTTATAAAACTATTCAATAAATAGGATATAATCAAACCTGAAATATAACCACATATAAATGCTATATTTTCATTAAAAAAACTTGAATATAAGTAAGAAAAAACAGTTCCGTTAAAGGTATTTAGAACACCTATTATTAAAAAGGTAATGAATTCTTTTGTATAGAAAGTATTTTTAAACTTTTGAACTATGTTATCCATAAATTGCCTCCTACATATTTTCTTATCCATACTAATTAATTTATCAAAGATGAGAAATCAGATCTTTATTTAAATTCATTATATATTTTCAAAATGCACTTTCGTGTTATTCAATAGAATAAAAGTCAAGCTTCTCCAATAAGTGAAGTTTATAGAATTGAGAAATTCTAATTGGCAGCTGCCAAATGGAACCACCCCTTAAGAAATAAATTAGCATCTCTAAAATGATTTAATGATTATAAAGCATACTTATTAATGAGCATGTAGTTAGCATTATTACTCATCATATCAATTAAATGTAACCAATTAGTTTATAAAAAAGTTAAAGTTGTTTCTATTCTAAGAAAAATAATATATTGCTTTAAGGATATTACTTAATAAACAATATCACTTTTATATAATATTATTCAACAAATTTATCAATAAAATTAACGTAATATTGTAAAGCTGAATCAAGGGGTGTAATTACGTAAATAATATCTTTAAATATAATTAAGCTAGTGACTAATGCATAGCTCAATTATATTTATTATTTCTGAATAAACTCTTAACAGATTATAAAGAGTTGACCTTCATTGAAAACTTCATTTAATGAGAGTATTTCTGCTATGATATTACATCTTAAAATTTTGTGATTTACAAATATTTTTAAAAAACATTATAAAGAATATTACAAACTCATATAATTAAATATCATTGTACTTTTAAATATCGTCTATGTGGTCTTTTATAAACTTTAAATTATAGATTATACTATTTGATATATTAAATACAATGATCTTTTTTATTAAGTTTAAATGTAACAATTATATGGGAGATATATATGATAAGACCAAGACCTCTAAAAAAAGGTGATAGAATAGGATTAATTGGAACTTCCGGGCCAGCAAAACAGGAAAGAATAGAGCCGTCGATTAAGGCTATGGAAGAGTTAGGGCTTGAAGTTGTTTTGGGTAAAAGCTGCAAATGTCAACATGGATATTTATCTGGAAACGATAAAATACGAGCAGACGATATTAATAGAATGTTCGAGGATAAAACCATAAAGGGTATTTTTGCTATAAGAGGTGGATACGGAGCAGGAAGAATTTTAGATATGTTAGATTATAATATGATAAAAAGAAATCCGAAGGTTTTTGCAGGGTATAGTGATGTGACGGTCCTTCATAACGTATTTAATGAAAAATGTAAATTTATAACTTTCCATACACCAATGGCATCAACTGAATTATATAAGGGTGTAGACAATTATACAATGGACTATTTTATGCGAAACATATTCAGTAATAAACCATTAGGAATACTTAAAAATCCAGATGGACAAGAAATAAAAACGTTAGTAAATGGAAAAGCAATTGGAAAGCTAGTTGGCGGAAATCTTTCCTTGGTTGCTTCATCTATGGGGACTCCATACGAACTTAATACAAAAGGGAAAATATTATTCCTAGAAGATGTAGACGAGTATCCATATAAAATAGATCGAATGTTACTTCAATTAAAGCAATGTGGAAAATTTAGAGATGCAGCAGGAATTATTTTAGGATCCTGGAATGGGTGTGATCCAATAGAAGGAAGTATCAGCTTGACGCTAATTGAGATATTTGAAGAATTGATAAAGCCAGAAAATAAGCCGACAATTTATAATCTAGCTTGTGGACACTGCACTCCTACTATAAGCATTCCATTAGGAGCAAAAGTAAAGATAAATGGGGAAAGAAAAGAAATTGTTATTCTTTAGTTCATCATTAAAGATTGAACGTTTGGGGGTATTAAATGAAAAATGCAATAGTTATTAGTACTATAGGAATACTAAAGAGTGAACCAAAAAATACTTGTGAAAGTGTTGACGAAGTTCTATTTGGAATGAATGTCGAAATACTTAAAGAGGAGTTTAATAATTGGTTTTATATAAGAACTCATTATAATTACGAAGGATACATTAATGGTATTGATTTAATAATAAATGATACGTTATCAAAAAAATGGGAAACAGAGAAAAATTCAATAGTAATTAATTCTTTTGCAGATATTCTTAATAAGCCGCAAGCATCTGGGTATCAAATTGAAAGTTTGACAAGAGGAGCTAATTTAATTGCTACTTATGAACATAGTGAAGATAATAAGTTTACAAAAGTTATATTACCAAATCTTAATGTAGGGTGGATAAGAAGTAGTTTCATATCAAATTTAAAGAAGAGTTATGATATAAATGACGAGGTAAGCCTTAGGGATAGTTTAGTATCTTCAGCAGTATTATATATTGGAACCCAATATAGATGGGGAGGAAAAACACCTCTTGGAATTGATTGTTCAGGTCTTTGTTCAATGGCTTATATGCTGAATGGGATTCTAATTTATAGAGATGCAAAAATTAAAGAAGGTTTTCCTATTAAAGAAATAAAATTTAATCAAATAAAAAAAGGAGATCTAATATTTTTCCCTGGACATGTTGCTATGTATTTAGGTGAAGGAAACTATGTACATTCCTCAACAAGTAATAATGTGGTGAAAATAAATAGTTTTAATAAAAATTCAGATAACTATAATGAGTATTTAGATAAAAGTTCAAAATGCTTTGGTAGTATATTTAAAAAGTAACTTCATAAATTATGTAATATGATCAGTATATTGGGTTAATATATATTCTATGAGGAAAAGAGATAAAATTTACACGACTATTAATAATTCAAAAACACATAATATAAAAGTAAAATATATTATGTGGAGGTAATGATATGAGAACACTTTCAGAAGCAGAAATATTATCTTTAACATCTGTTTTAAAGATGGAAAGTGATGGATTAGCAATGCAAAGAGCTGTTAGTTCATTAATTACAGATGGAGATTTAAAAAGGCAGTCAGAAGCGGGCTTATTAGCAACTGAAGGCAGAATAAAAGGTATTCAACAATTTATGAATGAAAATGGAGTACCAATTTCAAAGGAGGTATTATAAAATGGGAAGTATAATTGGAAATATGATTAAAAGTACCATTGATATAGATGATGAGATAATAGCATCAAGTATGCTTTCTACAGCTAAGGAAGGCGCAGATATGTATCTAAATGCAGCATTAACAAGTAGTACCCCTGAATTGAGGGCTATATATTCAGCTTCGTTAGGAAAAATTGTTGAAGGTCATACAGCTCTCACAGAATTAACTGTTAATAGAGGATGGGTAAAACCGTATGATACGCCACTTAAGCAATTAGCGGATTCTTATAATGAATCAAAAGATGTAATTAGTGAAATCAAAGAATAGTGGTAAAAAATAGCTTTTAGAAAAAAGGTACCTGATTATAATATTAAGGTACCTTTTTCTGAATTCTTAGATAAATATTAACAAGTTTCCGATTTTCTTATGTTAACTTGGAATTTTTTTAGGCTTGTTATATATTAAAAACAAGAATATCCCAAACAAAATAATTGTAGAACCAATGAGCTGTTTAAGAGTAACTATATCTCCAAAAATAAAATATGCTAATATGCAAGTTCCAATTGGCTCGCCTAAAATACTCATTGAAATTGTAGAAGTATTTACCCATTTAATAAGCCAATTAAAAATTGTTTGTCCCATTATGGTTGAAATAAATGCTAGACCAAGAAACCATAACCAATCCAATGATGGATATCCAACCAATGGATATCTACAAAATAGAGAATATATTAGCAAAAATAAAGTACTTGATGAGTATGCTATTAAAGCATACACAATAAGAGATAAATTTTTCCTTAAATATTGACCTATAAAAAAATAAACTGTTATAGATGCCGCAGCTATTAGGGCAAGAGAATCTCCAGCCAATGCTTTGCCTCCAATATTAAAGTCTCCAAATCCAACTATAAAGCTTCCAATAATAGCTAAAACACCCCCGCCAAGAGCAAGTCCCCTCAATCTTTCTCCAAAAAAGAAATACCCACCCGCAAAAGCAAATAGCGGCTGAAGAGTAACAAATATAGTAGAACTTGCTACAGATGTATAATTTAACGATTCAAACCAAAGCCCATAATGTAATGCAAGAAAGGCACCAGAAATGCTACCTAAAACCCATTGTTTATATGATAAGTTTACTAATTCCTTAATAGTACCTTTTCGCATAAGCAATACGGGTAGCAAAATAAATGTAGAAAACATCATTCGATAAGTAGCTATAATAGGTGCTGGAGCACTTGAAAGTTTTACAAATATTGCAGATGTTGAAAGCGCCACAACTCCAATTAATAATATTAAATAAAGAAAAAAATTCCGACTATTGTTCATAATTAACCTCCAAATTAATTTTAAAAATACAACGACTTTATTATATTATTGAGAAATTTGTCCGTCCATACAAATAATAATTATAGCAAAAATGCTAGTATTAATTAATCTATTTTTGAAATTTTAAAATCCCAAGTAAACTTTTACCAATAGATCAGTATATTTGATTTATAGAATTTTAAGTAATAAAATAATAGTATGAATTGTTAAATATATACTATTATTTTCAGTATAGGAATATAAATATAGCCTTTAATGTTAAATCATATATTGAAATTATTTTATATTATTATGCAAGAAAAAAGTAACTTAAATATATCAAAAAAGTGAGCAAATATACCAATTTTATATTGCTTATTATAGCCAATAATGATATTCTTAATTATATGATAAATAATTTCATTTAGGAGGTGTCATTATTATGAGCATTTGCAGTTTAAATCCAGGAGAAAAAGGAATAATTTCATCTATTAAAGGAGATTCAAAATTAGTTAAGCGGTTGTTTGCATTAGGATGTATTGAAGGAACTGAGGTTGAACTTAGAAGAACAGCACCACTTGGTGATCCAATTATTATAAACTTTAGAGGCTTTGATTTAGCTATCAGAAAAAAAGATGCTAAGAATATATTATTAAAAAAATTATAATAATAGTGGCTTAAACATTTAAATTATTAGCAAAATAGGGGAGACTTAAATAAATGATAAACGTAGCTTTACTTGGTAATCCTAATGTAGGAAAAACTACATTATATAATTTACTCACTGGCTCCAATCAGTATGTTGGTAATTGGCCAGGTGTAACTGTAGACAAAAAGGAAGGTTTTCTTTTTGAGAACATTAAGATTGTTGATTTACCTGGAATATATGCAATGGATACTTTCTCAAATGAAGAAAAAGTGTCCAAGCGTTTTTTAGAAGAAGGTAATGTTGATTTAATATTAAATATTGTGGATGCATCTAATCTAAATAGAAATTTATATCTTACAACTCAACTTAAACAATTTAATAAACCAATAATATTAGCCTTGAATATGATTGATGTTTGCGAAAATAAGGGAATTGTTATTGATTATAATAAGTTGTCTAAAGAATTAGATGTCGAGGTAATTCCAATTATTGCAGGAAAAAATATAGGAGTAGATAAAGTTAAAGAAAGACTTAAAGAAGGAAACTTTACTAAACCATTGAATCATAGAAAATTTGATTTTTCATCTGAAAAAGAAGCATATAGTTTTATAGAAAATGTATTAAAATCATGTATGACAATAAAAGAAAACATGCAGGAAAGTATTACTGAGAGATTGGATAAGTTTGTTCTACATCCAGTTTTAGCATATCCTATTTTCCTTTTGCTCATGGCTCTAATGTTTCAGTTAACATTTTCTTGGGTTGGGCAACCAATTTCAGATTTGTTGGATGACCTTTTAAATAATAACATTATACCGACTGCGCACCAACTATTATCGAATTCTTCTGCTTGGTTTAGTTCCCTAATTGTAGATGGTATTATTTCAGGCGTTGGAGGGATTATAGTATTGCTTCCAATAATATTAGTACTATTTATATGTATAACTATTTTGGAGGATAGCGGTTATATGGCTAGGGTCGCATTCATGATGGATAAGTTAATGAGGAAAATGGGACTCTCTGGTAAAGCTTTTATTCCTATGATAATAGGTTTTGGATGTACAGTTCCAGCAATTATGACTGCTAGAACTTTAGAAAGTGAAAAAGATAGAAAACTTACAGCATTACTAGTGCCATTTATGTCTTGTAATGCCAGGCTTCCAGTTTATACTGTATTTGCGGCTGTATTCTTTGATACTCATAGAGGATTAGTGGTATCTTCTCTATATCTACTTGGCGTTTTTGTAGCATTTTTGCTTGGTATTTTATTCAAAAATACATATTTCAAAAAAGATGAAGAACCCTTTATAATTGAAATTCCAGAATATAAGATGCCTAAAATATCATCTATTTATAAACAAACACTAGATAAAGCTAGCGGTTTTTTACAGAAAGCTGCAACTATTATATTTGCAATGAGTGTAGTAGTATGGTTTCTGTCGAATTTTAATATTCATGGTATGGTGAATCAAGTGGATGATAGTATATTAGCGTCAATTGGAAATGTTCTCGCACCAATTTTTAAACCTTTAGGTTTTGGTAATTGGCAATCAGCAGTATCATTACTTTCAGGACTACTAGCTAAAGAATCAGTTTTAGCTTCTATGCAGGTAATTTTTGCAGGGGATTTATCAGTGATTTTACCAATTCATTTTACCAATATTTCTGCATATGCCTTTTTAGTGTTTATACTACTTTATACTCCATGTATATCTACAATTGGAACGATGCAAAAAGAATATGGAAGTAAATTAACTTTGTTTTCAATTTTCTTTCAGTTGGTTGTGGCATGGATTGCTTCTTTCCTAGTATTTAATTTGGGTGGTTTTCTTTATAACCTTGTGTATTTATTTTTAAAAACGAATAGTTTGTTTTTTTGATAATTGTTAAGAATATGATTAAGTATCATTCTCAAAACTTAAATCATACTTTTATAATAGCAGGTAGGTGAAGTTTCAATGATAGAAATATTAATTACGATTATAATAATTTCTTTTGCTGGATTTATAATCTTTAAATCTCTTAAGAATTCTTCAAAAGGAAAATGCAACTGTGGATGTAAGGGCTGTAAATCAGAAAAAATTTGTTTAGACAAAAGTAATACAGGTATAAAAATTGCTCAAACAAATAAGCCTAATAATCAATAATAAAAATTAATATTAAATATATAAATTTATCCACTAAAAACATAGTATTTTAGTGGATTTTTCTTTAAATTATAAAATAGTCTATAGTATAATAACATAATAAAGAAATTTAAACCTATGATAAAATGAGAAACTGAAAGTAGGAATTAAAAAATGAATTACAAAACACATATAAATGGCGGAATACTAGCAGGCTTATATATGAACTGCCAAATGATCCACATGCCATTTTCATCTACAGCAATATTTCTGGGTGGAGCTTTTGTTGGGAGTATATTTCCAGATATAGATCACGGAAATAGTTACATTGGTAAAAAAACTAAAGGTGTATCAAAAGCAATAAATAAATTAGCTGGTCATAGAAAGTTATTTCATGCACCACTTGTATATCTATTTTTATATTCAGCTGTCATTGGCATGTTTATAAATAAATTTATGTTAATTGGTATAAAAGGGGTATTTCTAGGAATACTTTCTCACCTAGTTCTAGATAGCCTAACAGTTGGAGGTTTGCCATGGTTTTACCCCTTTAGCAAAAAGAGATTTTCAATTGGGATGATAAAGACAAATAGTAAAATTGAGGATATACTATGTGGAATGCTTATATGTATTAATGTAGTAATATTACTTGACATGTTTCACATAACTTCAATATTTACATTTACTCATAGATGAAAATATGAAAATAACCTAGAGATTAATTTAATTAATCTCTAGGTTATTTTTTTAAGACACATTTATGTTATAAAGAATAAATTTAAAATATATATTATACTTAAATATTCAATATAATTTTACTTCATCAAATTTAATTTAGATTTATCAATATTTTTAATTTCTCTTATAGCCAAACTGCAATAAATTAGTGTAATAACGCAGAATATAAGGAAAAATTCTGGTATTATTATTCCGGCAACATGTATTAAAGCTTCAAGTAAAAGTGGTAGACTCATCGCATAGAAACTCAGAGTACAAGCTCTAGAGTATTTTAATTTCACTCCCATAAACGAACCTATAGATATAGCAAGTGGCCCAAATATCAACAATCCCAAAATCAAATTAGTAATAAAGGAATTAATAGGGGTAACTACTAAAAGAACTATAGGGGTAAGTATTTTAATTATAGAAAGATAGTAACCAGAACCTTCGTTATCAATATTTATATTAGGGAAATCGGAAAAGTTGATAGTGCCAGCTGTTCTATAATTTTTTCTAAGATATATGCTACTAGAATCAATAAATACAGCATCCTTGTAGGAATTTAAAATGGATTTATCAGTTTTACCTTTAGTATCAATAATAAATGTGTAATAATTTAACTGATTTGAATCTGCATTTATTATTGAGCCGTCAGTGCCGAAAGCTGAAGGATCATTTTCAAGCTTGTCCTGAATGCTTAAAGTATCAGAGTCAAGTGAATTTACTGTATTTATATTTTCCATAAAGGTTGATATTAAATCAAATAAAAAATCACCTTCATGTTTATAATAAATAGTTTCATCTGAATTAACAGATAATACGCCATTCTTAAGTTCAAAATTTGGTGCATTACTCAAAAGCACATTTTGTACTAGAGATATTTCAGTAGCAATCATATTTATTTCTTTAACATTGGTTATTGTTGAAAATAGCAAAGTAACCAGAAAAACATATAATATTGATTTTCTAAGCCCTTGTATTAAAAATTCCCTGTATGCTTCAAAATTAAAGAAACTATAAGCGAATTTATGTTTAAATCCCATTATGTTTTTCAAAAAAAGACCTCCTAAAATAAAAGTTAGATAAATTTAACTGATTATTGCTAATTATAACACATTGGTTGAAAATGCAACAGAAAGTTTGCATAATTAAATGAAATATGTTATCATTACCAATATCAAGTGAAATTTTATGGAAAATTAAATACGGACAGTTCATTAAGACCATCCTGTCATTAAACAAAACTAGGCATTTTAATTTTGAATTATTTTGAATTTGAGATTAATTTTGTTGCGCTAGTTTCAGTCGCTCAAAATTAGTCTTTTTTGCATTTAACATGTAAAGTTAATTTAATTAATGGATGTTTTAATAAAAACTAATCACTAAAACTTTTATATAAATTACGTAAGGAGAAAAGTATGTTTAAAATAAAAAGTGAAGTACAATTTGATATGGCACATTACTTAAGTGGATATAAAGGAAAATGTTCTAATATTCATGGTCATAGATACAAGTTAATTGCAAAACTAAGTTCTGAAAAGCTACATCAAGATGGCCAGCTTAGAGGAATGGTAGATGATTTTGGAAACTTTAAAAGTATATTAAAAGATATCGCAGAAGTTTTTGACCATAAATTAATTATTGAAAATAATGAAGATGGAAAAGCTTTGACTAAAAAATTAGAGGAACTTCAAAATAACTTCAATATTTATTTAGTCGATTATAGACCTACCGCAGAAGAAATGTCTAGAGATATTTTTAATAGATTAAAAGCTAAGGGATTGCCTGTGTGTGAGGTAGAATTATTTGAAACTCCGAATAATAGCTGCATTTATACAGAGGATTAATGGAGGATAATTATGTTTAATATAATTGAAAAATTTTTATCAATAGATGGAGAAGGACCTACTTCTGGTGAACTTGCGACATTTATAAGATTTCAAGGCTGTAATTTAAGATGTTCTTGGTGTGATACAACTTATTCATGGGAAAAAGAAAATACTTCGGAAATTTTGAGTGCTGAAGAAATTTACAAGTATATAAAAGAAAATAAAGTTACTAATGTTACTTTAACAGGTGGAGAGCCACTTATTCAAAAAAAAATATATGAATTACTAGAGCTTTTGAATTTAGATGATAACTTAAAAGTTCATATAGAAACAAATGGTGCTGTTAACATAGGAACTTTTAAAAATAAATTTATAAATAATAATATCAGCTATATTGTAGACTTTAAACTTCCTAGCAGTAATATGATGGATAGAATGGATTTCAATAATTTAAGTATTGTAGAATCTAATGATGTTTATAAATTTGTGATAGGAAGTAAGGAAGATTTACAAATGGCATACGAAATAATATGTAAGTACAATTTAACATCAAAATGCTTTGTTTATTTGAGTCCAGTTTCGGGAAATATAGAAATGCAAGAAATTGTAGAATTTATGAAAGATAAAAATTTGAATAAAGTAAGGTTGCAAGTACAATTACATAAAATTATCTGGGATAAAAATGCACGCGGAGTTTAATAATTGAGTGGTTATTATATATAATATAGACTAGCTTAAAGTAAATTTTATTTTTACAAAAGGTTTAGAAATACAAGGAGGCTTAAGTTATGCCAAAGAAGATAGATACAAAAAAAATAGAGGAATGTATAAGAGAAATTATTGTTGCTTTAGGAGATGATCCTGATAGGGAAGGATTACTAGATACACCTAAAAGAGTATCTAAAATGTACGAAGAAGTTTTTCAAGGTATGACCCTTTCAAATAGAGAAATAGCAGAAATGTTTGGAACTACATTTGAGAATGAAGATTATGATTCAGAAACTCATAATAATATGGTTGTGGTTAAAGATATACCAATTCACAGTTATTGTGAGCATCATTTAGCACTTATGTATAACATGAAAGTTACAGTGGTGTACATACCGAAAGATAAAATAATTGGTCTTAGTAAAATTTCAAGAATTGCCGATATGGTTGGACGAAGACTTCAACTTCAAGAACGTATTGGAACGGATATAGCTGAAATAGTTTCTATGGTTACAAAAAGTAGTGATGTTGGTGTACTTATAACTGGAGAGCATGGATGCATGACATCAAGAGGAATTAAAAAGCCTGGAACGCTTACCACAACAACTACTTTTACAGGAAAATTTCAAACTAATGATTTATTAAGACAAGAAGCATTACTAAT
>CAURJV010000046.1:0-39510 GCA_963524945.1 uncultured Clostridium sp.
ATGACAAATGTGATAAAGAAGATAAGTATGATAAGTGTGATAAACATGACAAATGCGACAAAGAAGATAAATATGATAAATGTGATAAACATGACAAATGTAATAAAGAAGATAAATATGATAAGTGTGATAAACACGATAAGTATGACTATTTTGAAAAAGAAGAAGATATAGATGATGTAATTGGTAAGATAGCTATGAAATTGGATACTTATGATGGAGTAATAGATCTAAAAGTAAGTCATCATATATATGAGGATGTTATAGTATATGGATTTATAAAAGATAAGAAGAACCATAATTCTAAGTGGAAGAAATTCAAATTAGAAAAGAAATGTAGAAATGATAATCAGGATATAAATGATGTACAAGTTAGTTCTAGAAGAATAGAAGAAAACTTTAAATTGGATAAATTGAATGATGTAGATACCTCAGGTAGAATGGATATAATAGATTTTGATGAATATGAAAATAATATTCAACAAGGAAATTTAGGTGGAGCCACAGGAGCAAATGATACATCTACAATGAATGCTACTGGCACAGGGGAGGCTATGGAGCAAACCAACTCAAATTCTGGAATGAACCAAGTTGATACAGGAACAATGTGGCAACCATGGTCTGGGAACTCAGTAAACCAGACTAATACAGGAGCTATGAACCAGACAGATACTAATACTGGAACAGATCAAACAGCATCAAATACTGGAATGAATCAAATGAATGCAGGAACAATGGGACAGCCAGAGACTAGCGGTGAAACTGGAGGCATGGGACAGCTAGACTTAAATATGGGAAATACATCAAATGTAAATAGTAATAATCAAAATACTTCAAATCAGGGATTCACTATAAGTGGAGATATAGGTAAATACTTTGAGAAGCTAGCACAAGATTTTGAACCATTCATTGGAAAGTTAAATGATATAAATTTTTGTAAATGGTATAAAATCATTGTTAATGGCATAGAAGATTTATCAAATGATTCAAATTATAATAAATATACATTAGCATATTATCCAATGTTAAATTATTACCCTTACATTAGTAAAGCAGGTCATTTCTTATTAGGATATAAGTGCAATAAAGATAAAGAAATGCAATACATTATATACGCAATACCAGGAAGCAAAGAAAAAAATGATCAACCATATGGTGGAAGAACAGGTTTCGTAACATGGACTAATGATAGTAATAATGGTCAAGGATATTGGTTAATGTTCTATGATTTTAAAAATTCTTCAATCGTAATTCCGGCAAGATAGAGAACGTCGTTATGAATAAGAAGCAGTTGATTGTTACGTCAATATTGTTATCGTTGATGTTGATACTGGTCATAACCCAGGGCTTCTTTAAAGAAAATTTCGAACAGGTAATTCTTATGGATCAGGGAATAAGTAAATTTAAGGAATATTCTTTTGATGAGAATAAATATGTTATATCTCTGCCAAGTGAATGGAATGTGGAGGAAAAAGAAAGTAAAGGGCAATATGTGAGTTATGAATTAGATTTTAAAGACAAAAATAATAAGCTTACTGGTTTATTGCAAGTAGTAAATACTAAAGAGGATATAAATGTGTTTGCAGAAAAAGATTTAAATAGTCAATGCTTAGAATATTATAATTCAGAATTAACACCTTTTAAAAATTCCTACAATTCTGGGATATTAGTTAAGTATGAAACAAAAGTAAAGAATGGGTATGATTTTAATAATGAATGCTATTATCTAAATTTAGGAGAAGGTAAAACAGCAAAGATATTATTTAATCTTAAGTCAAAAGATTATAAGGAAAATATGAAGACTATTTTAAATACGATTATTTCAAGTGTTAAATCATCTTAAAGTTGAAATTAACCAATTTATTCTATATAAAGTTTTAGGGTTTATAAGTGGTTGATGTGAAAAGACTACATTATATGCTTAGTATAAAACATATAATTGTATGAATGTTGAGTTGATGGAGTTAAATAAGATTTGCCAAGGATAAGCATAAGTATTATAATTTAAGTATCAAGGAGGGGCCAGGATAGCTTCTCCTTGATACTTATTTGACGTTTGGAGGCGAGCAATGAGGATAATATTATTTGAAATGTTTGGTATACAAATAAAGAGTTATGGATTAATGATTGCAATTGGAATAATAGTTGCAGCTGCTATATTTATAAATAAGGGAAAGAAGAAAGGTTATGATGAAGATTCTTTATTAAATTTAGTAATCTTAGCTGTAATAGGTGGAGTACTTGGTGGAAAAGGATTATTTATAATAACTGAGTTTAAAGATATTATCAAAGAGCCAAGCATATTACTGAACTTTGGATATGGATTTGTTATATATGGCGCCATAGGCGGAGGAGCCCTAGCCATGTATTTATATTCTAGGAAAAAGGCTTGGAATATTGTTGAAATGTTAGATATGACAGTTCCAGGTCTTGCGATAGCTCAAGGTTTTGGTAGAATTGGATGTTTTCTAGCTGGATGTTGTTATGGAGCAGAAACTAAGTTGCCAATAGGTGTTACATTTCCAAAGGGATCATTAGCACCAGCAGGAATACATGTACATCCAACGCAAATTTATTCATCAATATTTGACTTTTCACTAGGATTTATACTTTTATATTATGGCAAGAAAGAAAAACAAACAGGAAAGATAGTGGGATTATATCTAGTGATATACAGCATAGGTAGATTTTTAGTAGAGTTTTTAAGAGATGATCCTAGAGGTAATGTCGGGATTTTATCTACATCACAATTTATCGCAATATTTACTTTGGCGCTTGGTATTATCGTATTTAATAACCACAAGATTTTCAAAGGAGCGAAGAAGAACATTGAGAAACAATAAATTTTTAACAATAGTTTTACCATTGGTAGTAGTCTCTAGTATGATGCTCTCAGGTTGTAGCTTCATTGATAATATAGAAGTTAAAATGAATCTTAAAAATCAACAATTTGAGTATATAAAACAGAATAAAGTAGATAAAATTATTATACAAAGTGTTAGGGATAGTGGATTCAGATTTGTAGTTAACGATCCTAAAGCCATAGATGATATTTACAAGATTTTATCGGACGGAAGTGAAGTTTCAAAGAAAAGCTCATTAGATCCAGACTATGTTTTTGAGGTATGCACTGGAGATGAAGTGAGAAAGTATCAGTATGTAGTTGGCGCTAACGAACATGGGACAGGAAACTTTTATGATGACGATAAGGCATTTTCAGTACCTAAAAATTTAGAGAATACAATAATGCAAAATCTTTCATTCATAAGAAAGCCAAGAGATTTTAATTATATATACTATCAATCAATATTAAAAGTTATTGATAAGAAAAAAGATGGCTTATCAAATGGAAATAAAGTTGGAGTGAACATAGCTGGAGATACAGATTGTTTGAAATACATATTTTCTGTGGATTTAGAAGATTTTAAGAAAAGTTTGAACAAAACTTTACCTAGTGTTGATTTAGTAAATAATAATTATGGAGATTTTGATACAATAATTAAAGTGAAAAATAGAGGATATAATAGCACTGTTTTCAAAACACTAATAACAGTAGATAATAAAAAGGATAATTCCTTTGAAAGCTACTATATAACAGCAGAATATAATTATAAAGACTGGGATATTAAAATAAGTGAGCCAAATAAAACCCCACAAGACTGGTAAGTAAAGGAGCATATATAAATGAGTTGTGAAAATTGTAAAAGTAAAGATACATGTCAATCTAAAGGAACAGGATGTAGTGAAGAAAATTTAAAATTGGCATCTAGATATGGAAATATTAAAAATGTTATAGGAATTATAAGTGGAAAAGGTGGAGTTGGTAAATCAACTATTACTGGAATGATGGCAAGTATGTTATCCAAGAAAGGATATAAAGTAGGCGTGTTAGATGCAGATATTACAGGTCCATCTATGCCTAGATTTTTTGGAGTTAATAATAAGAGAGCTAAAATAATTCCATTAGAAAATGATATGGTTAAATTTGAACCAGTAGAAACAGAAAGCGGGATAAAAGTAATTTCCATGAATCTTTTAACGGCTGTAGAAGATGAGCCTGTAATTTGGAGAGGACCAGTTATTACAGGAGTATTAAAGCAGATGTTTGTGGAAACTAATTGGGAGGATCTTGATTATTTACTTATAGATATGCCACCGGGTACAGGAGATATTGCTTTAACTGTAATGCAGGAATTTCCTATTGATGAAATTGTAATAGTATCTACACCACAGGATATGGTATCTATGATAGTTAAGAAAGTTGTTATTATGGCACAAAAGATGGGTATAAAAATTAAAGGGGTAGTAGAAAATATGGCATACATAAACTGCCCAGATTGTGATAAGAAGATAAGAGTATTTAGCAGAAAGTCATCAGAAGAAAATGCAGAGTATCTTGGAGTTCCTTTGATAGGTGAACTGCCAATTAATATTGAACTTACAGAAGCATTAGAGCAAGGAAAAGCAGAGGAATACGTTAAAGAAAACCCACTATATTCATTAATATTCGAAGGATTATATTAGTAGAAAAATTCTTTTCCTTATACTATATTTATTTCATTATTTTAAATTATATTATTAAATATACATAACTTAATATTTCTTAGGAAATAATAAGTTTGTAATTTGATATTAGAGGAGATGAAATAAACTATGAAACCAAAAGTAGATAAAGATACTTGTATAGCTTGCGGCTTATGTCCATCTATATGCCCAGAGTGCTTTGATATGCAGGATGATGGAAAAGCAGGAGCTATAGTTGATGAAGTTCCAGAAGGTTGCGTAGATGAGGCAAAAGAAGCAGAAGAAAGCTGTCCGGTAAATGCAATTGAAATAGAAGAATAAAATTTAATTGCAGATACAACTAAAACGTCTAAAATGAATCACTTATAAATAATAGCGTATATTATTTGATCAAAAATAGGATTAATTTTGTTTTATAAAACAAAATTAATCCTATTTTTATTCTATATGCTTTACAGTAATAAATTTAAAGCCCTAATAAGCCAAATACTTAATTACTACTAGAATTTAGAAACTTAATTGCATATATATCTATATAAGTTATTTTATATAATAGCTAATTTGAAAGGGTATTTACTGATGATGCATGAAAAATTCTTTCTATAGGAAGAACAGCTAAAATTACTAGGCATATGATTCCTTCTATTCCAACCATCGGACCATTAACAAGTAAGGAATAAACTACTGGAGACATTCCTTCTGGCGCAAATGATCCGAAGAAAACTATACCAGAAATAAGATGACATAAAAATCTGACAAGTACTGCAATGCTTACTCCAATTAACTTTTTTTGTTTGAAGAATCCAGCAAGACCCAATGCTGTAAAGGGTAATGGATAGTCAAATAAAACTTGAACAGGATGTAGTATATATGGGTCCAGTATTAGGGTTATTACACCATAAAGAAATCCTGTTAAACATCCAACTTCAGGACCATATATGAATGCTATAAGTAATACTGGTATCATGCTGCCTAGAGTTATGCTGCCACCTTGAGGAAAATGATATAATCTTAGCATTTTTAATATAGTGGCTAACGCTAATGCTATACCGATTCTAGCAATTGGTTCTGGAGTGAATTTTATCTTTCTTGCCTTAGCTAGTACTATAAGTAGTAAAATACATCCTAACAAAGTTATAATGGACATTGGACTTGCAAGAATGTCTTGAATGTTTTGTGAGAAATTCTGAAAGAGTTTAGAAAATTGTTCAATCCAATCATTAAAAATTGACATAAAAAAAACCTCCTTAATTGTGCTCGGAGATTATCAACCAAATAAATAGCTTTAAATTTTTAAGAGGTTGCATTCCCTACGCTAGAATTAACTAGATCAGGTTTTAAGGGTTTATGAATATCAAATCTCAGCCTCCCGGCTCCCCTAGCACATTATAAATATATTACACTTATACTATTTTATACCTATTATTATAGATAGTCAATTAGATTATATGTATTAAACTTGTTATTATTACTTAAATTGGAATGAGAATTTGAGGTAGTAGCAATCAAATTTATAGAGTGATGTGGGATTGTACTATTTGGTAATCTATTTGATGAAATTGTAAAGATATCATCATTTCTATTAACAATAGTAGCATCTTTATATGTTGAGTCTAATATAAAATCTTTCATAATAACAAAACAGTCCTTTCAGTGAAGATTTCTTTGTTAATATTATTTACAAGTAGGAAAGGAAGTATACTTATAAAAGATTTTAGAGCTAAATAAAAAAATATAAGTTTTAATATTTAGCTCTTTGATTATAACTAAAATAGTTAATATAGATATTTTTCGATTAATCTAATCTTTCAACTATAAATCCAACAAGACCAGGGCCGGTATGAACTCCAAGAGCAGGTCCTATTGATCCTCCTAAGGTACATTCGATTAAATTAGGAAGACCTTTTATAGAATCGTAAAGCATTTTAGATTTCTCGGGAGCATTCCCATCTAAGACCCAAACTTTACATTTATGTTTTTCTAGATAATTTATTAATATATTTGTTAACTTAGATATGCATTGCTTTATACCTCTGATTTTACAAACTGTATGATATATACCATCATCACCAACAGTAATAATAGGTTTAAGATTAAGTACACCTGCTATAGTTCCGGCAACTTTACCAATTCGACCTCCTTTTATTAAGTATTCTAGTGTATCTATTGTAAAAAATACGTCAATCTTATTTCTAAAACTAGGTAAAGTTTTTACTATTTCATCAAAAAATTTTCCTTGCTTTATTAGGTTTAGGGTTTCGATAACCATAGCGCCTTCTGACATAGTTAAAGTCATAGAATCAAATACAAAAGTTTTTACTTCGGGGACATTTTCAGATGCAAGTCTTGCAGAGTTATAAGCGCCAGAAAGGCCACTTGATATTGTTATAATAATTGCATGTGTATATCCTTCATTTTTTACTTGTTCTAAAGTAGAGGTAAAATCATCTACACTAGGTAAGGAAGTTTTAGGAATCTCCTTTGGTAAATATTCATATAGAATTTGGGGAGTTATATCTATTCCATCAATATATTCCCTGTCAGAGAATATAATTTTAAACGGGACTATCTTAATATTATTTTCTATTGCGAAATTTGTATTCAAATCAGAAGCACTATCAGTTATTAATGCTATTTTATCCATTTTATTTCCTCCTAGAAATATATAGTCTTAGTTTAATTATAACACTATTTGTAAAGATTACATTTCTTATTAATTACTAAAGAAATAAATTATATAATATGAGTCCCAATAATATAAATTATTTCTTTATAAAATTATTTAGCTGTACAACCTGATACTTTACAATAAATTTTGATAAATTGAACTTTTTAGAACATATACATAATAATTTTCTTATAGGTTATTATGAAAAAATACTAGAAATCATAGTAAATTACAACAATAAAGATTATCTATAATAAGTCAAATATAAGAAAGTCTTAAAAATTAGATAAATCGAAAGATAATAGGATGTAAATTAAGCTAATTAAAATCTAGTGGTTTAAAAATAAAAAATTAGAAGTATTGCTAATGAATACCTAATACAGTATAATAGTACGGTAGTAAAAATACTATATATTGTGCCATGGAGGGAATAATAATGCTATATGTTGTGAAACGCGATGGAAGAGAAGTTGAATTTAATTCAGATAAAATAGCTCAAGCAATTAAAGGATCAGCTAGTGAAATCGGTTTAAATTTAAAGGAAAGTCAAGTTCTAGATACTGTACATAAGGTAATTACTTATATAGAAGCAGAGTATAAAAAGACTATAACTGTAGAACAAATACAAAATTTTGTAGAGAAGGCATTAAGAGATGAGGGACACAAGGATATAGCAGTCGCTTATTCAGCATACAGAAGTGAAAGAACTAAGGTTAGAGATATAAAGTCAGACTTAATGAAGGCTATAAGACAAATTGGAGTTGAGACTGATAGAGATAACGCAAATGTAGGAAATAATTTCAGTTCTAAGTTATTAAGAATAGCATCTGAATCAAATAAGTGGAATACACTAGCTACTATGCCAAAGAATTTAGCAAAGGCTCATGAAAATGGTGATTTATATTATCATGACTTAGATAGCTATAATTTAACTGTAAACTGTTTGCATATACCAACAAAAGAGATATTAGAAAATGGATTTAATACTGGATATGGAACAATCAATGCTCCTAAGAGAATTGAAACTGCGGCTGAATTATCATGTATATTATTACAATCAACTCAAAATGATATGTTTGGTGGTCAATCTCATCCAGATTTTGATAATGATATGGCTATATTTGTGGAGCCAACTAGAGAAGAAATTAGAGGAGAATTATTAGAACTAGGTATATCAGAAGAAAAGCTAGAAGCTATGGTTGAAAAGAAAGTAAGAAAAAAAGTACAACAAGCTATGCAAGGTGTGGTTTATAATCTTAATACAATGCATTCTAGAGCAGGATCTCAAGTACCATTTAGTTCAATCAATATTGGTTTACCTACAAGCTCAGATGCAGCATTAGTATGTGAAGTTTTTCTTTTAGAATATGAAAAAGGATTAGGTAAAGGTGAACAACCAATTTTCCCTAACATAATTTTTAGAGTTAAATCAGGTGTTAATAGAGAAGAAAATGATGAATATTTTTATTTATATAAGTTAGCATGTAGAGTGGCTGCAAAGAGAATGAATCCAACTTTTATGAATATCGATGCAGATTTTAATAAAGAATATTACGATAAAGGTTATGTTCCAGCTACAATGGGATGTAGAACTTATCTTATGAAAAATATAAATGGTGAACCTGGTTGTAAGGGAAGAGGAAATATAGCTCCTACAACTCTTAATCTTCCAAGAATAGGCTTGCAGGCTAAAAATGATATAAATAAGTTTTTTAGTATATTAGATTCAAGATTAGAATTAGCAAAGGATTCTTTAATGCACAGATATGAGATTTTAAAGAATCTAAGAGTTAAGGATTTACCTTTTGTTGCAGGTCAAGGACTTATGAAGGGTTCAGAAGGATTAAAACCTGATGATTCTATAGAGCCAATATTAAAGCAAGGAACTTGGGGAATAGGATTTATAGGCGTTGCAGAAACCTTATTAGCTTTGGTTGGAAAGCACCATGGTGAAGATGAAGAAGCAAGGAAATTAGGAATAAAGATTGTTGAACATATAAGACAATACTGTGATAGGCTTACAGAGGAATATAAGCTAAATTGGAGCTGTTATGCGACTCCAGCAGAAGGACTTTCAGGTAAGTTTATAAAGCAAGATCAAAAGATATTTGGATTAATAAAAGGAGTAACTGATAAGGAATATTACACAAATAGTTATCATATACCTGTTTCGTACCCAATATCTATTAAAGATAAGATTGATATTGAAGCACCATACCATAAACTTTGTAATGGTGGACATATAAGTTATATTGAAGTAGATGATACACCAGATGCAGAAACAATAATGGATATAATAAATTATGCATATAGAAATACTAATATCAGTTATATGGGTATTAATTTTCATATAAGATATTGTAGAGAATGTGGTACTTATCTTCAAAACAATGAAAACAAGTGTCCTAAATGTGGCAGTCAGAATATTCAAGGAATATCAAGAGTTACAGGATATTTAAGTTTAGATGAAAGATTCGGTGCTGGAAAGTATCATGAAAGAGAAGATAGAATATCACATACTGAGAGACATGGGCATCACTACTAAAAGTATAATGATGATAGATTTTTAATTTATAAATTATAATATAGAAAAGGAAGATGGATTTATTAATATCATCTTCTTTTTTTATATAAAAATATATCAATATATTTCAAAATATTTAATTCATCAGATGTTATATTGGCTTATAAGGCAATATGAAATAAATAATCTTATGAGGAATGAGTTATATAATACAGACGTTATATATTAAGGAAGCAAAAAACATATTTTCTATAAGAATTATTAAAAAATAGAGGCATAAAAAGTAAAATTTAATATATTAATGAAATTGATGGAGAATATAATGTAACTATTTGGTATGAATACTAAATATGTTGGGTAAATCTGCTAAAGAAAATGGACTGTTAATTTATCAATGTATTGCAACATCAAAAAAAAAACTTGCAATAATTGAGAGGATTTTCATTAAAAACAATTAAAATTTGAAAATACATGAAGGAGAGTGGCTGTTTCGTTGCAAAAAAATAAAATAAATCTTGTATAGATTTATTAATATATGATATTATAAATATACAGTAAAAATGTTAATTTATTAAAAATATGCTTTAAGTAATAAGAAAATAATATAAATGGGGGGACTAAAATGGCACTTAGTAATTTAAAAACTAATAAAAAAGTTTCTATAGTAGATACTACTCTTAGAGATGGTGAGCAAACAGCAGGGGTGGTTTTTGCTAATGAAGAAAAAATAGTAATAGCAGAAATGTTAAGTGACTTAGGTGTTGATCAGCTAGAAGTAGGGATTCCTACAATGGGTGGGGACGAAAAGAAGGCTATAAAAGAAATTGTAAAAAGAAATTTAAAACCTAGTATTATGGCATGGAATAGAGCTGTAGTCAGCGATATAGAACAATCAATAGATTGTGGAGTTGATGCAGTTGCCATATCAATATCAGTGTCAGATATACACATTCAGCATAAACTTAAAACATCTAGAGAATGGGTATTAGAAAGCATGGTTAAATCTGTAGAATTTGCAAAGAAAAATGGTCTTTATGTATCTGTTAATGGGGAAGATGCATCTAGAGCAGATAAAGACTTTTTAGTTGAATATATTAATGCGGCTAAACAAGCAGGTGCAGATAGATTTAGATATTGCGATACTGTAGGAATTATGGAGCCATTTAAAATTAGAGATGATATTAAATATATATATGATAAAACAGGCTTTGATATAGAAATGCATACTCATGATGACTTTGGAATGGCAACAGCTAATGCGGTAGCAGGTATTAAGGGGGGAGCATCGCATGTTGGAGTAACTGTAAATGGTCTTGGAGAAAGAGCAGGTAATGCAGCATTAGAAGAAGTTATAATGGCATTAATGCTTGTTTACGGATATAATGGTGATGGGATAAATACGCAAATGTTTAGAGAAGTATCACAATATGTATCAAGAGCATCAGGTAGAGAGCTTCCAATATGGAAAGCAATTGTTGGAACTAATATGTTTGCACATGAATCAGGAATTCATGCAGATGGAGCAATAAAGGATCCTAAGAATTATGAAGCATTTGATCCAGATATAGTTGGCCTTGAAAGACAAATTGTCATAGGAAAGCATTCAGGAAGAGCTTCAATAATAAATAAATTTAGAGAATATAACAGAGAACTTACAGAGGATGAAGCAAAAGGAATACTTGAACTTGTAAGAGCTACGTCAGTTAGATTAAAGAGAACTTTATTTGATAAAGAAGTAGTTCAATTATATAAAGAGTATCATAGACGATTAGAAGAAAGAAATAAGCAATAATAGGGGGGCGTAAACGTGGGAGATAATTTAGTTTATAAGATTTTAAAAAGCCACATTGTTGAAGGTGAATTAAAGGCAGGAGAGCCTATAGCATTAAAGATTGATCAAACGTTAACTCAAGATTCAACAGGAACAATGGCATATCTTCAATTAGAAGCTATGGGAATAGATAGAGTTAAGACAAAGAAATCAGTAGCATTTATAGATCATAATATGTTACAACAAGGTTTTGAAAATGCAGACGACCATAAATTCATTCAAACAGTTGCATCTAAGTATGGAGTATATTTCTCAAAACCAGGTAACGGAATATGCCATCAAATATTCTTAGAAAGATTTTCAACTCCAGGAGATACATTAATAGGTTCTGATAGCCATACACCAACAGCAGGTGGTGTTGGTATGCTTGCTATGGGGGCTGGTGGACTAGATGTTGCTCTTGCTATGGGAGGTGGAGCGTACAATATTAACACTCCCAAAGTTGTAAAGATTGAGCTTACTGGAAAATTAAATAAAATGGTAGCAGCTAAAGACGTTATCTTAGAGGTCCTAAGAATATTAACCGTTAAAGGTGGAGTAGGGAAAGTATTTGAATACGCTGGTGAAGGCGTTAAAACACTTTCAGTTCCTGAGAGAGCTACTATAACTAATATGGGAGCAGAACTTGGAGCTACAACTTCAATTTTCCCAAGTGACGAAAGAACCTTAGAATTCTTTAAGGCACAAGGAAGAGAAGAAAATTGGGTAGAATTTAAGCCAGATGCAGATGCTGTATATGACGAAGTAGTAACAATTAATTTAAGTGAATTAACTCCACTTACAGCTAAGCCACACAGCCCAGATAATGTAGCTAAGGTTAGTGAAGTTGGTAAGATTAAAGTTGACCAAGTAGTTATAGGAAGCTGTACTAACTCTTCTTATGAAGACTTAATGAAGGTAGCTAAGATATTAAAAGGTAAAAAAGTACATCCGGATGTTAGTTTAGTAATAGGACCTGGATCAAGACAAGTTATGGAAATGATAGCTAGAAACGGTGCGTTAGCAGATATAATCAGTTCAGGGGCAAGAATACTTGAAAATGGTTGTGGACCATGTATCGGTATGGGACAATCACCTGGAACTGATGCAATTTCCCTTAGAACTGTAAATAGAAACTTTTATGGTAGAAGTGGAACATTATCAGCACAAATATATATAGTGAGTCCTGAAACTGCTGCAGTTTCAGCTATAAATGGAGTTTTAACTAATCCAACTGAAGTGGATGTAGATTTAACAATAGATATGCCTAAGGAATTTTTAATAGATGATTCTATGATTTTAGCACCAGCATCAACAAATGCTGAAGTTGAAGTTGTTAGAGGTCCAAATATTAAACCATTCCCAGTAAGCAAACCATTAGCTGAAGAATTAGGTGGTAAAGTATTAATAAAGGTTGAAGATAATATTACAACCGACCATATTATGCCTTCAAACTCAAAGTTATTACCATTTAGATCAAATATACCTTACCTTGCAGAATACTGCTTCAACACAGTTGACACAGAATTCCCTAAGAGAGCTAAGGAATTTAATGGTGGATTCATAATCGCTGGAGGAAACTACGGACAAGGTTCAAGTAGAGAACATGCAGCACTTGCACCATTATACTTAGGAGTTAAGGCTGTTATAGCTAAATCATTTGCAAGAATTCATAAAGCTAACTTAATAAACAATGGAATAGTTCCAATTGAATTTAAGAATGAAGCTGATTATGACAAGATTGATTTAGTTGATGACTTGAAGATGGAAGATATTAAGGCTGCTTTAGAATCAGGAGTAGTTAAAGTTAAGAACTTAACTAAAGGAACTGAATTTGAGGCAACAGTTGATTTAACAGAGAAAGAAATTGCTGTTATTAAAGAAGGCGGAAGACTTAATTACGTCAAAGCAAATAGTTAATTATAAGAGAAAAGATGAAAACGCAGAGGCTTTAAGGCTCTGCGTTTTTTTATACAAATAAGTATGAAAATATTTAAAGTTTATAATTTAAATTTAAGATGGCTGTAATTGCGTGAGATTTGTAAATGTAATTATACTTACGTTATAATTATTTAATAGAATGTATATATAAATAGAATGATGAGAAAGAAGTGTAAGTTTAATGGAAAAGACTATAAGATTAGCAGGAATAGCATATGAGAGTTTAGTTAATGGGCCTGGTATAAGGAGAGTATTTTTTTCACAAGGTTGCAAACATAACTGTAAAAGTTGTTTTAATCCTGATACTCATGATTTTTGTGGTGGTGAGCAACGAAATATAGATGAATTAGTTGGTGATACATTAAATAATGAAATTATAAAAGGAGTAACATTTAGTGGTGGAGATCCGTGGGAACAGGCTGATAAATTTGCGTATATGGCAAAGGAGTTTAGAAAAAAAGGTTTAAATATTTGGAGTTACACAGGATATACTTATGAATATATTTTAGAAAATAAGGATTCTAGATTAGGCTGGAGTGATTTACTAAATAACATCGATGTTCTTGTAGATGGAAAATTCGAAGAAAGTAATATGTTAGATGGACTTAAATTCAGAGGTTCAACGAACCAAAGAATAATAGATGTTAAAGAAAGTATAAAAAAAGATCAAATTGTTACTATAGAATTTTAACATTAATATAAGATGTTTTTAAAAATATCCACAAATGTGTGAGTATAATTAAAAAAGTTGTGGATTATTATTTGAACTATGTGGATAAATTTTAGAGTAATAAAATAAGCTCATATATCACAACATAAGTTATAATACTTATAGTGAAAGTTAGGTGAATGAAGCTTGATTTTAAATAAAGAATTTTATAAACAAGGTGCGTTAATTTTAGCAAAAGAGCTTTTGGGAAAAGTTATTATAAGAAAAGTTGATGGAGTCATCTTAAGGGCTAAGATTGTTGAAACAGAAGCGTATATAGGTGAAATAGATAAGGCATCGCATGCTTATAATGGAAGAAGGACTGAAAGAACCGAACCTTTATTTAGAGAAGGTGGGATCTCATATGTTTATTTTATTTATGGAAAATACTATTGTTTTAATGTTATAAGTGGATTAGAAGATAAGGGAGAAGGAGTTCTAATAAGAGCATTAGAACCATTAAATGAATTTGATTATCTTGCAAAAAAAAGGTTTAATCAAAATTATGATGAACTTTCAGAAACAAAGAAAAAGGCAATTACAAATGGACCATCAAAACTGTGTATTGCATTTTCAATAGATAAATCGGAAAATTATAAAAGGTTATACGAGGAAGGTGATTTTTATATAGAAGAAGGAGAAAAAGATACGTTTAAAATAGTGGAAACGAAAAGAATCGGAATAGATTATGCAGAAGAAGCAATAGATTTTCCATGGAGATTTTATATACAGGGAAATAAATACATATCGAAAAAGTAGCAAACTTTCAATGTAATTCCTATTGAGCATTTAATTTAAATACAAATTTTTACTAAAAAGAAATAAAGAGTAATATATTTAATACGATAAATCTATCATGAGATATTTTTTTATAGGAGATAGATTTATGATTACTAGAGTAATTAATAGAAATTTTAGTACGTATAAATATAAAAAGAGAAAAGCATCTTTAAAAATAAAAGTTACTAAAGAAAATATTATATCGTTTAGTGAAATACTCGAGAATGTACAAATGCTTAGGAAAAAAGGAATTATATCAGTATCAGATCTTAATAGAAATATATCTAAGTCTATAAAAAAATAGTAATATAAAGATGACAGTACATGGATTAATTAAGACATGTATTGTCATCTTTGTATTACTTATTTTCTTTATAAACATTGATTAATTTATCTGAAATGATAAATCTAGGTCTGTGTTTAGCTTCATTATATATTTTTCCGATATATTCTCCTATTACGCCAAGAGATAAGAGCTGAACTCCGCCAAGTACCCAAATGGAAAGGGTTAATGAAGTCCAACCAGTAACTGTACGGCCTAAAATTTTAACTATAAGAGTATAAATTAGGGCTGCGCCTCCAGCAAAAAATATAGTAAAACCAAGGAGGGTTATTAATCTTATTGGTTTTATGCTAAAGGATGTAATTCCGTCCAAGGCAAAGGCAATCATCTTTTTTAGAGGATATTTAGATTCACCAGCAAATCTCTCATGACGTTCATATTCAACAATTGAGTAGTTATAACCTATTAATGGAATCATTCCACGAAGAAATAAATTAACTTCTTTATATTGACTTAGCCCTTCTACAACACGTTTGCTCATAAGCCTATAATCTGCATGATTATAGATCATATCTACGCCGAGAATACGCATTAATTTATAGAAACCTAAGGCGGTTGTTCTCTTGAAAAAAGTATCAGTTTCTCTAGCAGATCTTACTCCATAAACAATATCGCATCCATCATAATATTTTTCCACAAATTTATCTATTACATCTATATCATCTTGTAAGTCTGCATCTAATGATATAGTCATATCTGAATAATCTTTAGCAACCATGAGTCCAGCAAGTAAGGCATTCTGGTGGCCCCTATTTCTTGAAAGATTAATGCCTGAAAATATATTATTTTTAGAATGAAGATCTTCAATTATGCTCCAAGTCTTATCTTTTGAACCATCATTAACAAAAAGTATTTTGCTTTTATTAGATATTAAGTTATTTGAAATCATGGTGTTAATTTTTACTAGCAACCTTTTACTAGTTTCATGTAAAACCTCTTCTTCATTGTAGCAGGGGATTACAAGATATAGTATATCTTTCATAAAATCGCCTCCAATGATTAGTATAACCAAATAACTTAACAATATTATTCAATTGAAATCTTAATATTGATTATTTTATAATTCATATCTTATATTTGATATAACTACTGAAGTTTCACTTATCAAATTAATTTCAGTGTTAACTCTATCAGGTTTAGAACTTTTAAGAATTTTTACAATAGGCCTTAGTGGGAAGTTAGGTATAGTTTCTTGCACAACAGCTATTTCACCATTACTTAGATCAACTAAAGTTCCTTTTGAGAAAGGAATTACAATTTTACAGAATATATTAACAATTTCATAGTCAAACTTTTTGCCTGCGTTAGACATTAAATATTCAAGAACATCACTTGGAAACATTGCTTTTTTATTAGGTCTACCGGTTGATAAGGAATCATATGCGTTAGCGATGCTTACAATTTTACTCAAGGTATTTATCTCATTATTAGTTAGCTTACTAGGATAACCTAATCCATCAGGTCTTTCATGATGTTGTAGTGTTATTATTTTGCTATTAGCGCTCAGATTATAAGATTCTGATAAATATTTATATCCGATGATAGGATGTTGGTCTAATATCGTAATTTCTTCATCCGTCAGTTCTTCTTCTTTCATAAGAATTTCTTTTGGAATAAATGTTTTTCCAACATCATGAAGCAAAGCTCCAATAGAAAGATATTGAAGTTGTCTTTTTGGAAGCTTTAATGCAATTCCAAGAACGAGTGATATTACAGCAACGTTCACAGAATGGGAGTAGATATAACTATCCATGCTTCTTATATCTATTAATGAAAGTAATACACTTTTATTATTTAGAACATTCTCAATCAAATCTTCAGCCATAGACTCAATGTTATTAAAATATACTGACTCTTTTTTTGAAAACTTGTCAGCAACAGTAAGTCTGTTTATATTTGAAAAAGCTTCCTTTATTGTTAGAATTGCTTTCTGTCTTAATTCAGGTTTAATAATATCCTCAATTTCATCAGAACTAAATTCATCAATTATATATATTGATAAAATATTTAAATCCTTTATTTTAAAAATAATTCTTTCGCTTAGGTTCATCCCAGCTCTTACTAATACTCTACCATCAGAATCATATAATGTCTTACCAATAACTGTATTTGGTTTTACACATTCAATTGGAATTAATCTCATATTACCTTCTCCTCAAATGTTTGCTTATAGTACAATTTACAACATAATTCTCAGTTAAATATTAAACATAATAGTAGTATATCAGTAAAATTAATGTATTTATAGTATTATAAGAAAAAAATATTATTTTGCTTAATATAGATTAAAAAATAGAACTAATTATTAATTTAGAGAGTAAGTCTGATAAGTGAATTTTTATACAATAGATTTAATAGATAATACTAAACTCATATTAATAATAAATTAGGTATTTTAGCAGATTTGAGTGTATATAATTGCATTAACTTTTTATATCAATAAATGATAATTTTGTTACTTGATATTTAAATTGTGTTATAATATTATAGATTACAAATAAAAATATCAAAGGGGGCTTTTTTAATGTCAAGAGTTTATAATTTTTCAGCAGGACCAGCTGTATTACCGGAGGCAGTTCTAAGAGAAGCAGCGGAGGAAATGTTAGACTACAAGGGGACAGGCATGTCAGTTATGGAGATGAGTCATCGTTCTAAAGCATTCGAGGGAATCATCACAGATGCTGAAAAGACATTAAGAGAATTAATGAATATTCCGGATAACTATAAGGTATTATTCCTTCAAGGTGGGGCGTCACAACAATTTGCAATGATTCCGATGAATCTAATGAAAAATAGAGTTGTGGATCATATTATTACAGGGCAATGGGCAAAAAAAGCAGCATCAGAAGCAAAAATATTTGGAAAAGTTAATATATTAGCATCTTCAGAGGATAAAACTTTTTCATATATACCAGATTTAAAAGATTTAAAGGTTTCAGATGATGCAGACTATGTTTACATATGTCATAACAATACAATCTATGGAACTACGTATAAAGAATTACCAAACGTTGGAGATAAAATCCTAGTGGCAGATATGTCATCAGATTTCTTATCTGAGCCAGTAGATGTATCAAAATATGGACTAATATTCGCAGGAGTACAAAAGAATGCAGGACCAGCTGGGGTTGTTGTAGTAATAATTCGTGAAGATTTAATTACAGATGATGTATTACCAGGTACTCCAACAATGTTAAAATATAAAATCCACGCAGATAATAATTCACTATATAACACACCGCCAGCATATGGAATATATATCTGTGGAAAAGTATTTAACTGGATTAAAAACAAGGGCGGATTAGAAGCTATGAAGAAAATTAATGAAGAAAAGGCTTCTATTCTATATGATTTTCTTGATTCAAGTAGTATGTTTAAAGGAACTGTTGTAAAGAAAGATCGTTCTCTAATGAATGTGCCATTTGTAACTGGTTCAGATGAACTAGATGCTAAATTTGTAAAAGAAGCTAAAGCAGCAGGTTTTGAAAACCTAAAAGGACATAGAACAGTTGGTGGCATGAGAGCAAGCATATATAATGCTATGCCAATTGAAGGTGTTAAGGATTTAGTAGAATTCATGAGAAAATTTGAAGAAGATAATAAGTAATAGTATAAAAATGAATTAAATTTAAGGGGATAATCAGATTTTGGTTATCTCCTTAATTAATTTTATAAATAAAATTATACAAATACATGAATTATAATACGTGTATTGTATAGATAAGCAATACAATATATACAATTTTAAGTATTATTAGTACGTATAATGTTTTTATAAGTTAATATTGTATTAATTGCCATATAAAAGACATACATATGAATATTCAGGCATAGATTACAGATAAAATAAATTACAAGCAAATCTATAGAGGTATAATCGCCATATAAAGATATTCAAGTAGAATACAAGGAAGAAAACTTTAATATAATATATTTTCAGTTAGTTCATAAATTCTAATTCGCTGCCTAGCTTGGTAGACTTTTAAATGTAAAATTATTATTACAACATATATATTAAGTTAATCATGACATAATATCAGAAAAAGGAGCTATCGTATTAATCGATATGCCCCTTTTTTATTAAAGATCATGGAATAATATAAAATTAACAGTGAAATAATTAGAATTCGCTTGTTCCAGGAGTTCTAGGGAATGGAACTACGTCTCTGATGTTAGTCATTCCTGTTATATACATAATTAATCTTTCAAAGCCTAAACCAAACCCAGCGTGTTTAGTTTCTCCATATTTCCTTAATTCTAAATACCACCAGTAATCATCTTCAGATAAGTTTAATTCCGCCATTCTATTTTTTAGGACATCTAGTCTTTCTTCTCTTTGGCTGCCACCTATAATTTCTCCGATTCCTGGTACTAAAAGATCAGTAGCTGCTACTGTTTTTTCATCATCATTTAATCTCATATAGAAAGCTTTAATATCTTTAGGATAGTCTGTTACAAATAGAGGCTTTTTAAAGTGCTCTTCAGTAAGGTATCTTTCGTGTTCTGTTTGTAAATCAATACCCCATGATACATCGTAATCAAATTTCTTTCCACACTTTTCTAGTATTTCAACAGCTTCTGTATATGTAACTTTAGCAAAATCTGATGAAACTACGTGATTTAATCTTTCTAATAAACCTTTGTCAACAAATTGATTAAAGAATTCTAATTCTTCAGGACATTCATCCATAACATATTTTATAACGTATTTAAGCATATTTTCAGCAAGTTCCATATCGTCTTGTAAATCTGCAAAGGCAATTTCAGGTTCAATCATCCAAAATTCAGCAGCATGTCTTGTAGTATTGGAATTTTCGGCTCTGAATGTTGGTCCAAATGTATAGATATTTCTAAATGCTAAGGCAAAACACTCGGCATTTAACTGACCAGATACAGTAAGGTTAGTTTCTTTACCAAAGAAATCTTTGCTGAAATCTACATTTCCATCTTTGCTTAATTCGGGAGTTTTAGGATCAAGAGTTGTTACCCTAAACATTTCTCCGGCACCTTCACAATCGCTACCAGTTATTATTGGTGTATGAGTATACACGAAGTTTTGATCTTGAAAGAACTTATGTATTGCATAGGCAGCAACAGAACGAACTCTAAAAGTTGCAGCAAATGCATTGCTTCTAGGTCTCAAATGAGCTATTGATCTCAAGTATTCAAATGTGTGTCTCTTTTTTTGAAGTGGATAATCAGAGTTTGACATACCTTCGATGATAATATCCTTAGCCTGAATTTCAAAAGGTTGTTTTGCTTCAGGAGTAGCAACTAATGTACCGATAACTGAAATTGATGAACTTATAGGTAATTTAGATATTTCTTTGAAATTGCTTAATTTATCATCAAAAACCACTTGAATATTTTTAAAGAAAGAACCATCATTAACCTCTATAAAGCCAAAGGCATTAGATGATCTTAAAGTTCTTATCCAACCTGATATTGTTATTTCCTTTGATAAGAAATCATCAGTATTTCTGTAAAGACTTCTAATTAAAATTGATTTTGCCATATTGTATGACCTCCATTTTATAATTAATCTTGTGATTAAAACATATTCTTAATGAAAAAAATTTTTCATTATATTAAAATATCATTTATTTAACCTATTACCCTTGATAATAAATAGATTTTACAATACTTTTTTGGTGAATGCAACTTAGGGCTTGTCCTCAAATATATAATAAATTAGTACTTTAGGTAGCACGATTATAAATAATATATAAAATAAATATACAATTTATAAATATAAGTAACTTTACTATAAAAAGGCTTTACTTTTTATAGTAAAATTATAAAAAATAAAGCTTTTTTGTATTAAAGGTATTTATTTAGCATGCTTGTCTATTCTAAGCCACTTTCAAAACTCTGGATCAATTCTTTCGGAAAGTTTAACATTGTCATATCTTTAATAATTCTTTTATATGCGTAAGGAATTTCTTTTATTTGAACTTTCATTCCATCTTCCTTACTAATATTTAAAATGCAATAAGTACTATTTGGCCTGCCAATTTTAGGTTTTCCAACGCTACCAGAGTTTATATAGACTTTATTTTTATATTCTTTCATTCCAGGTATATGTGTATGTGCACAAATTAACACATCATGAGTAATAGAGTTCATAACTTCAGAAGTATTATCTCCATCTTTTAGAAGATATTCATTTATTTTATCTGGACTTCCATGAACAAATAAGAGACTTCTATCAGCAATATTTAAAGTTAAATTTGAAGGTAAATTTGCAAGAAAGAGTCTATTTTCTTCTCTTAATTCTTTAGCAGTCCAAGGAAGAGAAAAGGCATTAATAGGAGTTTCTCTTATATATGAATATTCATTATCAACTACAGAACTATCATAATTTCCTTTTATGCAAAGAATATGTCGTCTCCTAATCATGGAAATTACTTCATTAGGATGAGGACCATAGCCAACCAAATCTCCAAGACAAATAATTGTATCAACCTTCTCAATATCAATATCTTCTAAAAGATTAATAAGAGCATAGACATTAGCATGAATATCTGAAATTATTGCTATTTTCATAAGCATTCCTCCTAAGTTGCTTAGCAAAGTAATTAAGTGTAAATATTTAAGCTTCTAGATATTTTTCTCCAACAATAACTACATCACCAGCACCTACTGTTAGTAGTAAGTCACCAGAGACTAGTTTTGATTTTACATAATTAAGTGCTTCATCATGCGAGTGAACATTAATACATTTCAATCCTTTATTTCTTAAGGCATCACCAAGTTCGTCAGAAGATACAAGTCCAGTATTTTTTTCTCTAGCTGCATAGATATCCATTAATATAAGCTCATCTGCATCGTTGAAACATTCTGTAAATTCATCAAATAGGGCCTTTGTTCGAGTATAAGTGTGCGGTTGAAAAATACAATAAGTTTTATTATGATTCATTTGTTTTGCAGTACTCAAGGTAGCTTTAATCTCTGTAGGATGATGAGCATAGTCATCTATCACAGTTACACCATTTAATTCTCCCTTATATTCAAATCTTTTATGCGCTCCTTTGCAGTTTGATAAACCTTCAATAATAGAATTATCAGAAATATTGAGTATAAAAGAAACACAAATTGAAGCAAGGGCATTTAATATATTATGCCTACCTGGTACATTTAAAGTAATGTTGAATAAACTTTTATTATCTCTATATACATCAAAAGTTGCACAGCCATTTTTATTAAAGTAAATGTTTTTAGCAGTTAAGTTAGCATTATCACTAAATCCATAACTTAGAGTATTACAATTTGCCTTAGATAAAATTTCATTTACCCTTTGATCATCAGCATATCCAACAAGATATCCATCTTCTGGGATAAGTCTTGAGAATTGTAAAAATGTATCAGCAATTTCATCTATATCTTTATAATAATCAAGATGATCTGAATCAATATTTAGAATTATTCCAACGTAAGGTGGGAATTTTAAAAATGAACGTTTATATTCACAAGCTTCAGTTAAGAAATATTCACTATTACCAATCCTAAAGTTTCCTCCTATTGCATCCAATTCACCACCAACTAATATAGTTGGATCTAAATTACCAGCAAGTGTTATATGAGAAAGCATGGATGTACATGTGGTTTTTCCATGGGTTCCTGATATTCCAACACTGTATTTATGCCCCTTCATAATTTGTCCTAAGAATTCAGCTCTGTCCATTAATTTAATATTTTTTTCCTTAGCCTCTAGAAGTTCAGGATTGTCAGATGGAATTGCAGCGGTATAAACTACTAAATCTACATTTTTAATATTTTCTCTTCTATGACCTATGTAAATTTCAGCACCTGAAAATCTTAATTTATCAATGATTGGAGAATCTTTAAAGTCAGAGCCCGATACATTGTACCCGCTATTTAATAAAACAGCAGCAAGCCCGCTCATACTGATTCCACCAATACCAATGAAATGAATTTTTTTATCTTTATCTTTTATAAAATTGAAAGACAAATGATCAACTCCTTTTTAATTAATAAAACTAAACATTATTATAAGCTTTAAAATTTGAGTATAGAATTTTTAGTTTCATACCTTAACTATAATTATATACATTTTTCGAAAAATCAACCATAGGAAAAAATAAATACACAATATTTTATGCATATTTAGCGACTTTGTGAACAAGTTATAAATATAAATTAACTTTATAACTAAAAATATTGATATTAACTTGAATTTAGCATAAAATATGAATATTAAAGCGATTTAATATAAAAATAATTCGTGTGGGTGATTTTATGGAGAAGTTTACAAGAAATAATAGGGTAGTTGCCATAACAAAAATATTATTAGAAAACCCGAATAAAATATTAGGATTAAATAAATTTTCAGAATTACTAAATGCGGCAAAATCTACTATAAGTGAAGATATTGTTGTTGTTAGAGAAATTCTAGAAAGACTTGAAATGGGTAAAGTTGAAACAATTGCAGGAGTAGCAGGAGGAATAAAATACATTCCTCAAAGTGGCGAAGAAGAAAAGAAAGCTTTTGCATTAGAATTATGTAAACAGTTAAGTGATGATGGAAGAGTTATACCAGGAAATATAATATATATGACGGATTTAATGTATGACCCTAAGATAATAAATAAAGCAGGAGTTATGCTTTCGTCCTGCTTTCAGGGATCAGAAATTGATTATGTAATAACAGTAGAGACTAAAGGTATTCCTTTAGCTTATGAAGTTGCTAGAAATTTAGGAGTGCAATTAGTTATTGCTAGAAGAGATAGTCAAGTAACAGAAGGACCAACGGTTACTATAAACTATGTATCTGGAAGCAATGGAAGATTGCAACAAATGTCATTATCAAAAAAGTCAATGAAACCATCAAGTAAATGTATATTCATTGATGATTTCATGAAAGGTGGAGGAACTGCAATAGGTATTAAGGACTTACTTAAAGAGTTCGATAGTGAATTAGTAGGAATAGGTGTACTAGTAGATAATAAGCAAATTGAAAAGAAATTAGTAGATGAATATGTTTCTATTGTAGAATTAAAGGCAGTTGATAAATCAGCAATCATAGGAATACAACCTTCAAAAACATTTTCTTAAAGTTAATAGATGATTTTATTCTAAAAAGGATGCCTAGCTTCGGATGATTTTAATTTAATACAAATA
Source organism: uncultured Clostridium sp. (assembly GCA_963524945.1). Classification (GTDB taxonomy): domain Bacteria; phylum Bacillota; class Clostridia; order Clostridiales; family Clostridiaceae; genus Clostridium. Next base: position 24,441 of record CAURJV010000046.1, read on the forward strand.
AATATTAAATTTGTGCTTGAACTCTACAAATAATTATAAGTTTCATAATGAATATTTATTATTACTTCAAGCTGTCGTGAATAGAATTTGTTCTGAAATTCAAGTAGGACAATCTTAGATATGTAGTATTTGTATAAGATTACACAAAAAAATAAATTTTATAAGGATTTATCAAATATAAAAAAGGAATTTAGAAATTTGTGGAGAAATTATATAATATTAAATATTTTTAAGGCAACTGGGAGGGGTGGAGTAAAATGCAAATAACAGATGTTAGGATTAGAAAAATTGCATCAGAAGGTAAAATGAAAGGAATAGTTTCTGTAACATTTGATAATGAATTTGTAGTTCATGATATCAAAGTTATAGAAGGACAAATGGGTTTATTTATTGCTATGCCTAGTAGAAAGACACCAGATGGAGAATTTAAGGATATAGCTCACCCAATAAATACAGAAGCAAGAGAAAAAATACAAACTGCAATTTTAGAAGCTTATGAAAAAGCTGTTTCAGAAGAAGTTGTAGAAGGCTAGGATTTTGGCAAAATAAAAGGGAGTTTTAATGACTTCCTTTTGTTTTGTCATCAAGTAAGATTCTGTATTCAAATATTAAATATACTAATGGGTTGAAATAAGGGTAGCTTTCAAATATAATTAAATTGATATGAATATTTAACCGATTATTGTAAGTAAATAATCGTGTTAATTAAATTTATAAATGAGGTGTGGTATATAATGTATAAATGTGCACTGGTTTTAGCAGCAGGTCAAGGTAAAAGAATAAAATCTGATTTACCTAAAGTATTACATAAAGTATGTGGTAAAGAAATGCTAAAACATGTTATAGATTCGATAAGAAAATCAGGAATTGATGATATAGATGTAATTATAGGGAAGGGTGCTGAGCTTGTAAAAGAGAGAACATTAGATAGAAATGTTAGTTATTCACTGCAAGCTGAACAGTTAGGAACTGGTCATGCTGTTAAGTGTGCTGAAGAGTTCTTAAAGGATAAAAAAGGCGTAGTCGCAATTTTTACTGGTGATACTCCTTTAATAAAGCAATCAACAATTGAAAGACTATTTAATGAACATATAGAAGCAAAAAATTCTGCAACTATATTAACAGCAATAGTTAATGATCCTACAGGTTATGGAAGAATCGTAAGAACGATTGATGGCGTATCAAAAATTGTAGAGCATAAAGATTGCAATGAAGAAGAGCTTAAGATCAATGAGATGAATTCAGGAATATATTGTTTTGATATTGAGCTACTTGTAGATGCATTAAATAAGATAACAAATAATAATGGACAAGGTGAATATTATCTTACAGATGCTATAGGAATATTAAAATCTCAAGGGAAAAAGATAGGTGCAGTTATAACTGAATATGAAGAAACTATTGGAGTAAATTCAAGAGTTCAATTAGCAGAAGCAGAAGAAATACTTAAGAATAGAATAAATGTTATGCACATGGAAAACGGAGTTACTCTAATTGATCCGAGAACAACATATATAGGAATTGATGTTGAAATAGGGAAAGATACAATAATATATCCTAATAATATTTTAGAGGGAAATACAAAGATAGGCAATAACTGTTTAATTTATCAAAATTCAAGAATTGTTGATAGTAATATTGGCAATGAAGTAGATGTTCAAGCTTCAGTTATATTAAATAGTAATATTGGTGATAATACTACTGTTGGTCCATTTGCATATATAAGACCAGAAACCACAATTGGTAAACATGCCAGAATAGGAGATTTTGTAGAGATAAAGAAATCTACTATTGGAGATGGAACTAAAGTTTCTCACTTAACTTATATAGGAGATGCAGAAGTGGGAGCGGAATGCAATTTCGGATGTGGTACAGTAGTTGTAAATTATGATGGTAAGAATAAACATAAGACTATTATAGGAGATCATAGCTTTATAGGCTGTAATACCAATTTGGTATCACCTGTCACAATTCATGATAATACTTATATTGCGGCGGGATCAACCATTACATCTGAAGTAAAAGAAGGTGATCTTGCAGTTGCAAGAGCTAAGCAAAGAAATATCAGTGGATGGGTAGATAAAAAAGGATTAAAAAAATAAGTTTTTAATAATAAATCAGCCAAAATTTTAAGGAGGTCTTCTCAATTATGATAACTCATGGAAGAAATATAAAAGTATTTACTGGAAATTCGCACTCACAGTTAGCTCAAGATATAGCAGATATTTTAGGAGTTCCAGTAGGAAAGTCTAAGGTTTCGACTTTTAGCGATGGTGAAATATCTGTTGATATTAATGAAACTGTTAGAGGCAATGATGTGTTCATAGTACAATCCACTTCTTCACCTGTTAATAACAATCTAATGGAATTACTAATTATGATTGATGCATTTAAAAGAGCATCAGCAGGTAGAATTACAGCAGTTATTCCATATTACGGATATGCTAGACAGGATAGAAAAGTTAAGTCAAGAGATCCTATAACTGCAAAGTTAGTTGCGGATTTATTAACTGCAGCAGGAGCAAATAGAGTTTTAACTATGGATTTACATGCATCTCAAATTCAAGGATACTTTAATATTCCTGTGGATCATTTACTTGGAGCACCAATACTTGCTGAGCACTTCATATCAAAAGGATTAGTAGATCAAGATGATGTTGTTGTAGTTTCACCAGATTTAGGAAGTGTAACTAGAGCAAGAAAATTTGCGGATAATTTACATGCTCCAATAGCAATCATAGACAAGAGAAGGCCAAAGGCGAATGTTTCAGAAATAATGAATATTATTGGTGACATTGAAGGAAAAAGATGTATATTAATTGATGATATGATAGATACAGCAGGGACTATTGCAAATGCAGCGAATGCACTTAAGGATTTAGGAGCTAAGAATATTTATGCTTGCTGTACACATGGAGTATTATCTGGTCCTGCAATGGACAGAATAAATGATTCAGCAATTGAAGAAGTAGTACTATTAAACACAATTCCGTTAAAGGAAGAGAATGATAATAGTAAAATTAGATCTATATCAGTAGCTCCTTTATTTGCCGAAGCAATAAAGAGAATTTATGATGATCAGCCAATAAGTAAATTATTTGAATGTCAACAATAGTTAATGTTTTAAAGAGTTATTAAATAAATAAGATATTGAAAAGAATGTATATTTACTCTAAGCAATTAAAGTAGATATATATTCTATTTTTTATAGTTAAATAAATTTATTTTATTAAGTTGATATTAAGAGTGTAAACGAGAAAACTTTTATGATTTAATTAGATTAGAATCTATTAAATAATTATTATACTTATTTATATATTTTTAAAATATTTATTATAATTAAAGGATGATTTTGTTTTCTATAATAAGTGGTATATTTATGTTATATTAGGATATGAATGTTTACGTAATAATAAATTAAGGAGGAAAGAAGTGTGGATGGAGTTACAACCAAGGTATTGATTGTGGATGATGATGAAAACATTAGTGAAGTGATAGATATGTATTTAAAAAGCTCTGGCTATAATACAAGAATAGCCTTAAACGGAAAAGAGGCTCAGGAAATTTATTTAGAGTATAATCCGGATATTGTCTTGCTTGATGTTATGATACCTTACATAGATGGAATCGATGTTTTAAAATGGATAAGAAAACAAAAGGAAACGCCAGTTATAATGATTACGGCAAAGGGAGACACATTTGATAAGGTTTTAGCACTGGAAATTGGCGCAGATGATTATATAGTAAAACCTTTTGAACCTAAAGAATTGTTAGCGAGAGTAAAAGCTGTATTAAGGAGATATTCCCCAGAAAATATTAAAAATGAGGTGATAAAGTTAAGTGATTTATCAATAGATTCAACCTCATATAAAGTCATATATAATGGAGAAGAAATAAAAATGCCACCGAAGGAATTTGAATTACTATATTATTTGGCTAATAATAAAAATAAGGTGTTTACAAGAGAACAATTACTTTGTGAAGTCTGGGGATATGATTATCCAGGAGATTCTAGAACTGTAGATGTTCATATAAAAAGATTAAGAGAAAAATTGAGCAGTGGAGAACAGTGGGAAATTCAAACAGTATGGGGTGTAGGATATAAATTCGAGGTAAATTAAATGAGAAATAGTGGAAGCTTACTTCAAAAACTTATAATAACATTTATAGTTATTTTGACTATTGTTTTAGTTTCGTTAGCTTGGTTATTATCTATATGGTTTAGAATAACATATTTTGCTGAGAAAAAGGTACAATTTCAGAAAGATGGAGAGTATATATCTGAGTCTATAAAAACATATGATTCTAAAAAAGATTCATTGGAATATGATAAGTTACAGGCCATAGTAGATATGTCAAGTGTTGGAGCAAATGCTGATATTACTGTTTCGGATAAATTTGATAATATATATATATACTCTAAAACCGCAAATACTACTGAGGTAAATAATAAACCGGATATTTTAGATAAGAATAAAGATTCTTTAATGAATGGAAAATCAGTAGAATATATTGGAGATCATTATACCTATATATATCCCGTATTAGATGATGATCAATTTCAGGGATATATTGTAATGACAGCTCCTTTATCAATAATAGGTAAACAACTGCATAGGATCTATCTTATAGTATGGATATCAGCATTAGGAGCAATGGTATTTGCATCCGTAGTTTTATCTTTAGTTTCAAAGAAAATATTGATTAATCCTTTAGCTGAAATAAACAAGGCAGCTAAAAGGTTTGCTAATGGAGAAGTTAATAAGAGAGTTTATATAGAATCGCGTGATGAGATTGGTGAGTTAGCAAGTTCATTTAATATAATGGCAGAATCTTTAGAAAAGGTTGAGAATAATAGAAGAGATTTTATATCAAATGTTTCTCACGAATTGAGATCTCCAATAACTTCTATAAAGGGATTTATTGCAGGAATAATAGATGGTGTGATTCCAAGAGATAAAGAAGGATATTATTTAGATATAGTATATAGCGAGATAAAAAGGCTTACAAGACTAATTAATGATTTACTAGATTTATCAGCTATTGAATCAGGTAAATTAAAATTCAATATGAGAAAGATTGATATAAATGAATTAATTAGATTATGTATTATAAATAATGAGCAAAAGATAAGAGAAAAGCAGATAATGCTAAAAATAGATCTGAAAGATGAGAATTGCTATGTAAAAGCTGATGAAGATAAAACAATGCAAGTCATAACTAATTTATTAGATAATGCAATAAAATATTGTGGAAATAGTGGGATTATAAAAATCAGTACATATTCCAAGGGGTCTAAAGTATTTGTTGAAATATATAATAATGGACCTAAAATTGCAGATGAAGAGATAAGGCATATATGGAATAGATTTTACAAGTCAGATAAGTCTAGAACAAATAAAGTTAGCACTGGACTTGGATTGCCAATCGTGAGAATGATAATTATGCAGCAAGGTGAGGAAGTGTGGGTTAAGAATAATCCTAATATAGGGGTTACATTCACATTTTCACTTACAAAATATAAAAATAATAAGAATAGATAAGAACGCTAAGGAGGAAACAAGTATGTTTTTAATAGTAGGCCTTGGAAACCCAGGAAATGAATATGAGAATACAAGACATAATATTGGGTTCAAAGTCATCGATAATATCGCAAAAGAGTATAATATTGAGGTAAACAGGCAAAAATTTAAAGGTATGTATGGAGAAGGCTTTATCAATGGCAAAAAGGTTATGCTTTTAAAACCAACTACTTACATGAACTTAAGTGGTGAGAGCGTAAGAGAAGTAGTTGATTTTTATAACCTTAACAATGATGAGATGCTAGTTATATATGATGATATTAGCCTTGAAGTTGGAAAGTTAAGAATAAGAGAAAAAGGAAGTGCAGGAGGGCATAATGGAATAAAGAGCATCATAGCACATTTAAATAGTGAAGTTTTTTCAAGGATAAAAGTAGGGGTAGGACAACCTAATGGAGATTTGGTAAAACACGTATTGGGGAAGTTTACTAAAGAAGAAATAGCTATTTTGAGTGAAAGCATAGAAGCGTCAACAAAGGCTACAGTGGAAATAATTAAAAGTGATGTTAAGACAGCTATGAATCAGTTCAATGGATTCAAAGCAAGTACAACAGTTTAAGGAAGGTGCATGGGATGAGATTAAAAGGGTTATTAGAGCCCTTGGAAAGTAGTGTAGAATTTCAAAGCATAATACAAGGTGTCGAAGGTAAAAGATACCCTATTGGTATATATGGTGCATCTGAATCAGGTCGAGGATACATTATAAGTGGAATATTTGAAAATACTAATAGATCAATTGTGATTGTAACTCAAAGCGATATGGAGGCAAAAAATCTTTATGAAGATTTGATATTCTATACCAGTGAGGTATATTATTTTCCAGTAAAGGAAATGGTTTTCTATAATATTGATGCTATTTCTGGAGATTTGAGATGGGCAAGATTAAAAGTAATAAATGAGATATTAAATAATAAAAAGAAAATAATAGTAACATCAATAGAAGCTTTTGCAGCAAAATATACTCCACATGATTTATTTTTAGAATATAGCATGAAAATTAAAGAAGGTGATGAAGTTAACCTTACCGATATATCAAATAAACTAATTCAATCAGGTTATGAAAGAGTAGAAATGGTTGAAGGTAAGGGACAATTTTCACTAAGGGGAGGTATATTAGACGTATTTCCAACAGGTTCAACTTATCCATATAGAGTTGAGCTTTTTGGCGATGAAATAGAATCTATAAGAACTTTTAATACTGAATCTCAACGGAGTATTGAGAAAGTTAAAAAGATAGATATTTTCCCAGCAAAGGAAGTAATAGTTTCAGAAGAGATGTTAGAGTTTGGGAGAAATAAGCTTAAAGAAGAGTTTGATAAAATTGCAGCAAGTGATAAGGATAGTGAAAGAGTAGAAAAATTAAGAAAAATGCTAAATAAGAACTTAGAACTACTGGAAGAAACCTCATCTTTTGAGACAATAGATAGCTATCTTCCTTACTTTGTAAAGGAACCAGAAAGTCTTTTTGATTATTTTAAAAATTATTTTTTTATAGTAGATAATGTTCCAAGGTGCAAAGGTAAATTAGAATCAACTTATTTAGAGTTTGAAGAAAACTTTACAGCTTTTTCTCAAAGAGGAGATATATTTCCCGGGCAAGGAAATTTATTAATTAATAAAGAAGAAGTATTAGAATCATTCGAAGATGAAAAGGTTGCTTTCATTGAGGCGTTAACAAAAGTATCTGGTTGGTTGAAGCCACTATCAATGATTAATCTAGCTCAAACAACATTAAATAATTATCAAGGTCAGCTAGATTTATTAATTGACGAAATATTAAATAAAAAGAATTTAGGATATAAAACACTAATTTTATCAGGAACTCGAGCTAGGGGGGAACGTTTAGTAGGAACATTAAGAGATAGAGGAATAGAAAGTGTTTATAAAGATACTGTTGATAAAATTGAGTATGGTGAAGTTGTAATAACTTTTGGTAATCAGTTGAAGGGTTTTGAATACCCTCAATATAAGTTATGCATAATATCAGATAAAGAAGTATTTGGTGAGGCAAAGAGAAAACTAAAGAGTGGTAAAGCAAAGAGAAAGGGAATTTCTAAAATAAAGAGCTTTGCAGAATTAAAACCAGGAGATTACGTAGTACATGCAAACCATGGTATCGGAGTATATAAAGGAATTAAACAAATAGATGTTGGAGGCCATAAGAGAGATTATTTAGACATTGTTTATGATAAAGGTGATAAATTATATGTTCCAGTAGATCAACTGGATCTAATTCAAAAGTATATTGGAAGTGAAGGAAAGTCACCCAAAGTTAATAAACTTGGAAGCGCTGAATGGCAAAAAGCAAAAGCAAAGGCTAGAAAATCAATTAATGAAATAGCTGAAGATTTAGTTAAGCTTTATGCAATGAGAAGCACTGTAAAGGGACATAAATTTTCAAAGGACACTGAATGGCAAAAACAATTTGAAGATGAATTTCCGTTTGAAGAAACTCCAGACCAATTAACATCACTAGAAGAAATAAAGGTAGATATGGAATCTGATAAACCTATGGATAGACTTCTATGTGGAGATGTTGGATACGGTAAAACAGAGGTTGCTATAAGGGCTGCATTTAAAGCAGTAATGGATGGAAAACAAGTTGCTCTTTTAGTTCCAACTACCATTTTAGCAGAGCAACATTATAAAAATATAAAAAATAGATTTTCGGATTTTCCGATAAAGATAGACATGGTTAGCAGGTTTAGGACAGCGAAACAGCAAAAAGAAATACTTCAAAAGGTGAAGGAAGGTAATTTAGATATTTTAATAGGTACTCATAGATTGGTATCTAAAGACATTCAATTTAAGGATCTAGGTTTATTAATAGTAGACGAAGAGCAAAGATTTGGAGTCAAGCAAAAAGAAAAGATTAAGGGAATTAAGAAAAATGTTGATGTTTTAACTCTGAGTGCAACTCCAATTCCTAGAACTCTGCATATGTCGCTAAGTGGAGTTAGGGATATTTCAGTCATAGAAACACCACCAGAAGAAAGATACCCTGTCCAAACATATGTTGTTGAACAAAATGATCAGCTTATAAGAGACGCAATTCTTAGGGAAATAGGTAGAGGCGGCCAAGTTTACTTCGTATACAATAGAGTCGAAGATATTGAAAGAATGGCTAAGTATGTTCAAGCGTTAGTTCCAGAGAGCAAAGTTGGAATTGCTCATGGTCAAATGGCAGAAAGGCAACTTGAGAAAGAAATGTTTGACTTTATGTCAGAAGAGTATAATGTATTAGTCTGCACCACTATAATAGAAACTGGCATGGATATTCAAAATGTAAATACTATAATAATATACGATTCAGATAAGATGGGACTCTCTCAATTATATCAACTTAGAGGTAGAGTTGGAAGATCAAATAGAATTGCATATGCGTATTTACTGTATACTAAAGATAAAGTATTAACAGAAGTTGCAGAAAAAAGGCTTAAAGCATTAAAGGATTTCACTGAATTAGGATCAGGTTTTAAAATAGCTATGAGAGATTTAGAAATTAGAGGTGCGGGCAATATGATGGGATCTTCTCAACATGGACATATGGCCTCTATAGGATATGATTTGTATTGCAGAATGCTTGAAGATACTGTTAAGCTGCTTAAAGGCGAAATTCAAAAAGAACCTATAGAAACAACTTTAGATATAAAGGTAGATGCGTTCATATCAGAAAATTATATAGAAGATGAAATTCAAAAAATTGAAGTTTATAAGAAAATTGCTGCAATTGAGGGATTAGACGATTATAGTGATATCAAAGAAGAATTAGAAGATAGATACTCTAAGATACCAGAACCGGTATATAATTTAATGGATATTGCTTATATAAAGAGTAGAGCTAAATCTATATTTATTGAAGAAATAAAGGAAACTCCAAAAGAGCTACTATTCAAGTTTGCACAAGGTGAAAGTGAATATAAAAATATATTTAAAATATTGATGGATAAATATAAGAGTAGCGTAGTATTAAAATTTGGTTCTAATCCTTATTTCGCATTTAAATTAAAATATATTAAGAAAGAAAATAAATTAGAGTTTTTGAAGGAAGTTTTTGATGACATAATATTGTAACAAATCTATGATATAAAATAAAAGTAGAAGAAATAAAATAGTGTAAAAAATTTGAATTATAAAAACAATATTGATATACTAATGTTATGACTTTTTACAGTAAGAAACCTAAAAGAATAATATTGTCCGACAAAAATTAATTTAGCTTTTCAAATTTCGTTTTATAAGTCTAGGAAGTTTTGTTTAATTAGAATTTGAAAAGTGATTTTAGCTTGTCTAAATTAGATATATTTATTTGGAAAGTTATTTTTAGTGGGTTTAAATCTAGAATAAGCGAGGGGAAAACTTTGAAAAAATTAAAGAAATTCGTTGCAGCTGTAGCTATTATGACAATTGCAGTATCAGCTATGGGTTGCAAAATGATTGAGAAAACACCAGAAGCAATACAAAAAACAGTTCTTGCAACAGTTGGAAATGAAAAAGTAACAAAAGGTGATTTAGATAAAGAAATGGAAAAGTATGCTGCACAACTAAAACAGCAGTATGGTGAGAATTATGAAAGTAATGCTCAAGTTAAGGATCAATTACAGCAAGCAAAAAAGCAGGAATTAGACAGCTTAGTAACTCAAAAAGTAGTTTTACAAAAGGCTAATGAATTAAATCTTAAACCATCTGATGATGATATGAATAAACAAATTGATGATCAAATAGCTCAAATTAAGTCACAATATTCAGAAGAAGGACAATTTGAAAGTGTTTTAGAGCAAAATGGATTGACTGAAGATCAGCTTAGAGATGTTATAAAAAATAATGTTATAATGCAGGCTGTCCAACAAAACATAGTAAAAGATATAGAAGTTACCGATGACGATGTTCAAACATATTATAACGAAAATAAGGATTCAAAATATACACAAGGAGCTGGAGCAAATGCAGCACATATCTTAATAGCTGAAAAAGCTAGCGATGGATCAATAGACTATGATGCTTCATTAACAAAAGCTAATTCTATAAAATCCAAATTAGATTCTGGAGCTGATTTTGCAAAATTAGCTAAAGATAACTCAACAGATGCAGCAACTAAGGATAATGGTGGTAGTTTAGGATTTGTAGCATATAACTCAACACAATTAGTTACTGAATTTATGGATGGATTTAAGAATTTGAAAGAAGGGGAAATTTCAGCACCAGTAAAGAGTCAGTTCGGATATCATATAATTAAAGCTACTGGATTAAAAGACTCACAAGTAACTCCTTTTGAACAAGTTAAAGATCAGATAAAATCGTCATTATTGCAACAAAAACAACAAGATGCATTAAGTGCTAAGATTACAGAATGGAAAACAGACTTGAAGGTTAAAACTTATGAAGATAAATTATAATACTAAGAATAGTATTAGATAGCGATTAATAATTTAACTATTTAACCATAAAAGTTAGAACTACTTTGAAATATCTCTGATTATTCAAAGTAGTTCTATTTTTTTATTTGTATTATATTCATTACATTGAAATAACAGCGTTTATATTAATAAAAAAAATAATTAATATAAAATTTGTCTATAAGTGTATAAAATTTCTAGAAATTCAAATAATAATAGTGCAACCAATTAATAGAGTTCAAAGGAGGTTATATAACCAATGAAGGCAACAGGAATTGTTAGAAGAATTGATGATTTAGGAAGAGTAGTAATACCAAAAGAAATAAGGAGAACTTTAAGAATAAGAGAAGGAGATCCTTTAGAAATTTTTACTGATAGAGATGGTGGAGTAATTCTAAAAAAATATTCACCAATTGAAGAACTTACTAACTTTTCAAAAGAATATTGCGAAAGTTTGCAACAAGTTATAGGTCATGTAGTACTAATAGCTGACAAAGATGCATTTGTTTCAGTAAGTGGAGCACCAAAAAAAGACTACGTAGAAAGAAAAGTAAGCAGCGAGTTAGAAAAGATAATGGACGGAAGAAAAACTGTGTTATTAAATAAAGCTGATAACGCAGTAATACCATTACATAATGATGACGATGAAACAGAGTATACTAGTCAAGTTATATCACCAATCATAGCTGAAGGTGATGAAATAGGAGCTGTAATTATTCTTTCAAAAGAAGATGGAGAGCTTGGTGAAGTTGAAACAAAACTAGTTGAGACAGCAGCAGCATTCTTAGGAAAACAAATGGAACAATAATATCTATAAATAACTACATTATGAAAATAAAAGGAATAATACCTCCAAACTTACAATAATAATTAATTAGTAACATGTAAGTTTGGAGGTGTTTTATGAAGAAACAATCCCTAATAAAGGGAAGCATAATTCTTGGAGTTGCAGGAATATTAACTAGATTTTTAGGCCTATTCTTTAGATGGCCACTAATAATGTTAATTGGAGATGAGGGAATAGGGTATTATCAAATGTCGTATCCGTTATATATGTTTTTTATAGCTATGGCATCTGGAGTTCCTGTTGCAATTTCTAAGATGATATCAGAAAAGAATGCAACAAATGATGTATATGGAAGTTTTGAAGTAATGAAAGAGTCTGCTATTTTAATGACAATAATAGGGACAGGCACCACGTTAGCGTTATTCTTTTTTGCGAGACCAATAGTATCATTTTTGAAGTGGGACCCCAAAGCATATTATTCATTAATCGGAATATCATTTGCACCAATTGTAATATCTTTTGTGACTATATTTAGGGGGTTCTTTCAAGGATTGCAGAACATGACTCCATCTGCTATATCACAGATAATAGAGCAGATTGGTAGAGTCATATTTGGCGTGGGACTTGCTGTGTTTTTACTACCTAAGGGGATAGAATATTCTGCAGGTGGTGCGGCATTTGGAGCAACGGCAGGTGCTGTTCTTGGGGGAGCTTACTTATATTCCAATTACAAAAGAGTAAAGAAACGTTACGCTATTAAAAGAGTTCGAAGTAATCCAGAAATATTAAATACTATATTAAAGATTGCAATACCAATATCATTAGGTACTACAGTATCAAGTATTATGAATTTAATAGATTCAATTTTGGTGCCACAAAAACTGTTAGATGCAGGATTTACAAATGTACAATCAACTGTATTATATGCACAACTAACAGGAAAGGCTTCTGTAATTGTAAATATTCCATTAACTCTTTCTATGGCTATCTGTACATCTCTAATTCCTATTATAGCTGAGAATTTTATACTTAAGAAACAGAAAGAACTAAAAAGTAAAATAGATGCATCTATGAAAATGGCATCAGTAATTGCTATTCCGTGTACTTTTGGATTATTCTTTTTAGCTGAACCAGTAATGAAATTCATATTTCCAGGCAGGTTCGAAGGAATAGAGATATTAAAATATTTATCATTAACAATTCCTTTTATAATAATTACTCAAACAACAACTGCAATACTACAAGGAACAGGGCATTATATAAAACCTGTTATTAATCTTTTGATTGGATGTTTAATTAAAATTGTATTAACCTGGGTATTAGTCCCTATGGAAACATTCAACATATATGGTGCTGTTTTAGCGAGTTTTGGAGCCTATTTAACAGTAAGTATTCTAAATATAGTGATGATGAAATTTACATTAAGAGTAAAACTTAACTTATATGAAATATTAATAAAACCTTGCTATGCATCGAGTATTATGATGTTAATTGTATTAATAAGTTATAATATTTTATATAAGAATACAGTTAGTAATGGAATATCTTGCTTGACATCTATATTTTTGGGTATGATAGTATATATTATAATGATAATTGTATTTAAAGTATTTAATGTTGAGGAAATAAGAGATAGATTTAAAAGAAGATAAAAAGGAGAGAAATTCTAATGATTAAGATAGTAGGATTAGGTCCAGGAAGCAAGGATGCATTGACAATAGGAACAATAAATGAACTTGAAGCAAGTAAACATATATTTTTAAGAACAGAAAAGCATCCAACAGTAGATTATTTGAAGGAAAAAAATATCGTATTTGATACTTATGATAATATTTATGATAGTATAGATAGTTTTGATGAAGTATACCTGAATATTGCAAAAGATCTAATTAGTAAACATAAGAATATGAACGATTTAATTTATGCAGTTCCAGGCCATCCATTGGTGGCAGAAAAATCAGTATTTAACTTAATAGAATTATGTAAAGAAAATGATATAGAATATAAAGTTATACCAGCAGTAAGTTTTATTGATGCAATGATTGAAAGCCTTAAGATTGATCCCATAGAGGGATTAAAGGTTATAGATTCATTTGATATAAATAATCAAATTCTAGATAAAAGAATAGGGACAATTGTTACGCAAGTATACAATCAATTAATAGCGTCAGAAGTTAAATTAAGATTGCTAGAATACTATAATGACGAGACAGAGATTTATTATGTAAGAGCAGCTGGAATAGACGGTCAGGAGAGCATAAGAAAGATACCTTTATTTGAATTGGATATGCAGGAAGATATAGATTATTTAACATCGATTTATATACCAAAGGATCTTAAAAATAAAAAAGATTTTAATGATTTTTTAGATATAATTGAAGTGTTGAGAGGCGAAGACGGATGTCCATGGGATAGAGAACAAACTCATAAGTCGCTTAAGAAGGCGTTGATAGAAGAAAGCTATGAGGTAATAGATGCAATAGATCAAGAAGACGATAATTCTTTAATCGAGGAATTAGGAGATGTACTTCTCCAAGTTGTTTTTCATGCATCTATTGGAAAAGAAGATGGATATTTCGATATAGGAGATGTGATAGAAGGAATTTGTAATAAAATGATAAGCAGGCATCCTCATGTATTTAAGGATGGTGATGGATTGAATTCCTCGGAAGATGTACTAATAAAGTGGGATGAGTTAAAGAAAAAAGAAAAAGGCTATAGCAGTGTTGTAGAAGAAATGAAAGGAATAACAAAGGGATTACCTGCACTTTTAAGAGCACATAAGATTCAAGAAAGAGCAAAGAAAGTCGGGTTTGACTTCGAAAATATAGATTTTGCTGTAAGTAAGGTAAAAGAGGAGTTAAAAGAAGTAATTGATGTATATAATACAGAAAATGTGGAGAAAATAGAAGAAGAAGTCGGAGATTTAATATTTTCATGTGTAAATGTTGCAAGGTTTTTGAAAGTAGATGAGGAAATAGCGTTAAATTGTACTATAGATAAGTTTATAAAGAGATTTCAATATATTGAGAAAGTAGCTAAAGATAGGAATATTGAATTAACAAGTATGACTTTAGATGAAATGAATGAACTATGGGAAATTTCAAAAAACTTAGGTTAATGGATAATTTAAATAAAGGAATTTTCTAGTTTATGAAGAATAATAATTTATAAAAGAACTACTTTGTAACGATTTATTGGATTATTTAGTTATATATAGGAAAAGAAAGCGTTTTTCTATAGACGGGTAGCTGAAGAGGTTATATAATAAAGAAGTGCAATTTAGTACATAAAGAAAACAGTTA
>CAURJV010000047.1:0-39482 GCA_963524945.1 uncultured Clostridium sp.
TCCCCATAAGCATGTCTTGCTATAGTGATAGGCTTTTTCCATGTTCTAACATATGGTTTTACTGGTTCTACTATAATTGGTGCTCTAAATACTGTACCATCTAATATCGCTCTTATAGTTCCATTAGGACTTTTCCACATTTCTTTTAAATTATACTCTTTAACTCTTGCTGCATTAGGCGTAATAGTTGCGCACTTTACCCCCACTTTGTATTTTTTAATAGCTTCTGCAGCATCTACAGTAACTTGATCATTAGTTTCATCTCTGTATTCTAACCCAAGATCATAATATTCTGTATTTAGTTCTATGAAAGGATTTAATAATTCCTCTTTTATTGCGCCCCAAATGATTCTTGTCATTTCATCTCCATCCATCTCAACTAATGGAGTTGACATTTTAATTTTATCCATTTTTATTGCCTCCTATATTGCTTATATTTGCTTTAAAAATCTTTAGAAACTTAACTTTCTTCTTTTTTATAAATAGCTTAATTTCTACAAATAATTATACAATATTAACGCCCTATTATCAAACAATTAGCATTATTATATATGTTTTAATAGTAAATTCACATTTAAACTTCTAATAAGTTAAGCGCTTAATTAATGCAAAATATCAAAACTCAATTGTAATATATATTACAATTAATCAAAAGACCACTCAGCTATGATAGTTTCTCCTTCTCCTAAAGCGATTTCGCCATCACTAAGCCAGCAAATAGTATCTTCCCTATATCTTTTATCTGCAGAATCATTAGAAATATCCTCATCATAAACTTCTATAATGCTCTCATTTTTCTCCCTAGACTTCGTCTTCCTTATATTTTTTTTACTTCTAGAATTACAGGAGTATTATTATGTTCACTAATATCCTTCTTTATCTCAATACTCATACTATTTTTGTCGCTTTTATTTTCATTATTTAATTTTTGATTATTTGCTTTTAAAAGTGTTATTTCATTATTCTTATTTTCTTTAATACCTAATTTTTCTTGTATATTAATCGCATCTTTAGAATTTACTTCTATATTCTTATCCATATTGTAGCATAGCTACTCTTTTTATAAGTACATAGCTGTTCTTCTAAATTTGATATTTATAAAACCGTTTATGCGATTTTGAATATTTGCCCTTATATAATAGAAATATGCTTGAAATACAAATTTATAAAGGGTTTTGATAAAAATTTTTTATTAGATATTAATTTCCAAACTAAGTTGTTCATAATTATTTAGGCACATGAAAGAAAATAACAAGTCAAAATATTCTGATGGATTAATTTGTTATTTTATGTGGTGCCTTAGACACGTAAAAAAAACTCAGTTACCAAAAACTGAGCTTTAATACCAAAATATTATTTTTCTTTTTTATCTACATCTTCATATTCAACATCAATAATTTCTCCAGTTGTATAGTCATCTACAGAAGTGCTATAAACTTCCTTATCTTTATCTTTGCTATAATAGCTATTTAAATTCGTCTTCCTCTTTTTTTCTTTAAAAAATCCCACTATCTTCATGACAATATATACTACCACTCCAGCTATCAAAAGCCATGGAAGAATATGTAGAATTAATGATCCTACTAAAAATATTATACAAATTGTTCCTATAATATACATGTATCTTTTAAATTCTCTGTTCATCACACTCAACCTCTATATTACTTAGTTTCTCATTTAGTTAAAAGCATATCTTAAGTATACCTTATGAATATAAAATTTACAACGTACATAAAAAAACTCCTTTTATGCTCTATAAGGTATGAATTTATATGTTATTAAAATTGTTACTAAAAGCAATGCTGTAACCACTATTCCTCCTTCTGGACCAAAGCTTCCTCCATTAATTATATTTGAATTAATAGTTCTTATGGTATATATAGAATCTGTAACATTTCCACTTACCAGAAATCCAAAAATGTTGCCCTGAAAGTAATTCCAAGTTATATGATACCCTATACACATCCATATATTTTTAGTTTTTATGAATAAATATCCCATAAAAATCCCGAATAAAAACAAATTAATATACGCAAGTAAACTGATTCCATGATTTAAGGAATGCATTAGCGAAAATATTATGGATGATCCTAAAATAGGTATCCACGATACTTTACTTTGCTTTAAAACAGTCATGCAGTATCCTCTGGCAAAAAGTTCTTCATTAATCCCAACAAAGATGAAGACAATAAGCTGTAAAAATAATGCTCTTGAAAAGTTTGGGCTATTAAAACTATTCACTAGTTCAACCGATTTAGTACATAACAATATAATTGCAACTATAGTAAATGATATTGCACCAAATGATAAGCCATAAAATAAGTCTTTCCATCCTCTTCTTATATTAATTAATCCAATATCTTTGACTTTCTTTCTATCTAGAACCCTCCAAAATAAAACTACAAAGAATATCATCAGTATACATTGCATTAAATTTAAAAACGCTCCTGGTAAAGAAGACATACTTAAAAGCTGTTCAGTAATATAACTTATCCCTTCGTCTTGCTTTGACAATAATTCCGGATTAGTCATAAAAATAAACGCGCTATATATATTACTAAAGACAACTGATACTATAGTTGTAGACACAAAGAAACATAAGAAAACGAGTATTATTTTCCAACCAGATCTTACCTGCTTGTGATCATTTCTAAATATTTTCATTAATATCCTCCAATCAATTTCTCCTTAAAATATTATTCATTTTGGTACTAATAAAAAATAGTTACCTCTATATTATATATGACTAATTAATATAAATTCATAAATATATTCTTAATTATTAATTAAAATATCTGTTTTGTGTGAATCTATGCCAAGTATCACATTACTTTCCTAGGCCAATTTATAGACCATAGGTCATAAAAATATTCTTCGTAGAATCCAAGTACTGCTTATTATTATCTACTGTATCTAAATTTAAAATCTGATTTTATCAAAAAAATAAGAGTGATACTTCTAAATACTTAGAATATCACTCCCATTTTAGTGTACTATTATTTTCTTAAGAATTCATTAACAGATATTCCTGCTCTTATTCCTTCATTTATAGCAGTAACAACCAATGATTGTCCGCGTCTAGCGTCACCTGTTGAAAATACCTTGTGTGCATTAGTTTTAAAATCTTTTTCATTTGCTTTTATGTTACTTCTCACATCTGATTCAACACCAAAAGCTTCTTTAATGTAATTTTGTGAACCTGTGAAGCCCATTGCAAGCAATACAAGTTCGGCTTGATAAGTTTTTTCTGATCCTTCAACTGGTACCGGACCAAATCTTCCATTTTCGTCTTTCTTCCATTCAACTTTTACAGTATCAACACTTTCAAGATTTCCATCTTTATCTGCATTAAGACCTGTAACTGTAGTTAAATATTCTCTTGGATCCTTACCATAAAGATCTATAAATTCTTCTTGGCCATAATCAACCTTAAGAACTTTAGGCCACTCTGGCCATGGATTATTAGCTCCTCTTTCTTTAAGAGGTTCACCCATTATTTCAAATTGAACTAATGATTTACATCCATGTCTAAGTGAAGTTCCAACGCAGTCTGTTCCTGTATCTCCGCCACCAATTACAATTACATTTTTATCTTTTGCTGAAATATAATTATTATCATCATGATTTGAGTCTAGAAGACTTTTTGTATTAGCTTTTAAGAAATCTACTGCAAAATATACGCCTTTAACTCCATCTCTACCTTTTGCCACAAGATCCCTAGGCTCAGATGCACCAGTTGCAAGTACTACTGCATCATATTCATCTAATATTTGATTTGCATCATAATTTTCACCAATATTGGCGTTAGTTACAAACCTAATACCTTCCTCAGCCATAAGATTTATTCTTCTTAATATAACTTCTTTATCAAGCTTCATGTTTGGAATACCATACATTAATAATCCACCTGGTCTGTCACTTCTTTCAAAAACAGTAACTTTATGACCACATTTATTTAACGTATCTGCAGTAGCAAGCCCTGCTGGGCCTGATCCTATTACAGCAACTTTCTTTCCAGTTCTCTTAACTGGAGGATTAGCTTTAACTATTCCATTTTTAAAAGCAGTATCAATTATAGCTCTTTCGTTTTCCTTTATAGTAACAGAAGGCCCATTTAATCCTGCTGTACATCCAGCTTCACATGGAGCTGGACATACTCTTCCTGTAAATTCTGGGAATGGATTAGTTTTATTTAATCTTTCATAAGCTAAATCCCATTTTCCTCTGTACACTAAATCATTCCATTCAGGAATTAGATTGTGAAGTGGACATCCAGACACCATTCCTGAAAATAACACTCCTGATTGGCAGAATGGAATACCACAATCCATACATCTTGCACCTTGAATACTTTGCTTTTCTGCTGGAAGACTTAAATGAAATTCTTTATAATCTTTTAATCTTTCTTTGGGTTCTCTATTTTTACCTACTTCTCTATCATACTCTAAAAATCCCGTTGGTTTACCCATTTTTCTAACCCTCCTAATTTCCTTTAATTTCTTGGAAAGTTTTAATTAATGCTTCATCCTCATCACATCCAAGATTCTTATGCTTTTCAACAGTTTCCAATACTCTCTTATAATCCTTTGGAATTATTTTGTGGAATTTAGATTTTTCTGTCTCAAAGTTGTATAATATTTTATTTCCTTTAGGAGAGCCTGTAACTTTTACATGTTCTTCAATTAAGTTCTTTAATTCTTCTTCATCTTCTAAGCTTAACTCTTCTAATAGAATCATTTCTTCATTTAAGTTTATTCTAAAGTTTGGATCTTCTTCATAAATGTAAGCAATTCCACCGCTCATACCAGCAGCAAAGTTAATTCCTGTTTTACCTAAAACAACAACCTTACCACCTGTCATGTACTCTAATCCGTGAGCTCCAACTCCTTCAACTACAGCAGTTGCTCCTGAGTTTCTAACACAGAATCTTTCACCTGCAATACCATTTATAAATACTTTTCCTGAAGTTGCACCATATAAAGCAACATTTCCAATCAAGATATTATCTTCTGCTACAAATGTTGATTTCTTTGGAGGATATACTATAATCTTACCACCTGATAATCCCTTACCTAAGTAATCATTAGCATCTCCTTCAACCTCAAATGTTAATCCCCTTGGAATGAATGAACCAAAACTTTGACCTGCAGCTCCATTACATTTAATAGTAATAGTATCTTCTGGTAACCCATCTGAACCATTAATTCTTGTTATTTCAGATCCAAGAATAGTTCCAAGGGTTCTATCAGTGTTAGTTATATCAATTTCAAAGTTTACCTTTTCGTTCTTTTCTATAGAGTCTTTAAATTGGTTTAGGAATACTTTTTCATCTAGCACTCTGTCTAATTTAAAATCGTACTTCTTAGTTTTATCAAACTTAACAACTTTTCCTTTATACTTATCTGGAGTGTAAAGTATTGAGCTTAAATCAACATTCTTAGCTTTCCAGCCATGAATATTTTCTCTCTGCTTAAGTTTATCTACTCTACCAACCATCTCATCAATATTTCTAAATCCAAGACTTGCCATAATTTCTCTTAGTTCTTGAGCTATAAAGTACATAAAGTTAACTACATATTCTGGCTTTCCTTTAAATCTCTTTCTAAGCTCTTCATTTTGAGTTGCAACTCCAACTGGACAAGTATCTAAATTACAAACTCTCATCATAACACAACCTAAAGTTACTAATGGTGCAGTTGCAAATCCAAATTCCTCTGCTCCAAGAAGGGCAGCTATAGCAACATCACGTCCACTCATAAGTTTACCATCTACTTCTACTCTAACTCTTTCTCTTAAATCGTTAAGAAGTAATGTTTGGTGAGCTTCAGCTAGTCCAAGTTCCCAAGGAAGTCCAGCATTTTTGATTGAGTTTTTAGGTGATGCACCTGTTCCCCCATCATACCCTGAAATTAATATTACTTCTGCTCCACCTTTAGCAACACCAGCTGCAACAGTTCCAACTCCACATTCTGAAACTAACTTAACAGATACTCTAGCTCCAGTGTTTGAATTCTTTAAGTCATATATTAATTGAGCTAAATCTTCTATTGAGTAAATATCATGATGAGGTGGTGGTGATATAAGACCCACCCCTGTAGTTGAATGTCTAGTTTTAGCAATCCATGGGTAAACCTTAGTTCCAGGTAATTGACCACCTTCACCAGGTTTTGCTCCTTGTGCTAGTTTTATTTGAAGTTCATCTGCATTTACTAAATACTCTGAAGTTACTCCAAATCTACCAGATGCAATTTGCTTTATTGAAGATCTTCTTGAATCCCCATTTGCATCTTTAGTCCATCTATCCTTATCTTCTCCACCTTCACCAGTGTTAGACTTCCCGCCAATTCTGTTCATGGCAATAGCAAGCGCTTCATGAGCTTCTTTAGAAATTGATCCATAAGACATTGCTCCTGTCTTAAATCTCTTAACAATTTCTGAAACTGGCTCAACTTCTTCAAGTGGAATTGCCTTAGAATTATAGTTAAATTCTAATAATCCTCTTAAAGTAATTTCAGCTTTTTCATCATCAATTAAAGAAGTATATTCTTTAAACAATTCATAATTTGATGTTTTAGTAGCTTCTTGAAGTTTGTGAATAGTTAGTGGATTATATAAATGCTCTTCTGCACTATCTTCTCCTGATCTAAGCTTTTCATAACCTGGAGAATCTAGCGAAAAGTCTGCTGCATAAGTTTTTTCTTTAAATCCATTTTTGTGGTTTATCTCTGCTTCTTTTTGAATTTCAGCTAGTCCTATTCCATCTATTCTGCTTATAGTATTAGTAAAGTATTTATCAATAACCTCTTTTCCAATTCCTATAGCCTCAAAAATTTGTGCTCCTTGATAAGATTGTATTGTTGAAATACCCATTTTTGAAAGTATTTTAATTATACCTTTAAGCACCGCTTTATTATAGTTGTAGACAGCCTTATCATATTCTAAATCAAGTAATCCATCTTCAATTAATCCTCTTAAGCTTTCATAAGCCATATATGAATTTATAGCAGAAGCACCAAATCCAAGCAGTGTAGCAAAATGGTGAATTTCTCTAGGCTCTCCACTTTCAAGTATTAAAGCAACTGAAGTTCTTGTCCCCTTTTTAACTAGATATTGGTGAAGTGCTGATACCGCAAGTAATGATGGAATAGGAACTTTTGCTTCACATATATTTCTATCAGATAATATAAATATAGTATATCCCTTTTCATATGCATCCTGAGCCTTTTCAAACATTTCATTTAATGCTTCTTCTAAAGAGCCACCTTTATCAAATACAATATCAATTACTTTTGATTTTAAGTTTCCTTTATTATAAGCCTTTATTTTAGCTAATTCTTCATCATTAATTATTGGTGAATCAAGTTTAATCAACTCACAATTTGATGCTTTATCTTCTAATATATTTCCTTCTGGTCCAAGATAAACATTAGAAGCTGTAACTATTTCTTCTCTAATAGCATCAATAGGAGGATTAGTTACTTGTGCAAATAGCTGCTTGAAATAATTAAATAATGGTTGAGAATTCTTTGATAATACTGCTAATGGAACATCCACTCCCATTGCTGCTAATGGTTCAGCTCCAGTTTCAGCCATTGGAAGCATTGTTGTTTTTACTTCCTCGTAAGTATATCCAAACGCTTTTTCTAATCTCTTTCTAGTTTCCTTATCGTATTCAATTTTGAACTTCTTACTTTCATTCATTTTATCTAAAGTAATCAGATTTTCTTTTAACCACTCTTCATAAGGATATTGATTAGCATAAGAATTTTTTAATTCTTCATCGTCTATAACTTCTTTTTTAACTGTATCCACAAGTAACATTCTACCTGGCATTAATCTATCTTTCTTTTCAACAATTTCAGCTGGTATGTCTAAAGCACCAACTTCTGAAGAAAGAATAAGTCTTCTATCTTTAGTTATATAATATCTTGATGGTCTTAAACCATTTCTATCTAAAACTGCACCAACTTTTTCACCATCTGTAAATACGATAGCTGCTGGACCATCCCATGGTTCCATTAGTGTAGCATTATATTCATAAAAAGCTTTCATTTCTTTACTCATAGTTTTACTCTTATACCATGGTTCCGGAATTGCCATCATAATGGCTCTAGTTAAATCCATTCCATTCATATATAAGAATTCTAAATTGTTATCAAATATCGCAGAGTCTGATCCTTCTTTATTTATGATAGGTAACACTCTGTTTAAATCTTTTCCAAGTGCTCTAGATTTAACATTTGTTTCTCTAGAATAAACCTTATTAACATTTCCACGAAGTGTATTAATTTCACCATTGTGAATCATAAATCTATTAGGATGAGCTCTTTCCCAACTTGGGAATGTATTAGTACTGTATCTTGAATGTACTAATGCTAAAGATGTTTCAACTCTTTCATCTTCTAAATCTTTATAAAATTCTCTAAGCTGTGTAGATAATAACATTCCTTTATATACTATTGTCTTTGATGAAAAAGACGCTATGTAGAAAGTTTCATTTAGGAATTTACTTATCCATCCTGCTCTTTTTTCTATATTTCTTCTAACAATATATAAATTTCTTTCGAAATCTTTTCCTGGTTTTATTCCATTTGGTCTTCTTACAAAAGCTTGCATTATTGCAGGCATTGCTTCAAGCGATGCTTTTCCAAGTATTGAAGGGTTTGTTTGAACTTCTCTCCAACCAATTAGTTCAAGTCCTTCTTCCTTTGATATATCTTCAAAAAGGCTCATAGCTTCTTTTCTTGCCTTTTCTTCTTGTGGTAAAAATACCATAGCAACAGCGTAATCCCCTTCGTTTCCGAGAGTCATACCTTTTGATTTTAATTCTTCCTGAAAGAATTTGTGTGGTATATTAAATAATATTCCTGCTCCATCTCCTGTATGTTCATCAGCGCCTGTACCACCTCTGTGCTCTAGCTTTTCTAGGATAGTTAAACAATCTGATAATATTTCATGAGATTTCTCACCATCAATGTTTACTATAGTCCCAATTCCACAAGCATCATGTTCAAAACATGGATTATATAACCCCTGTGCATTCGGATTATTTCTTTCCATTAAAATTCCCCCTTGAGATAATAATATATTCATTTGTACCTTCTTAAATATTTATCTATCAGGCACCTATTTATCCTTAAAACAATCATATTGCATTTATGTGTAGCAAACAACGAGTAAATACATCCTTTTTTGAAATATAATTACTCGCGTATTTGCTGCATTTTATAAGTTATTCATTTTCACTTAATATTAAACTCGCAATATCTTTCATTCTTTTCCCAGAATCCATACTTATCTTCTGCATATATCTAAACGCTTCATTCTCCGTAAGTCCTGAAGTTTTCATGAGTTGACCCTTAGCCTTTTCGATAAGCTTTCTATCTTCCAGAGTATGTTCTAACTTTTCAACTTGATCCCTTAGCTTCTTGATTCTCTTTTTGCTTTGAAAAATTAAATTTATAGCATTAGTTAAGAGAACATTAGAGATTTTAGTACCAATACAATATATATCAGTATCTTCTTCTATAAATGATTTATAAGGCTCATTTACGATAGCTAAAAAACTAGTTACATCTACTAGCGTTTCATAAACATCTAGTAAACTCATATCCTTGAATTTATATCCTACTAAGACTAGGTCTGGGGAATGTTGCATAACTAATCTAATTAATTCATTTCCTGAAGCACATAATGCTATGATTTCATAGCCTTCCTGCATTAGTAAACTCTTTAATTTTTTTGCTGTCTCAATATTGCTTAAAGCTATAATAATTCTTCCATCTTGAGCCATTGCAATCCCCACCTTAATTAATAATAATTGGTATTACTAAATTAATATCTATTAAGATAGTTTTCTAATTCCCAGTCATGTACTTTAGTTCTATAATCATCCCACTCAGCTGCTTTACCTTCAAGATAATTGTTGTATACATGATCTCCTAAAGCTGACTTAGCTAACTCACTTTCTCTCATGAATTGAACTGCTTCATATAAGTTATTAGGTAAGTTATCAATTCCGTTAGCTTTTCTTTCTTGGTCAGTCATAGCAAAAATATTTGCTTCAACTTCTGCTGGTGGTTGTAGATTGTTTTTAATACCATCTAATCCTGCTTGCAGTAAAGCTGCTAATACTAAATATGGGTTAGAACTTGGATCTGGACATCTAAGTTCAACTCTAGTTCCTGCGCCTCTAGCTGCTGGTACTCTTATTAATGCTGTTCTGTTTTTACAAGACCAAGCTAAATAAACTGGTGCTTCATATCCTGGTACTAATCTCTTGTATGAATTAACTAACGGGTTAGTAACAGCTGCAAGACCTTTGATATTCTTTAATAATCCTGCTATAAAGTTATAAGCTATTGGACTTAAGCCATTCTTATCATTTTCATCAACAAAAACATTCTTTCCATCCTTGAATAATGACATATTAACATGCATTCCTGAACCATTAATTCCGAAAATTGGCTTTGGCATAAATGATGCATGTAATCCGTGTCTTTGTGCAATAGACTTAACAACTAGCTTGAATGTCATAATACTATCAGCTGTAGTTAATGCATCACCATATTTAAAGTCAATTTCATTTTGTCCTTCAGCAACTTCATGGTGAGATGCTTCAATCTCAAATCCCATTTCTTCTAATGCTAAAGTCATGTCACGCCTAGCATTTTCTCCTAAATCTGTAGGTGCTAAATCAAAGTACCCACCTTTATCTTGAGTGTTTGTTGTTGCATTACCATTTTCATCAGTTTCAAATAAGAAAAATTCACATTCAGGTCCAACATTCATTGTATATCCAAGTTCAGCTGCATCTGCTATAGCTCTCTTTAAGATATATCTTGGATCACCTTCAAATGGCTTTCCATCTGGTTTATAAACGTCACAGATTAATCTTGCAACCTTACCTTGTTGCGGTCTCCATGGGAAAATTACAAAACTATCTAAGTTCGGTCTTAAATTCATGTCAGATTCTTCAATTCTAACGAAACCATCAATAGATGATCCATCAAACATACATTCATTATTTAATGCTTTTTCTAACTGTCTGTCTGTAATTGCTACGTTTTTTAATGTTCCAAAGATATCTGTAAATTGAAGTCTTATAAATTTAACTCCATTTTCCTTTACTAAGTTAATGATATCTTCCTTTGTGTACTTTGCCATTTTACAAACCCCCTTTTTTTCTAAAAAAAGGCGCACAATAGAAGCGGTATACCATCTATTGAACGCCTTTGCTCAATTCATTTAATAATTAAATTATATACCACCGTTTCTAACAAATCAATAGATTTTTTAAAAAAGTAAGTATTTTAGTGGTAAAAACTTTAATTTTTAAAGAAATTAATACCATATTCTTTAAAAATTAAAGCTTATCTTTATTAAATTGATAAATATAAAAAATAACTTCTGCAGAAAATTATTTTATAACTTATAAAAAAAAACGAAATCAATCTGAATTATTAATTCTATGACTCCGTTGTCAAAGTATATATAAATTTGTAATCCATATAACTTCTAATAATAAAATATTTTCATATTAAATTATCAGCACCATAATGTTAACGATACTTACTTTACTTCTATGCTATTTTTATTGATTTATTCAACGTTGAATTTCAATGAAAAACAAGAAATAATCAAGTTTAACCTGGTATTTTTATTATACAAATCAATATTTACTCTGTCAAACATTATTACTAATACTCGCTATTTTTCTCTACATATAATACATGTTGCAAGTAAATTTCTAAATTTTAGTCTTAACTGAGAATTTGCTTACTGGAATTCTAAATGCAAATTATCTATTGAAACATACTTATATGATTAGCGATGATAAATTTTTTTCATAGAATATATATATTCAATAATTTATTATATTCTATAAGTTTTCTTCATTATTAAGCAATTTAAAGGCATTCTATATGCTTTTATATATACATATTCCAGCTTTAAAACTAAATTTATGTACTAACTTACCCAAATTATAAATATTTTGTTCCAAAAAGCTATGAGTTAATTCCTTAATCTACTTTGCAGTTTATTATATGTTCTTTTCTATAAATAATACTAACTGATCAAGAGAAAATAAACATTTAGCATTATTAATAATTAACTTGAACATTTTTAGATAAATTGCTACAATCTTATATGTAAAAATACATATATATGGGGGCTATAATTATGAACACAATTGTAACAAAATTTGGTGGAAGTTCACTAGCAGATGCAACTCAATTTAAAAAAGTTAAAGAAATAATCTTTTCAAATCCGGAAAGAAGATATGTAGTGCCATCTGCGCCAGGAAAAAGAAATCCTAAAGATTCAAAAATCACTGATTTATTATATCTTTGCCACGCCCATGTTTCTACTGGAATATCTTTTGATGATGTTTTTAACCATATAACAGATAGATATTGTACTATCATTAAAGATTTAAATTTAGACTTTGATATTACAGAACATTTAAACATCATAAAAAAGGATCTTGAAGAAGGGGCTTCAAGTGATTATGCTGCAAGTAGAGGTGAATACTTAAACGGATTAATACTTGCTAACTATCTTGGCTTTCAATTTGTTGATGCTAAAGACGTTATGATTTTTAATAATGATGGTTCTTTAGATTCTAAGGCGACAGATTCAGCCCTTCATTATAAATTATCTAAAATTTCTAAGGCTGTAATTCCTGGATTTTATGGAGCAGATAAAGACGGAAATATAATTACATTCTCAAGAGGTGGTTCTGACGTAACAGGAGCTTTAGTTGCTGCAAGCATCAATGCTGATCTTTATGAAAATTGGACAGATGTTTCAGGATTTTTAATGGCAGATCCTAGAATAATAGATAATCCAAAACCAATAAGCAAAATAACTTATTCAGAACTTAGGGAACTTTCTTATATGGGTGCTTCTGTATTACATGAAGATGCAATATTCCCAGTAAGAGAAGTTGGAATTCCAATAAATATAAAAAATACAAACAAACCTCAAGACGAAGGTACTTTTATCGTAAAAGATACAGATGGTTCGATGAAACCAACAACTGTAACAGGTGTAGCTGGTAAAAAAGATTTCACAGTTATTTCAATCTCTAAAGCTTCAATGAATTCAGAGCTTGGTTTCTGTAGAAAAATTTTATCAATACTTGAACAGCACAATATTTCATTCGAAAATATGCCTTCTGGAATAGATACAGTATGCTTTGTAATTCAAGACACTCAATTAAAGAATAAAAAGGATGTTGTTGTAGAAGAAATTAAAAGAGCATGTAACCCAGACACTATAGAAATCCACCCAAATTTAGCTATGATCGCTACTGTTGGACGTGGAATGGCTAAACAAAGAGGCACTGCTGCTAAAATCTTTACAGCTCTTTCAAATGCTGAAGTCAACATTAGAATGATAGACCAAGGTTCTAGTGAGATGAACATACTAGTTGGTATAGAAAATGACGATTTTGAAAAAGGAATTGCTGCAATATATAACGCATTTAATTAGAAAATAGATATAACCGAAAGAAGGATACACTTTTGTTCCGGTTGCTAGAGAATATGACTTTGGATTTCTAACATTAGAAGTTGTTCCATTCCTGCATGATCCTTAGTTCCTAAGGACAAGCAACAATGGAACAACTTCTAATGAAAAACTCCTAAAGCCACATTCTCAATGCAACACTCCACAAAAGTATATCCTTCTTTCTGATAATGTATGATTTTAATATGTGATTATTAATTTATAACTATAAATAATGTTCTTTTCTATAAAAACAGTAAGTTAAAAGCCTAATTAAAGAGTATTTCAACTCCATAATTAGGCTTTTTTTATACTGTTTGATTAGCTTTTTTCATCTTGCTTTTTAAGAATTCAACTATAACTGGTACAATAGATATAAATATGATTGCTATAATTACAAATTCAAAGTTCTTTTTAACTACTGGAATGTTTCCAAAGAAAAATCCTAGTGCTGAAACTACTAATACCCATAGAATCCCACCTATTGCATTAAATGAAATAAAGTGCCTATACTGCATCTTTCCCATTCCAGCTACGAATGGAGCTAAGGTACGGACTATTGGAATAAATCTTGCAAAGATTATTGTTTTTCCACCATGCTTTTCATAAAACTTATTAGTTTTACCTAGGTGCTCTTTCTTAATAAGTTTCCCACCAGCAATGTTAATGAGTTTATCACCAAAAATTCTTCCTATTTCATAATTAACTGTATCTCCTAGGATTGCTGCAACCATTAAAAGCCCTAGTAACGCATATACATTAAGCATTCCCATAGCAGCAAAAGCAGCAGCGGCGAATATTAACGAATCTCCTGGTAAAAATGGAGTTACTACTAATCCTGTTTCCAAAAATATTATAAAAAATAATAGCAAGTATGTTTCAAACCCATAATTGTTTATTATGAATCCTAGATATTTATCAAGATGTAGAAATATATCAATCAAATAAGTAATTGTGTTCATATTTTTCCTCCCATATGTTTCGACATATTAATTAATTTATAACATATGGTTATTATACATTATTATTTAGTAAAGGGAAATTAAGATTTTATTAAAAATAAATTCTTGAATTTATCAAAACTTATACTTAATATTTCCACGTTATATATTTATGATTTAATATCAAAACAAATCTGGAAGTGGACTCTCACCTATTCTTACTGTAGCCGGCTTGCTGATAGACTGTACAGTTATGGTATTTGTATAATCTCCTTGAATTTCTGGAGTCTTTTCGGTATATAATACTAAAATTTTCCCATTAGAACTTGAAATATTTGATACATTATAACTATAACTTCCATTCTGACCTGACATAATTCCAATCTGATTTATTGAACCTGTATTGGTGACTTCATATACTTTTATATCTCCCTCTATATTAATTCCATCAGCAATCCTAAGTGTAATAGCATTGCCATTCGCAACGCCGCTAGCATATGCTCCTAAGGTTACAGTTGCTCCTTTTGCAAGTGTTTCTGTTGTTCTATCTATACTAGGTTCATTCTTACTTAAATCTATTCCCTTATATAAACCATGTTGCAGGTTATTAACACCACTTATATATATAGATGGTGTGTCTATATTCTTCTTAGTAATCGTTCCGCCAAAGTTTGTATATGAAATATTATTATTATCCTGAGGCCCAAAACCTAATATTCCATATTTTCCATCGACAGACTTAACTTTAAAAGTGACCTCAAGTGGTTGAGGGCTTGTTTGCTCCCACATAGAACTCTGACTATTATAAGTATAAGTAATTTTAGGTAAAGTTATGGTTCTCAGCTTGCCAGTTCCACTTAACTCTCCATCTTCCACTGCATCAAAATTACTTCCTAAATCAAAATTTAGCTTAGCATCGTTAATACTTAAACTTTTAGCACTTATACCAGCCTTTAATCTATCCGCAACATTTTGCATATCTATATTTCCAAAATTAAAATTTCCACCATCATTTTTGCTCTTAAGATAATCTACATCAAGACCCAACAATCCTTTATGCAAGTTACTTAAGTTTGAAGTTGTATTTTGATTTTGGTCACAACTCATATCAATACTAATTATTTTATACCCTCTATTTTTTATTTCATCAAGATCGGATTGGCTATAAGTAACATTTCCCGAATTCACTAAAATTATTGCTTTATTAGCATTTGCATCTCCTTTATTTATCAACAAATCATCCGCTTTTTCTAACGCTAGTCTTATATTTCTATTATTTGATGATTGCGGCGTCATTATATTGTTTTGAAACAATTGCCTTAAAATTTCTCTTTCATTTGAGTTATTTCTATTGAAAAGCCTATCATATGTCCCATTGTCAACTGGGTACTTTACTGAATCATTATATCCTACAACTCCAAATTTAATATTTTGCCCTTTCAATGTATTATCCGTTCCATTATTTGAATCATTAAGCAATATATTAGTGAACCAATTCTGCATAAGTGCCCATCTATTTCCTTGACTCATATTGCTAGATAAATCCACAACAAATACAGCGTTAGTTATCATTCCACCCGATCCACCATTGAGGTTATAAGCAAATGGATCTGTATTAATTTTATATTTTATCTCTATTTCCTGCAGTGCATTTGCGGGATTAGGTGTTATACTTTCTAAAATTGCATGTATATCCGGAAGTTGATTATCTTCTATTGATATTTTTTGCACAGGCACATTAGCCGATATTATAGAACTTTGCCAAGGAAAAGTAACGGTTGAATTTGCAAATACCGATATATTATCGCCATATGCATTAGATTTAATTTTTATTGTAAACGGAACCGGATCTGCTGAATATGTTACTGTGGTTCCATCATTACTTCCTGGTACTTCCTTATAATTAAAATCAGGTAACCTTATAGTATTCCCATTGATTGACTCTATAGAAGTATTTGCGTTAGGATCATAATTGAAATTTACATTTGTTATAGGATAACTATCTGCTATATTATCCCCTATATTACTAAACACAGCGTCTATAGCGCCACTATCAGTTTCATAAAATTTTGAATTACTTGTGCTCATCGAACTATGAATTTGTTGCATTTTAGTATTTCCATCACTATCCAAACCATAGCCGATCGAGAATACATTATATCCCTTGCCTTTAATTATTTCTCCTATTGTTTTAGCATAATTTAATGACTTACCATCAGTATCCGAATATCCAGTTCCACTTTGACTTACATTGCTAGCAACATTCGATTGCGTAATATCTGTATAATAGTTACTATACGAACTCCCTTGATATTTGTAACCAGTATAATTTCCTGTATATGGGCCTGTGCTATAACCATATGGCATATGGTTACTATCAAAACCATAGTTTACACGATTCAAAGACCAATCGTAATACGTATAGTATGTACCATTATAATTTCCCCATATCCAGCCACTATTAGATGTTTGCCAATTATAATAGGTTGGTTCTCCATCTGACATAAATATTATATTTTTACTTGCCAAAGGGTTTTGCTCTGAACTATTAGATAATAAATAGGCTGCCTGCCTTAACCCTTCCCCAGTATTAGTCCCTCCTCCTGCGGTTAAATTATTAATAGATCTTTTTAATGCAGTAACGTTTGTAGAACTAGAAACATCAGTTAATTTATTTATAATTGTCGCCTGAGTATCAAAGTCCACTATTGCAATTTTTAAATTTTTTACAGTTGACATTTTTGTAATGAAATCAGTTGCAGCTTTTTTTAGATTAGTAAGCTTATAATTATCAGCCATACTACCGGAAGAATCTAGTACCAAAACAATTTCTTTTGGCGGTATTGATATTTTAAAAGGTTGTGGATGTATTGTACCATTTATAGTTATTTCCTCACCTAACTTTGGATTTTTAGGTGTATATGAATCTATTGTTACTGTAAATTGAGGCTTAGAGGCAATATCTGCCTTTACCCTAAATTCTGAGCTATTTATAGATACCAATATTAACATTAAACTGATAATCAAACTTACTTTTTTAAAAAATTTTCTCTTATTACCTTTCAACTTCAAACTTCTTCCTCCCCTCTGGCAGTATGATTTTTTTAAAAGTCAACAATCTTACGATTATTTATTAGCTTTCTAATCCTCTATTTCTAAATTCAGTCACAAAATTAATTGGATAATCTACAGTACTGGTACCTTGATTCTTGCTGAGCACTATATTAAATTCAATTGAATTAGCTTTACTAATATCTCCACCATAATTGATAGTAAAACTCTTAATATTTTTCACTATTTCTTCCTGATCATTTTCAATATTCGAACCATCGCTATCTTTAGATTCAATTATAGATAAAGTCTTCCCATCCTTTTTATAATTAGAAGAATTCCTTATAGTTATTGTCCAGTATCTTTCTCCAACAGATCCATCATCTTCTTCGACATACGATTTAATCATTAAATTTTTGACTTCCCCATTGACAATATCAGCAGATTCTACCTCATTGGCCTGCATAGCAATATTACTTATTTTCTCCTGAACCGTTTGAGCTCCTATTTGCAAGGTAGACTTAACATCTGAATCAGAAAAGATCTTATTGCCTGTAGTAAATATAGAACCCATAATTCCTAATATAATTACAGTCAACGCCAATACAATTATCATTTCTATAAGAGTAAATCCCCGTCTTCTCTTCTTCATGCTAAATCCGCCTTTCTACTTAACAAGCTTCCAAAGCTTAGTATTCAAGAACTTATTAATATCATAATTAGGATTTAATATTTCATTACCGCTATCAGACTCTTCTCCTCCACCGGTGTAAATCGTTCCACCAAATATATCATTAAACAATTCAATATTCTGTGATTGAATCCTTTCAATGATTTCTGGATCATAAGTTATTAAACTTGTACTATTCCCATTATTTTTTCCTTTGATTATCAAATTTTCTTTTGCTATGATAGATCCTCTAAAATTAACATTTCCATCAATAGTCACATTTCCATCTGTCCCTATTAATGCATCTATTTCTTTATTATTAGATGCATTAAGAAATATATAATCACCTGTATCATCGTAATTCTCAGAAGCATTATCTCCGCTAATAACTATATTCTTTTTAGTCAATATAGCTTTTTCTGCATCATTATCATTAATTTCCTTTGCTTCATTCTCTGCACTATACTTATAACTATTACTTTCGTCAATATCATCTGGCAATTTCATTATGTTTTCCATGGTATACTGTGGATTAGAAGTACTCTTTAAATCATACAGATTTTTCAAATATGCTTTTTCACTTTCTGTTAACTTATCGTAATCCTTTTGAGGATATCCCATATTATAAACTTTCTGTGC
Source organism: uncultured Clostridium sp. (assembly GCA_963524945.1). Classification (GTDB taxonomy): domain Bacteria; phylum Bacillota; class Clostridia; order Clostridiales; family Clostridiaceae; genus Clostridium. The sequence continues at coordinate 18,814 of CAURJV010000047.1, forward strand.
ATATTCCTCTCTTTTAGGGTCTATAATATCCTCTATATCGTTATCGTTAATAAGATTTGTAGCATCGTTCTTGACTTGAAATTTTCCTGATAAATCTTTATATATTATAGCCCCTACAGCTTTGGTATTACTTGGTAATGAAATTCCACCTGTATTCTCTTCCTTTAACTTTCCATCCCAATAATCTTCAAAATGCACTCTTTTCTGAGCAACCTCATTTCCTGAATTACTATCGCTACTATTTGTTCCATCAAATAAATAAAGTGGATTATGATAACTAAATATTTCATTAGGCGTGTTTGGAACTGAATAAGCTGAATAATTTCCTTTAAAAGCAAGAGATTCACCAGTTTTGTATGGTTGATCTTTTGTATCTATATATGCCACACCCATAATATAAGCACTATTTTTAATATCAACTTTAGAATTACTATTCCCGTTAACTATTATACAACTAGAATTCTTATCCTTTTCTTCACTTTCCTCATCATTAACAGTTCTCTCATTAATTCCATAAAAATTATTAATTTTTATGTTTGTAGAATTTGCTTTCAATGTTATATCATTGTCCACTACTAAGTTCCCGATACTTAAATTAGAATAACTTGATTGATTCCCATTTATATTTCCTGCATATAGATTTCTCGCATATAAGTTACTAGTAATTTGTGCTGGTTTATCATTATCTTGTCCAACATTATTTCCAATATTAAAGGTTTCATTAGTCATAACATTATCAAAAGTAAAATTCTTAACATTTTCTAATGTTATTCCACCTTTATATTTATTATAAACTATCCCATAATCACCAGAAATTTTTGTTCTATCTCCCTTAACAAATACATCTCCTGTAACCTGAAGATTGCTCAAATTATCTATATCCATATTCCCCCCAACCGTAATTCCTCTATTTTCGAGGGCAGGATACTTCTGTAAGTTTCCTGTACTTTTCGTAAAGTATACATCATTATAATTAGGAACAAACATTGTATATGTAGCCTGAACGGTTCTCATATTCTTGCCAATAACATTCGTATTTTGCCCTTTACTTTCAAATTCTGATTGTACCGTTATTGTATATTTTTCTTTATTATATACATCTAGACTTAATTGTTTGCCACTAGATTGTAAACTTATGCTCTTTACATCTAAATCATTGCCTGTATCATATCTAATTCCACCCGAATCATTTATAGAAAGATTCGGTGGGTTATTGTTATCTGGGAATTGAATTTGTGCTATATCATAACTTGATTCATTATCATTCAAGTCTCTAACGCCATTTACATATGACTTATTAATTATTGATTCCCTTAACTTATTAGGTACAATTTCCTTATCAGCATAATCTTTTCCACCATACTTCAATATGAAATTATTAAACGCTCTTTTAAATTCTTGATTTATAATAGCATCAAGCATTTCATTATCTTCCTCTATTTTTTTATCAATAAATTGCTGGCTCTTTTTATCTTCATCTTTATCATGATTACTGTTATATTCCTTCCAATAGTCTATATCACTCTTCAAATCAATGAAATCTTGATTATACGGACTTGTTTCATCATCATTACTATCTTTAGTTAAGCTTTGTAATCTTTTAACTCTTAAATTTCCATACTGAGCAGCTGCATCAAAGGTTTTTCCGATTAGATTATATGCAACATCTAATCCTGATTCCGAACTATATAAATTTTCAACTCTCTTACTTTCTACAACTCTAGCTTTATAATTTGCTGATATCATTGATAACATAGCCATCGATACTGTGGATACAAACATAAATATAATTATAACTACTATATAACTTGAACCATATTTTTTCCTTTTCACCTCTTCACCCCCAATTCCTTTTTAAATATATTAGTAGTAAATTATTTTCACGGATTTTCCACATCTACATTCTCGTTAAAATATCCAGTAAATAAATCCCCACCATTTGTATACGCTACTTGAACTTTAATATCATGTAAATCTCCAATTTGAGTTCCCTCTTCTGATCTATTATTGTAAACATTCACTTTTCCCTGACGAGTCTCAATATCTACATTCAAATCACTTGATTTTTCTAAGCATATATTTATAGGTTCATCATCTTTATTATATAAATTTATCTGTATGTTCTTTGATTTATCTAATACATAAGCTTTAAAATTCACAGTAAATTTTATTTGCTTTTTCTCTCCTTCAATGCCATCTATATTAGAGAAAACTCTTCCTATAAGTTGATTCCCATCTTCATCTTTAATAATTATTTTTTTCTGTTTTTTACTACTATCCCAGCTTGTATAGGCAAAAAGTTTTATATCTTTATCAGATTTAATTTCCACTGGACTTGTGCCTAGATCTCCACTTTCATCATCCATTCTGCCTATCTCTATACTTCCATTATTAGTCTTCACAAAAACACTATAATCAAATGTTTCTACATTACCACCTGACGACCCTGCATTCCCTATTCCCCCTGCTGAATTAACTTCTATGCTTTTACCGTCAATTGAAGCCTGAGTTTTATTTAAAGTAATTGTTTCAACATATTTACTTAAACTCTCACTGCACTCATTATAATTCTCATCTAAGTACCGTTTGTAAACAGCTACACTACCTCCTGCAGATTGTTCAAAGTTTATACTACCTACATTTAATGCGCCTTCTGAAATATGAAATTCTCCATTTTTTGTTGCAACTTTTATCTCTTCAATTACATTCTTTCCTTTTAATGCTGCAGTTTGTTTCACTTGCGCATCTTTAGTTTGTTTAATAAGTAATAAATAAGCATTATATACACCAACCGAAATTATTGCAATCAAGGCCATACTTATTATTACTTCTAGCAACGTAAACCCCTCATACTTTTGGAAATTCCTTTTTATAAGTCCTCACCTACTTTTGATTAACGCTTATACTACTTCCATCCCCTTCAACTTTTACCCGTGGATCTGCAGTATCATCTCCTGTTACATTAACATTGACTAGCTTGTCAGTTTTATTTATTATCTTTAACTTAATTTCGGATTTATCATTTGAAGTAATTCTATTTTCACTTTTAACATCCAAAATTATATTTTGTGATGTTGGCACAAATTCTGCTCCAATCCCATCATAATTTATCGGGAACGTTCCTTTAGATGTTTTATATTTGTAATAATATTTATCGCCATCTTGAGTTAGTATAATCTCTACATTTTCCATAGAATTACTATCTGCGTAAACATAAGTTGTTTTTAAATCATCATTTACCTTTCCTAACATTATCGTTGGTAAATCAGAGGTTGATGACTTTACTGTTGCTACAAAATCACTAGTATCTTTATTAGCTTCTATGTTACCACTAGCAGCTCCTGTACTAAATGGTACACTTTTCCCGTAAGTATTATTTAAATCCCATTTTAAATATCCCTCTAGCTCATCATCAATCTTTGGAACTGCATAAATCTCAAGATTCATTGTCCCCTTTACCGAACCTAATGTATCTTGATCTATTTTTATTGAATTTACTACTATCTTTTTTTCATTACTTCCAATTGTCTTTAATAACGTATTTAGGCTATCATAACTTCCATTAAAATTAACTTCTGCCTTAAGATATTGAACTGTATTTTTTTTCTGATCTTTGGGCTTACTTGAGCTTGAATTATTTCCACTATTTGAATTATTAGTATTACCTGAACTCTTTATCTTATCACTATTACTAGAATTCTTGCCGTCAACCCTACTTGTATTCCCATTGCTTTTCTCAGACTCTCCTTTGTTTTCAGTGCTACTTTTTTGTTTGTCATTAACTTCATTATTATATTCATCTACAATTCCTTGTAATGAACTTTCTGCTAAAGTACTACTCTTTTTATCTTCTGTTTCCACACTATCAGAAATTATAGGATTAAATTTAATGCCTCCGTCCAATCCACTGCTTTTCAATAAATTATCTAACTCTAATATTATATGTTCCTCGCTTATAGTTGGATAAAACGGTAGTGATTCATCACTTATTTTAGCTTTCAATATCTTCACATCGCTCTTTTTAGATTCAATTGAATTTATCGTATTTATCGCTGTGGTATACTTCTGCTGAATTTCATTTTGTTGCTTTACTTTTTGCTGTATAATATTAATTTCATAAGAATAAACGAATTGAAAGTACGCTAAACCTAATACTATAATACCCAAGATATATAACATTACTTTTTCTCTATTACTTATTTTCATATTATTCAACATCCTTTAACATGCATTTTATATCAAAAGAGTATTCTCCTTCTACCGCACCTGAATTATCTATAGAATTTACATAAACATCTTGCATTTTAGGCAACGAACTTAAATTATGTTTTAGCTCTGCAACTGCGCTTCTGCTTGTTGATACACCTTTTATAGTAATAGTGTTATCTGATATATCTAAATTCTTAAAAGAAACTTCACTTGGTACAGTTGAACTTATATCCATTAGCAATACATCTGATACATTATCCCTATTCTTGACGGAAACTGCTACATCAGTAAGTGAACTATCATATTTCTTTAATGTAGTAATCTGTTTGTTTATATCTTCTGCTTCTCTTAACTGCTCTTGTATTTCTGGATCAGATAATTTCTTATTATACTCATCTATACTTCTATTCAAAAGGATTATTCTAACAGTATTAACTCCAAAAGTTCCTACTATTAAAAGAGCTACTATAAACATTGCTCCATATATATATATTCTAGAATTTATTTTTTCCTTATTTTTTCCTTGGTAAGGTTTAAAAAAGTTTAAATCTTTCATTAATACAGCCTCCTAACTAAAGTCTTATGACTGAGCCGATTACGTTGATGAAGTCATCTATTCGCTTACCATCATCACTAGACTTGAAGGCTATTTTAGAAAGGCCTTTTCTTCTAATTGTTTTTATTCCAAGTTTTTCAGTCATATAGTTATCCATTCCTTTTAGTTTAGAACTTCCTCCAAAAATTACTATGCTACTTACTTCCCCTCCCATATTCTTATTTTTATAGAATTGAATTATTTTTTCTATTTTTTCTATCCAATCATCAATAATTTCTCTCACATGAATATTGATTGGCTCGAAAGATTCTTCTAAATCTATATTTCTAATCTTAAAACCTTCTACTTCTTCAGGCTTAATTAAATTTTGTTCTATTAATAATTCATCAATATCATTTCCACCAGCTTTTATCATTCTGGTGAAATCTAAATTTCCATTTTTATATATATTAACATCGATAAAGCTTGCTCCCATGTCAATGAAAGCAACTGAATCTTCTGGATTATATTCGTATTCATTATTTTTATCTACACAATTAATAAATTTATTTATTGCATTATAATTCACATCTAAAGCATAAGGCTTTAAATCTAATTTTATTAAAAGATCATAATATCCTCTGGCTATTTTATCTGGATATGCTATAACTCTTACATTTAGTTTTTTTAATTCATTTATTTCTTCTTCACTTAAAACTTGTACTTGTAATATATAATCTTCTAAATTTATAGGAAGATATTGCTGAATTTCATATCTTACTACGGTATCCATTTCTTCGTCTTCTACTCTCGGAATTAAAATTTCTCTATTTATAATTAAAGTTGAATTAGTAGTACAAATGCCATATTTGGCTTTAATTCCATTTTCCTTTAACACTTGTCCTAATTTATTAAATAATTCTTCTGATCTTTTTATTTCTCCATCTACAACAGCACCTTTAGGTGTTTTCATGGTAATATATTTATCTATAGTTAATTCCTCTTTATAATACATTCCTTCAACTATCTTTATCATAGAACTTCCTATATCAAAAGCTACCACTTTCTTCTTTTTTTCTGGGGTTCTAATTTTTTTTATTCCATTTAAATTTCTTGAAAGTCTATTTTTTATGTCACCTAAATCTATATTTGTTAGTTGTTTAATATTAATTTTTATTTTATTTTCTCTTCTTATTTCAATGCTCATACATCCTCCACTATACAACAATTTTTTTATATACCAATCATTAACACTTCCATACTGATTACGTGTAAAGTCAACTTATCTTTACACGTAATTTTAGTTATCACTTTACTTTTAAAGTTAAAAATTAGTCAACTGGATATACTTGTTTATCAATTCCTGATAATGTTATCACAGTACCCTTCCCTAATGTAGTTACATTCTTACCATCCTTATCTTTAGTAATAGTATCTTCAGTATAAGAAACATGGAAGCCTGTTGCACCGGTGCTCTTAGCTTTAGGTAATTTCCCACCATCAATATACTTTACAAAATTCGCATCATTAGTCACGTCGCCTTGATCTGGCACAACTCCATCTGATACTGCTTGTGCTATTGCTGTTGCTATTATTTTAGCATTAGCTTGATCCGATGCTAAATTCGAATTTTCTTTTACTTGACCAAATTTAGGAATTGCTATAGCCGCAATAATTGCTATAATTGCTATAACAATAATTAATTCAATTAATGTAAATCCTTTCTTTTTCTTAAGTAATAATTCACTATTTTTTCTTTTTAATAATTGGTTCATTTAAACCCCTCCTAATTTTTTTATGCTATTTATTTTAATGCACTCTGACTTTTATATTGTACATTAATTTCTATTTCTAAATCTGATTATAACTATCAAACATTGGTATCATTATTGATGATACCATAAATCCAATTATAAGCCCCATGACTACTATTAATATCGGTTCCATAAGAGCAACAGAAGTTTGGATAATTGAATCTAACTCTTCATCATAAAAGTCTGCTGTTTTATTTAATATATCATCTAATGATCCAGTTTCTTCACCTATTTTTACCATTGAATATAACATTTCCGGGAAAATCCCACTTTCCCTCATGGATATATATAAACTTTCTCCTCTTACTACCTTATCTCTTATTTTTAGTAACTCAATTTCAGCAATTTTATTTCCTGTAACTTCTGCTACTATTTTTAAAGCTTCCACAAGTGGCAATCCACTTGCTATTAATGTAGATAATGTTCTTGTAAATCTTGATACTATAATCATTTGATTAAGTTTCTTCAGTACTGGAATCTTCAATTTTAAGTTACTTGAAAAATATATGCCTTCATCGCTTTTTAAAAATATATTGATCAAAAAGGCTGCTAAACCTATAACTATTATTATAATGTACCAATAATTTTTGATCCCACTGCTAAGGCTAAGCAAAAACTTAGTTGACCATGGTAAAACTGTTCCACTTTGTTCAAATATTTCTGTAAAAGTAGGCATTACATAAGTTAATATAAATACCACCGCAAGAATTGAAACTATCCCAAGTACAGTTGGATATATTAAAGCGCTTTTCACTTTATTTGTGATTTTATTTTCTTTTTCATAATGAGTTGCCATTCTAAGCATTATATCTTCTAAATTACCGCTAGCTTCACCTGATGCTACTAATGATACTAAAAGTTCTGGAAATATATCTTTATGCTTTGCCATAGAATCAGATAAAACTTCACCTTTTGCAACATCATCATTTATATCTTTAGTAGCTTGTCTTAACTTTTGATTCTCAATTTGAGAACTTAAAATTTCTAAACAAGTTAAAATTGGCACTCCAGCATTCAACATTGTATAAAACTGCCTACAAAATACTGATAAATCTTTGAGCTTTACTTTCTTATTAAAATTCAGAGTAATATTCGTACTTTCTATTACCTCTTCTACTTTTAATGGATAATATCCATTACCTGAAATAAAGTCTATAACATCATCCCTAGAATCTGCTTCATGAGTTCCTTCTATTTTCTCTCCATCTGGGTTCATAGCTCTGTATTTAAATTTTGCCATCTAATCACCTTCTTTCAGTTCACACATTTCATAATTATATATAATTACTCTTTAATTTTTTTGATATACTTTTAAATTTCAAAATTACTTATTTCCAACCTATTAATTATCTCTTCCTAAACTAACTATTGTTGATAGTTCTTCTATGGTCGTTCTTCCTCCTATAACCAAATCTTTGCATTCACTTTCTAGAGTTTTCATTCCTTTTCTTACTGAAATATCTCTTAAATCATCTGTATTAGCACCTGAGCTAATAGCTTCCCTATGATCTCTTGTTACTTCCATAATTTCGTAAATTCCAACTCTTCCCGAATATCCAGTATTATTACAATATCCACAACCTGCACCCCTATATATGGTTAATGTTTCATTTATATTCTTTTCTAAGAGTTCCTTCTCATATTCACTAGCTTCATAACCTTCCTTACAATTGTTGCATATTTTTCTTACTAATCTTTGCGCAATAACTCCCACAACAGATGTTGAAACCAAATATGGTTTAATTCCCATGTCTACAAGTCTTATTATTGATGATGGTGCATCATTTGTATGAAGAGTACTTAAAACCAAATGCCCTGTTATAGCTGCTCTAGTAGCTATTTCAGCTGTTTCCTCATCTCTAATTTCTCCAATCATAATAATATCTGGATCTTGTCTTAATATACTTCTTAGTCCACTTGCGAAAGTTAACCCTGCCTTTTCATTTACGCTTACTTGATTGATTCCATTCATTGTATATTCTACTGGATCTTCTACTGTAATTATGTTTACACTATTAGAATTCAATTCATTTAATATTGAGTACAAAGTTGTAGATTTACCACTTCCTGTAGGTCCTGTAACTAATATAATTCCGTGAGGATTTCCTATTATTCTATTTAGTCTATGAATATTTTCTTCACTCATTCCAAGCTGCTTTTTATTTAATATAGATCCATTTGTATTTAAAATTCTTATTACAATCTTTTCACCATTAACCACTGGAAGTACCGATACTCTAAGATCCACTTGGGCTCCGTCAACTTCGAACATTATCCTTCCATCTTGAGGTATTCTTTTTTCTGCTATATTTAATCCCGCAAGTATCTTTATTCTTGTAACTAAAGGGCCCAAACTTTCTATCCCAAGCGTGTTGACAGTCTGAAGCTTTCCATCTATTCTATACCTTATTCTTATTTCATTTTCAAATGGTTCTATATGAATATCAGAAGTTTTCATTTCTACTGAATTTTTAAACAGGTAATCCACCATTTTAACTACTGGTGCACTATTAACTTCGCTCATTTCATCTATGGCTTGTTTACTATTTTTGACTGCTTTAGTACTTTCTTTTGCCAGTTGAATAGCAGCATTGTTAACCTGCTGACTACTATAATATATTCCTATAAATTTCTTTATATCCGCTTTTCTAGATATAAACGACTCTATCTCAAATCCTGTTGATATTGCAACATCATCAATAGCAAAGATATTAAGTGGGTCTGCGAGGGCCACTTTAATCTTATTGTTATCAAATCCAAATGGGATCAATAAGTATTTATCACACAAATTTTGAGGAATTAATGTAATTGCTTTTCTATCAAAATTTATTGTGTTTAAATCTACTTTTTTAATTCCCGTCTGTTGTTCTATTGCTTCTATTATATCTTCTTCAGTTATAATTTTACTATCGAGTAGTATTTCTCCTAGCTTCTTCCCTAGTGTCCTTTGAGACTTTAATGCTTCTTGCAATTGATATCCTGTAATTTTCCCCGCATTTACAAGAATGTTACCTAGTCTTCTTTTCTCAGTTGCCATTCTGTGTCTCACCTTTCCTATGATTTATAAATAAAATGCGGTATAACACCTTATAATCAGTATAAGTTTGCTATTCAATTTACACAAGTAAAGTTATTTTAAAAAAGTGTATCTTCACATTAACACATTCCAATAGATTTTTAATATTTCTGCTCCATAGAGCATTGAAATCAAACTTCCTATTGCTATAAAAGGGCCAAATGCTATCTTTTCTTTTGCCTTCTTTAATTTTAGTGCCAAAACAATTATTCCTATTATTCCACCCAGCACAATTGCTAGAAATAAGCCTAATAAAATTCCTTTAACTCCCAAGAACACTCCACACACAGCGGCAATTTCAATATCACCTTCACCCATTCCCCTTGTTAAAAACACTATTAATCCTATAATTATTGCTCCGAGTATTCCTCCTAGAATTAAATCTAGAACATTATTCTTATATAAAACATATTGTAATAATATAAATAAAACGCCGACTATTCCTCCAAAAATCGTAGTACTTGTAAATACAAACTGGGTGTCAAAATCTATAGCACTAATTACGATTAAAAGAGATACCAAAATACAATATTTTATGGTAATCAGATCTAATCCAAACTTTACATATACAATTAAATACATCAATCCATTTAATATTTCTATAAGCGGATACCTTATAGAAATATTTTCACCACAATATTTACATTTTCCTCTAAGAAAAATATAACTAAATACAGGTACCAAATCTAGCGGATTTAGGTCATGTTTACAGGTTGTACAATGAGATGGCGGAAAAGCAATTGACTTTTCCATAGGAATTCTATAAATACAAACATTTAAAAAGCTACCTATAACTAGTCCTAAAGTACATATAAATATATAATCCAAAAAATCACCTCTCACTGTATATTTTAATATTATTCAACTTTTTTGTAAACGTTCTTATGTGTAAATTTGTATTTAGATCTCATTTTTCCAAGAATATTTAATAGAAATTATATCAAGATGATAAAAATTTCTTTATTTTAATCATAATTAACTAAAGTACATCTTCAATATATCCTTGCCACATTTGTAATCATATTACAATTTCTTTTAAAAAATATAAAAACCGGCCTTTATAAAATATAAAGGTCGGTTGCACTACTAACTCACCATATATAAAGTGCCCAATTAAAATATATGGATCAAAGTTTCCTTATAACAAAATATACTTGTTTTTTCTTTTATTTCTTACATAACATATTAAACACAGCCAATATATGCAGTAGTAATTATACCATAATGCTCATTAATTGGTCTATCTTGTTTGAAACTTTTTTCTTTTAATTATTATTAGTAATTATTTACTGAACAGTCCTACATTTTTTATCACTTTGCATGTAAACATTTAGAATAATTACCCTCTTTATTTCCATTTCATAATACCATGTTTACAAAAAACTTACAACTATTAGATGATATTGTTAATCACATTTTACATATCTACACCAGAAAATGTTGGTTTTGAGTCTAAAAAGAATTGGACAATTGAATTTACAAGAAAATAGGTTATTTGTGAAATAGCTTAAGTATTAGTGCTTTTTACCACAAAGATAACTGTATTTTATCTTTATTAAGTTCAACCTACTGTTGTTTTTATTTCCCCAAACTAATCACCAAACTTTAGCCCAAACCTTAATTTTATTTAAGAACTCATTTATATTTAATTTACATATATCACATAATTTCGTAATACTTGTTTACTATAATAACATTGTAAGATAATTTCTTACTAAATTATTTATCCTTCTATTAATAAATATAATAACCGTTTAAGAATAGCTTGTTGTACCAGCCAAGTTATCCTTTTCTTTTACAATTAATAAATCTACAAGTAACAAAAAACACCTCCAATATCAACAACTATGTATATCGATATTGGAAGTGTTATTATTTTAATAAATATATTATTATCAAACGATTTTTGAACTTTTATAGTAACTTAAAATGATTTATTCATCCCATCCTTCAGGGAATTCAGCGTTGTGGTAAACCTCTTGAACGTCATCGTCATCATCAAGTAAGTCTAACATCTTTTGGAACTTCTTAGCATCTGCTTCATCTATTGCTGTGTATGTATCTGGAATCATCTTAACTGAAGCTTCTAAGAATTCAATGCCTTGTGCTTCTAATGCTTCTCTAACTGTTCCGAACTCTTCAGGTGCAGTTGTTACTACAAATACTTCATCTTCTGATGCGAAATCTTCAGCACCAGCATCTAAAGCAATCATCATTAATTCATCTTCATCTTTATCTTCCTTTTCAATGACAATTTCACCTTTTTCTTGGAACATAAATGATACACAACCTGATGTACCCATGTTTCCGCCGCCTTTTGTAAATGCACTTCTTACATTTCCAGCAGATCTATTTTTATTATCAGTAAGAGTTTCAACTATTACAGCTACTCCACTAGGTCCATAACCTTCATAAACTATATTTTCATAATTAACTGATGATAATTCTCCAGATGCCTTTTTAATTGCTTTTGAAATAGTATCATTAGGCATGTTTGCTGCCTTGGCTTTTGCAACTACATCTCTTAATTTTGCATTTATATCCTGGTTAGCTCCGCCATTTTTAACAGCCATTACAATTTCTTTACCTATCTTAGTAAAAATCTTACCTCTTTTTGCATCTGTCTTGCCCTTTTTTGCTTGAATGTTATGCCACTTTGAGTGTCCTGACATATGTTTTCCTCCTTACTTTATTCGTAATAATTATCTATATTGTTATAAATATATATCGCAACTAAGTAAATGAATTTTGACCTTATTTTAACACTTAACTTACTACAATTCTAAATATAGTTTTATTACTTGCAATATATAATATATGTTTGTAACGATTCTTATTACAATTTATTCTTTTAACTAATGATTTTTTCTTTTAAATACAAAATCCAACAGCTATTATACCACATTTTACATAAGTTCACAATTATCTTATTACCAATAATTCTTTATAAACTTTATCAAAGTATAGTATTATATTACAACTAAGTTTTTAGATTTTTGCCATAGCTGAGCATCTAGCTTATTAGAATTAAAATGCATGCTAATTATATTTTCAAGTATAATCTATTTCCTTCTTTAAAATATATAGCCTCTTCACTTTTTCTAACTATTACTTTTCCATTAGTAACTTCTACGATCTCATTTTCTATATCTTCAGCCATTAACTTTTCTGCTAATATATTAACAACTACTTTATCGCTGTATTCAGTATCTTCTATATGCCAAGAATTTTGACCGCATGTATATTGAACTTTTCCAAACAGATCATATTCCATTTCAAAACTTAATTTCAAACCTTCAACCTTTTCTACGACTCCAGCTGATTTTATTGCGATACTGGCACCTTTTGTATAAGCTCTAGTTAAACCACCTGCCCCCAAAAGTATTCCGCCAAAATATCTTGTAACAACCACTGCACAATCTGTTACTCTACTTTTTTTCATTACTTCAAGAATTGGTATTCCTGCTGTCCCCTGTGGTTCTCCATCATCTGAGTACCTTTGAATATTCATGTCTCTGCCGATTATATACGCTGAGCAATTATGTCTTGCCTGTTTGTGCATATTCTTTATCTCATTTATAAAAGCTTTAGCTTCTTCTTCATTTTCTACCCTTTTTGCATAGCCAATAAACTCCGACTTTTTTTCTTCAAATCTATCTTCACCAAAGTCTTTTACCGTAATGTACGACATATCAATCTAGCTCCTTTTCAATTTCAAATCAGCATATATAGCGCGAATACTAATTTAAAACACTTTTATATATACTTGAATATTTAAAATATTATAATACTTTCCTATGCTGCATTTTTACTGCATATTCTGAAGAATATATATTGCACAGAATATATATTCTAACATTCTTAAGAATATTAGCATAAAGTGAAACTTAGCTTCAGAGGGAGTTTTCTAGGTGCCCCTTGATGGTAAATCTCCCACTTAAGGTTAGTTGAACTCTAAGGTCGTACCACTGTTATCTCCCACTTTAATAGAAGATGGGAGTGTTACAGCGGCTAGAGATCAGATAAAATGATTAGGAAAAAAATCTCTCACTAATTAATTTAACTTCTCACCTCTATGTTCTTTGACTAAAAGTAATTCTTCCTTAAGTATTTTCATACCTTTCTCAATCTTTTCTTTATCGGTTTGATAAAAAGCTATCCTAAAAGAATCTTGTCCATCATTTTGCGATGTAAAGAACATAGCTCCTGGAGTAATATATACGTTTCTTTTTTTTAGTTTTATAAAAAGTTCTTTAGTATTAATCTTAAACTCATCTTTTAAAGTTATATAAAAATTCAATCCGCCTTTTGGATCTTTGTAGGTCAACATATCTTTAAATTCACTATCTAGAATTGTTTTTAAATGTGTATACCTTTTTATATATTCATCATTTAGATTTTTAATATTCTTTTTCCACTTATTACTCGAAATATATAATTCTAAAGCCCTCTGCATCAAACTAGAAGTAGTTATATCTGTATTGTGCTTTGAATTTTGAAGAGTTTCACTGAATACTTCTGGTGCAACTAAGTATCCTAGTCTTATTCCCGGAAGAAATATTTTCGAAAAACTTTTTATATAAATTACCCTATCGTTTTTATCAAGCCATTTAAATGGCACATATTCCAATGAATTTTCATATATAAGTTCCGATAAATAATCATCTTCGATTATGTAAAAATCATAAATTTCTGCAAGATCTAAAATTCTCTTCTTCTTTTCTATGCTGTAACTTACTCCAGTTGGATTTTGAAAATAACTCATTGTATAAAAACACTTTATCTCATTTTTCTGTAATATCTTCTCAAATTTATTTAAGTTTATCCCATCTTCATCAATTGGCACTTCAAACAAATTAACTTTTCTCCATTTAAATACTGATAATGCTCCTACATATGTTGGCTTTTCAACTATTATATTATCATTTATATTTAATATTCCTTTAGATGCGATATCAATTCCTTGTTGAGCACCTGATATAATTATTATGTCTTCATTGTTTAATTTATTATTCCAAAACACTTTATTTATAGTATAAATAAGATCAGTATATCCATTTCTATTATCTGAAAGTAATGCATTTGCTCCATCTCTTTCTAAAACTTCATTTATAATTTCTTTTAAGTCATCAATAGGGAATAGTACCTCTCCTGTAGTTTCACCTGTAAAATCTATTACATTAGTCAAATCTCCCACGGATATCTTTTTTAGAGTATTTGAATATTCTTTTCTAAAATTTGAGGCGACTTCTTTTCTTTTTGCATAACTGCCACTTCCTACCTTTTGATAGGCATAACCTTCTGATTTAAGTTTATTGTATGCACTAACTATAGTAACATTATTTACACCTAATTTTTTTGATAATTCTCTTATAGTTAGAAGTTTGTCTCCTTCTTTTATCTTTCTTTTATCAATTAAACTCTTTATATAATTAGCTACTTGAATATACTTAGGGATATCATCATCTTTAAACGTAAAATCTTTATAAATATCCATAAAACTCTCCTTTAATTGATGTTAAGACTACTAGGCACACGAAAACAAATAGCAAGTCCAAAACTACCATGAATATTTTCCATAAGACAAGGAAGTAAAATGCCATCATAGCGGGCCTATTATGACATTTTGCTGATGAGCAGAGAACCCAAATCTATGATTTGGTATGAATCAGTTAAGCAGACATCCAAATCTGTGATTTGATGATGGTCGCTTACTCTGTGAGTACTCAGTGAGTGCATGCGAGTCGAGCTTCCAATGATGGAAAATAGGCTGGCAGATGAACTTGCTATTTTTTTGATTGTGCCTCATAACTCTTATATGAATACACATTCTCTCTGACTAATTTTTCACTGGAAGGCAAATCCAAGTTTTTAGTATCTTTCATTATTAATTTTCTCTTATATAATTCCTTTAGTATATCTTCTATTTTTATATTGAATTCTTTGAACTCATCACTATTTTTTATTTCAAAGGAACTTAAAAATGTATTTTTTTCATATAAATAATCTAATAAGGACTTAGTTGCTTCATTTATATTTTCATCTAAAAAATTCTCAATGTAATCTACAGCATTTTGTATATTTTCCTTTGTGCATTTATCATTAAATAAATTATCAACTATAACATTAAATCTGTTATTTAAATTTATAGCCATTTTTACCGCATCCTTACTTACAGTGTATCCATTTAAATTTAAATATAACTTAGCAAAACTATCTAAAACTCTGATTAAGACTTCATAAGATGTAAAAACACTATTGTTTTGCAAATACTTTTTAGTTACTCTTATATCTTTTATAACATTCCCTAAATACACCAAATTCCAAGTCTCTCTATATTTATCTAAACTATATTTAGCTTTATTAAAAATACTCTCAATCTCATCATCTCTTGAAAATATTATTTTAGAAGATATTAGTAAGTTCCTTATAATTCCCTTATTTCCATTACTTTCGTATAGTTCTAAAAAGTTCTCCTTATTGAGGACCTTTATATGTACCGGTACCCCCAGTATTTCTGAATATATATCTCTAACATTATCAAATATATCCTTATATACAATAAATAAATCTATGTCAGATTCCTCCCAAAGATCACCGCTAATTATGCTTCCAAATGCAAATATAGCTAACACTTTTTTATTAGTCTTCAATGCATTTATTAATTTTTCAGAGGATTTTTGATATTCCAATATGGATTTTGACACTTCACTTCACCTTCTTTTACCAATAAATTATATAATTTATTTATCTGATAGCTAGCACCCGTAACACTTCTGCTTCACTTAATTGGAAAATAACGGCTGCACGCTTCTGGAGATTGTTCCTTTTAGGGCATAAATCCAATTATTAGGATTTAGATAAAAACTTGAATCCCACCCGAATCAAGTTTCACTTTACATCAAACTTATTAACATTATAACGTAAAGAAATATTTATTTAAAGGTACTACTTTCTAGTACTTTTAAAATCTATATATTTGAACAAAAAAAGATTCTTAAATATAATATCTAAGAATCTTCTGTTCTATTTACAAATGGCGGACAATCTTTATCCATTTTCTTTATCTGATGTATGTAAATCTTCATGCGTCTGCTTAATGATTCTAATATATGACTAAGTTCATGATTCATTGCATAAACAAGCTCCAATGATTCCCTCAGTTCTTTTCTTTCACCAAAAGTATTATTTTGTATTGCCTGTGCAACTCCTGCTATATTTAAAGAGGATATAGAAATAAAGTATAATGCATCAAGTAAAGGACGCACTTCTCTGGTAAAATAAGTTAAGCTTATCTGCTCAATTCTAATTGAGGCAACATTAGTTTGAGCTGTACTTATTTGAGCTATTGCTGCACTCATGTTTGATAACTGTTCTAAAACTTGATTCTGCATATCTTTTAATTCATCATTTAAATCTGACGATACATTTTCATTATTTGCATTACCATCAGCTTGAGTCGCATTAGCACCTGTACTTCCCTGATTCAATACTCTTTGGGCCGTTCTTAGTGATCTTGCACTTCTCGGATCTCTCTGATCTAATGGTCCACCTGTTTCCATAAAATATAGTCTCCTATAACAATACTTATTTTAAGTATATTACGGAAGGACTATATTTATTATTATATTTAATCAGCTAACCTTATACCTTAGCATATTCCTGAGTTTTATTAAAAACTTCATCATCTACTTCTGCTACCATATATGTTCCATTGTCTTTATATTCTTCTTCAAGTATTCTAGCATTTCTATGTAAGAAAGATTGGATATCACCTTTCTCATAAGGTATTAAATACTCTACTTTTCTATAATTGTATGGCAATTTTTCTTCAATTAAACTTAGTAATTGATCTAAGTTTATTTTTTCTTTAGCTGAAACTTCTATTATATCAAAATTTCCTACTGCAAATTCTTTGATTCGTGCTTTCTGTTCTTCAGTGGCTTTATCTATTTTATTTAAAACCAATATTGTTTCCTTATCTATAGCCCCAAGCTCACCTAGAACTTCATTTACAGCATTATATTGATCTATTGCACTATCTGAAGATACATCTATTACATGGCATAGAAGATCTGAAAATATCACTTCTTCTAAAGTTGACTTAAAGGCTTCCACTAAATCATGAGGTAGTTTTCTTACAAAACCAACTGTATCTGTAAGAGTTATTACTCCTTTTCTATTTAGAGTTATAGCTCTTGTTGTAGTATCCAATGTTGCAAAAAGCATATTTGCTTCAAATACTTTTTCCTTTGTCTTATTTTCCTTTTTAGCCGCTAAATCACAAAGTGTATTTCTTAAAGTTGATTTTCCTGCATTAGTATATCCAACTAAAGATACTTTAGGAATATTTTCTTTTCTTCTCTTCTCTCTTTGTACTTCTCTAGTTCTTTTGATTTTCTTAAGCTCATCTTTTAAATCATATATTGTCTCCATTATATGTCTTCTATCTGTTTCAAGCTTCTTTTCTCCTGGTCCTCTAGTTCCTATACCACCACCAGTTCTAGATAATATAGTTCCTAATCCTTGTAATCTACCTAATCTATATTTCAACTGAGCTAGCTCTACTTGAATTTTTGCTTCTTTAGTTTTAGCCCTTGTTGCAAATATTTCTAATATTAATGTTGTTCTATCTATTACTTTAGCTCCTAATGCAGCTTCTAAATTTCTAACTTGAGATCCTGAAAGTTCATCATCGAATATTATTACATTAGCTCTTTCTACCTGTCTCATAGAAGCTATTTCCAATACTTTACCTCTTCCAATAAAGTATGCTGCATCAATTTTACTTCTGCTTTGGAATACAGTCTTTAAAACAGGTATATCACAAGCTTCTGTTAGCTCTGCTAATTCCTCTAAACTTTCCTTTGTATCAGAACCAACTAATATTGCTTTTTCTTCTGTTTCCTCTATAACATCGTTAATCTTAATTAAATTTTCTATAAATCTTATTTTATCTAAAATATTTATAGACATAATCTCATTTAACGAAAGATTACTTTTTTCTTCTGTTTCTAATTTATTATTATATAAACTAAGCATTCCCAGAGAAAAATCTATTATCTTTCCATCTACTATTGCTACTGATACAATTGCATCTAATTTTAATTTCAATAATGCTGTTAAATCTAGAGCTGAAAGATTACAATAACCATTTGGATGAGTATGTATAACTCTAATACCTGATAATCTCTTTTCCTCAATGTCGATTATTGGAACCTCCACAGATGTAGAATCTCCAATTGCAACAGATGTAACATTTCCTTTTCTATTTATACCTACACTAATTTCTCTTTCAATAAAACTAGAAATTCTAGAAATGATATTTAAAATTTCTTCATTACATATTTCATCTTTTAGATTTTTTATAGAGTAAATACTCTCTAAATCCTCTATTAACGATTTTCTAATTCCTTCAATATTTCCATATATCATAATAAACACCTCACATTAGCCAAGGAATATTCAAAAAAATAACGACGCAGTAGGTTCATCTATTTCGCGTCATACTACATCGTTATATTCACCTCATACTTGCTATGAGATGAACCTTCCTCCTTGCCTGACTCAAAATATACACATTATAAAGAGCAGCTACGCTGCATATAAGAACTTTTCATCACATCTTTAACTTGTTATTTTCCCTCATATCCCTATCTTGACAACTTTCATATAATTTTATACTATTAATTCATTAATTATAACTTTAATAATCTACAATTGACAATATACAATTTATAAATTTAGAGTAAATTATCACATAACTTGAAAAATGTGCAACAATATAAATACCTGTAAATATTTTATCTAGGTTCATATTATGTATTCTAAAAAGTTTAATTCATCAAAAATAAATTTAAATTATCAGTTATTCTGAACTAAATATATTGAATTATGTTATTTTAGAACTTATATATTAATAATAAGCTGTATATTTTTAAGCAAATGTGTGCATTGAAAAATAAATATAAAAGGAGTTTTTTAAACATGGAAGATAAGAAACGTAACATTCTTTTTTCTGAAGAACAAATTAATACAAGAATAAAGGAATTAGGAAAAACTATTGCTGAGGATTATAAAGGTAAAAAACTTTACATTTTATCTTTACTTCGTGGAAGTTTTATCTATGCTGCTGATTTAGCTAGAGCTATCGATTTAGATGCTAAAATAGGATTCATGACTACATCAAGCTACGGACATAGTGAAACATCTTCGGGATCTGTTAAAGTAGTTAATGATGTTTCTGATAATATTGAAGGATGGGACGTTCTTATAGTTGATGATATAGTTGATACTGGAATTACAATGGATTTCGTTTATAATTACATAAAAGATTTGAACCCAGCTTCTGTAAAGACTTGTGTTCTTCTTGATAAACCTTCTCGTAGAAAAGTACATATACAACCTGATTATTGCTGTTTTGAAATTGAAGATGTATTTGTAGTTGGATACGGATTAAACTACGGTGATTATTATAGAAATGTTCCTTACGTATTTAATTGGGAATAAAATTCAAAAATAAAATTATTTAATTTAATTTTAAGAAAAAAGGTTATAAGGCGAATTCTTATAACCTTTTTTCTATCTTTAATTTGTGTCTCCACTCTTACTCTGATCATTGGTAGGAAACCCTAGAGTTGTATTTGGTATTTTTCCAACTATGATTGTGTCTGAAACTGGAACTTGTGTGCTTACTTCAGCGTCCTGATTTCTTAGTGGAAGTCTAAGCCTAATTTTAGCTGTGACATTTAAGTATATCTTATGCCTAGTTTGATTAATTCCAGCACTTTCAAATTTTGATTCATAACTTGTACTTATATTTCCTATAGGCTCTATCTCAACACTTATCTTAGGACCAATATTATAAAATGCACTTTTATCACTCATCCAGCCTAAAGGAACTTTTATTGAAGTGTTCTTCATATCACTTAATTCTTTATTACATTCTGTAGATAATTCAGATGCTATATAATTCAATTTCACAGTATCCGCTTGAATTAAAATTATATTGCCTTGGTTGTCTTTCTGAATTTTT
>CAURJV010000048.1:0-39299 GCA_963524945.1 uncultured Clostridium sp.
ATGATGGATTTGTTGTTACACCACATATTACTCCCATTTCATTTGCTTCTTTAATGTGTTCCACATTTGCTGTGTCTAAGAAAAATCTCATTTTAATCTACCCCTTTATTAATTATAATTCTTAAAACTATTATTCTACATTGATATGATTTTTTGCTGCTTCACTATCTGATAAATTATCTCTTCTACTCATTAATAAACACAAATCATCTAATACTATATGGACAGATTGATCAAATAATGAACTTAATAGTTGAATTGATGAAACATCATTATCATTCTTTGTTTTTCCTGGAACCTCAAGTACAAAATCTGATACTTCTGCAAGTGGAGAGTCCTTTTTACTTGTAACTCCAACTATAGTTAAGCCTAAATCCTTTGCAGCTTTTGCATTACTTAGTGTATTTTTTGTTTTTCCAGAACCTGATATTGCAACATATATATCTCCCTTTTTTAAAGCTGGTGTAATTGTCTCTCCCATAACATAAGAATTATAACCAATATGCATCAAACGCATTGCAAATCCCTTTGCTTGAAATCCACTACGACCTTCGCCATCTACAAAAATCTTTCTTTCTTTTTCGAATACACCAATTATTTTTTTTATCTCTTCTTCATTAACTTTACTTATTACATCTTTAATTTCTTCTAGTATTTGATCTATTACTCTCATCTCTCTATTACTCCCTTAAACTCTTTTACTTTTTCTATCTTATCATCAGCACTAGTTATTGCTGATCCTACTATAACTAGCTCTATATTATATTTATTCAATTCTGGTATGGAATCTAATGTTATTCCTCCTGCAACTGCAATTCTTTTAATTGAAGGAAACTGTTCTTTAAATCTTTTTACTGTTTCACCTGGGTTAACTAACTTTTCTTTGTCAATAGATGAATGTATACAATAAATAGCATTGCTGAAATTTGATATTTCATTAATTTTTTCATCTGAACATTCCAATAAATCTATCATCGTCGTTCCATTACATTGCTCAGAAACTTCATAACATTTTTCTATAGTTCCGAGTGATGCACTCCCCATAACAGTCAGGATATCAAATCCTTGTTTAAAACCTTGTTCAAATTCATACGCACCTTCATCACTTGTTTTTATATCTCCTAGTATTTGAGATTTACTTTTTGGGCTTGTTATGTCTTTTAATTTAAGAAGTCCATAGTCTTTTATTAAAGATGTTCCAATCTCAATAATATCTGCTAATCCATCAAAAGTTTTAACTAAGTTTTCTGCTTTCTCTAAAGACACCCTATCTATTGCAACTTGTAACTTCATTTTATCCTCCTTAAATTCTCATGAAACTTTTCTTTTATAATTTTTTAAAAAGTTATTTAATTCATCTACTGTTGGTAATCCCTCATTATCACTTAGGTGCATTACTTGAATCCCACCAATAGCGTTTCCTCTTTCTAAAATTTTATTATCTTCAAGATCTTCTAAGATTCCACTAATAACTCCGGCTGCAAATCCATCTCCAGCTCCTACTGTATCTAAGACTGGGACCTCAAAGCTTGGACAATCAGCTTCTTTTATTTGTCCATTTTTTAATTTTTCCCTAGAATACGAACCAGTATTTCCCATTTTTATAACTACCTTTTTTACACCTCTATCTAAATAGAAGTCAGCAATCTCTTCCTTTGAACTTTTTCCTGTAAATAATTTTCCTTCACTGAAACCAGGTAATACAATATCTGATTTAAAGGCTAACTCATTAGTCACTTGAATCATCTTTTCTTTACTCTCCCATAGTACTGGTCTTGGATTAGGGTCAAAAGTAACAAGCATACCATTTTCGTGAGCTTTTTCTATAGCTTTAAATGTTGTTTCTAAAGTTGCTTCGCTTAATGCTGGAAAAATTCCTGTGATATGAAGCACCTTTCCATCTGAAAAACTTATTTCATTTAAAATATCTTTAGTTATTCTTGATGCTGCTGCCCCTTTTCTAAAATATAGTACCTCTGGATCCCCCTCATCTGTTCTATTTTTAAATTGAAATCCTGTTGGTGCTTCCTCATATGTCTTTACAAAAGTTGCATCTATATTCTCGTTCTCTAGATATTTTTTTACATATTGTCCAAATGGATCTTCTCCAACTTGGCTTATATAGGTAACTGTATGTCCAAGTCTTCTTAGTCCCATAGCTACATTAAGTTCTGCTCCAGCAATTAACCTTGTAAAATGTTCTACGTTGCTAAGATGTTCTTTAGTATCTGCTAAAAACATTACCATTGGTTCACCAATTGTAATAATCTCACTCATTTTTTTCACCCTTTCCGTTGCCAATCTATAGCAAAATTTTTCTTACTTCCTCTAATTCTCCTCGTATATCTTCATTTCTAATTGGATATTCGATGATTACTGGTACATTATTAGATAACTTCTTTAATATTGCCTTCCAATTAATTTCTCCTTTTGACAGTAAAGTTGTAGTAGGGTTATTATTTAGAAACTCTACATTTTTTAAATGAAATACTGTAATAGCTGAACGTAAGATATCAAATGCATTTTCAGGATCTTCATTCTGCCAATACCAATTTCCTAAGTCGAAAGTATATCCGATTGGTAATGAATTTTTATTTATAATATCAATAGCATTTATTACACATTTCAAATTTCCATTTTCAGGAGTTTGATCATTTTCTATTGTTACTTTAACCTCAAATTTATTAATAATATCTCTTAATTTTTTTATTTCATCTAAACTTAAATCTGCTAAGTCACCTATATTGAATTTTATATGAGTTGCTCCCATCAGTTTTGCTTCCTCAAAATAAACATTAATGTCTGGATTTAATTTCTTTTCGCAAGCTACTTTCTCCGGAACTGAATAATATAATTCTATTCCAAATTCTTTAGCTAATTTATTTATAATCAGAATTTCTTCCGCTAAGTTCTTTAGACATTCTCTTCTTATTTCAGCTATATAAACGCCTAACATCTCTATTTGCTCTAATATTTCTTGTTGTTTTATTCCTTTAACTAATTCATTTTTAAATACTAATAAATTTATACCTAGTTGATTCATAACTATCCCCACTTATTTTTTTATATTTCTTGTTGAGTAATTTAGATGTATTTTAACTGGAATTTCTTCTAAGACAAAATCATCTTTTCTACTTCCATCTATTCTTTCAAATAGTAGCTTAGCTGCTCTTTCTCCCATTTCATATGGGTTCTCATCTATTGATGTAATTCCTGGGCCAATTAATCGAGCCCATTTCTCCTCAGCAAAACCAAATATACCGATATCTACTCCAATTCTTATATTTAAATCATATAAGCATTCTATAAGAACCTTTAAAATTTCATCATTATTTGCAAAGAAACAGATATTCTTATCTTTATTTTTATTTATAATATTTTCTATTCTTTCTTTTATTTCTTTTATATCATTTTTTTTGATAATATTAGTTTCTCCTGACGTATTTGGATTTCTAGATAGAAATTCTTCCATTGCTTTCTTTCTCTCTAATCTTGAACTTATCCCATTTATGTCTTCTGAAAAATATACATAATGATCATATTCATTCTTTAGCAACTCATCTAATATGTTTTTTGTTACCTCTGCATTATTCATTGTCACCGAATCATAAATTAATGGATTTATAAATCTGTCCAATAATACTATTGGTTTAAAATTATCACTATCCTTAAACTCTTCTAAATATTTATAGTTATTACCTGTAGTGTTAACTAGTAACCCATCAACTTGGCTGTCTAACAGTGATTCTATATTCTCTTTTTCTCTCTCTGCTAAATTATCAGCATTTGTTACAAGTAACTGATAATTATTTGCTCTACATACGTCATTTATTCCTTTAATAAGTAATGAAGAAAAGGGATTTCCTATATCTGCAATTGTTACCCCAATTATATTAGAATTTTTAGCTTTTAGTGTTTGAGCTATACGATTAGGTCTATATTTTAATACTTTAATTGCTTCATCTATTTTTTCCTGAGTTTCTTGTGACATAAATTCAAAGTTTTTGTTTAGATATCTAGATATTGTTGTCTTAGAGACTCCTACATAAGCAGCAACATCTGAAATTGTTACGTTCTTTTGTTTATCTGTAGAATTTTTCAGCATAACTTATTCCTCCATTCAATACTTTTATTATCAATCTTAACTGTCAAAGATTCAATAATTTATGCTATTGTTCTCTATTTTTCTTTAACATATTTATTAATTAACCCAATCAGATTAAATTATTTCAATAATTCTATTCACAAAAGCTTATCGGTTTAGTTTACCGGTTTCTAAATTAACAATATAATGTTAAGACTTTCACCAAAAAATGTCAAGCCATTACTATATATCATTTATATATTGATCTGATTAAGTTTATTATTCTAGATATCCTTTACAAAAACTTTAAATAAAAAGCTTATCCCTATTTCTTTAGTACTAAGTTTAATTATATGTGATTCTTTTCATCCTCTAAATTCAATAACTTATTGAATTTCTAATTTATGATATCTCCACTGCATTTTCTATTTTATTAGATTCCTTAGAAGTTTTAACAGCAATCATTAAAAATACTGCTAATAAAAGTGAACCTGACATAAATACATATGATGCGTCTACTGAACCTGTTATACCATTCAAATATCCTACTACATACGACCCTACAAATGATCCTAATGCGCCCATGCTATTGATTAAGGCACTTGCTCCTCCAGATACATTCTTAGGCAATATTTCTGTAATTATTGCAAAAAATGGTCCATAAGGTGCATACATAACCCCTCCTGCAATTACAAGTAAAATATATGATAGCCAAAAGTTTGAAGTTCCAATTAAATATGAGCCAAAAAATGCGAATGTACCTATTAATAAGTATGCCCAAACAAATGTCTTTCTATTTCCGGTACGATCTGAATAATAAGATGATACTAACATCAATACTACTGCTAAAGCATATGGCAACGATGATAGCCAACCGGCTGAAACAATGCCAATTTGAGGACTTGCCTTTAGAATAGATGGTAGCCACATTACAAAACCGTAAACCCCTATACTCCAGAAGAAATATTGAAATGATAAAATTATTACCTTAGGTGATTTAAATGCTTCTCTATAATTTTTTACTGGTTTTATGCCTTTTTGTTCTTCTTCCATCACCATATCAATATCTTTCTTTTCCTGTTCAGTTAACCATTTTGCTTCCTTTGGTTTATTATCTGAAAGTTTCAACCAGAAGAACGCCCATAAAATTGGTGGTATTCCTTCAAGTATAAACATCCATCTCCATCCTACAGAATTTACTAAATATCCTGATACAATCGACATCCATAGAACAGTAGCCGGATTACCTAAAATTAGAAATGTATTTGCTCTTGAACGTTCTTTTTTGGTAAACCAATTACTTAAAAAAATCAACATAGCTGGCATAACAGCACTTTCAATTATTCCAAGTATGAATCTAGTAACCATTAAAACTTTTACATTCGTTATCAAGCCATTTGAAGCCGCTAATATCCCCCAGAATATTAAACTCCAAAAAACTAATTTTTTAGCACTTTTCTTTTCTGCAAACCATGCTGCTGGTACTTGAAAAAAGAAATATCCTAAGAAAAATAAGGCGGATAGAAGTGATGCTATCGATGCTGTAATATGCAAAGATTCACCCATACCTCCTGCAACACCAAAACTATAATTTGCACGATCCAAGTAAGCTAGGCTATAAGTAATAAATGCTACTGGTATTAATCTTTTCCACCTTTTAGAAGTTAATTGAATACTTGATTTATCCATTTCATATCCTCCCATAATAATCATTTTAATTTCCATATAATTTAATAATTAAAAACAATTTCAGCTTTATTGTGCAATCATTTGTTCAATTTATAAAATTTATTATTCCTTCAGCGAGTTTATAATAATATCGATTATTTTCTTGCATTCCCCCTATCCTTATTAGGCTATTTCAAATATTTCTGACTTTTTAAAACTTGAGTTTAAATTTCAATATTTTTTATACTTTAGCTTTAGTTTATCGTTTTAGTTAACCGGTTTCTAAGCTTAATATAATGTTAACGCTTTCACCAAAAGATGTCAAGTAGTATTTATAAAAAGTTAAAATCAATTATCTGTATAATAAAAAAGCCACTAGAGTTCTAGAATGCTTTACTCTAGAAATTAGTGGTTTAATATTACCCATATAAACTATATATACAAATTTATTTTTTAAGATGGTTTGTTCTATAAATTTAGAGCCTTATAAATAGCTTTAGCAACTCCAGCATTATCATTGGTATCAGTTATATACTTGGCTATTTCTTTTATTTCCGGTACTGCATTTTCCATAGCAACAGATTCAGTAAACTCAGTAAACATTGAGTAATCATTAAAACTATCCCCAATCACCATTACTTCATCTCTTTTTATTCCCATTTTTTCCGCAACTCTTGCTAATATTAATCCCTTTTGTGCATTTTTATTATTTATTTCTATATTTTTAGTAAAAGTTGATGCTATAGCAAGTTCCCCTATTGATTCCAATTTGTTCTTTACCTTTTTAGTTGTTTCTTCATCGTTATAGAACGCAACAAATTTTCCTATCTTAACATTACTATTCAAAAAATCGTTTATATCTTCAACATATTTTAAATTAATAAAATGAGGATGATTTTTAGCCATTTCCATAGCATCTTCAAAAGTTGTTTCTGGGTCGAATACCATAATTCTGTATGCAACTTCAGTTAATGCTTCCTCTCTTGTATTTACACTATATAATCCATCATTAGTATAAATTTCAGCTATAATTTTTTCCTTTAATATCATATCTATAATTTCTCTTGCTTGCTTACTATCAATGTATATTCCTTCTAATACCTTTCCATTCTCATCTATGTATTCGCCGCCATTTAGAACGACACATTGACATTTAAAATTAGATTCATCAAGTAGGGGTTTAACATCTTCATACATTCTTCCAGTAGAAATTGCAAATTTTACTCCCATTTTCTCAGCCACTTTTATAGCTTCTATATTTTCCTTTGATATCTTATGATTGCTATTAAGCAGTGTTCCATCCATATCCGCCGCAATAAGTTTTATCATCTCTTAATCCCTCCATACTCGTTTATATATTCTACAACATGTATTTACTCAAAATTTTCTCGTAAAATATTTACCTATAATTTCTATTATATACTATAATACAAAAAAAATAAGGCTAAAGATGTTTCTTCTCTAGCCTTAAATACTAAATGGCATTAAATATTAATTTTATTTTCTATTCATTCATATTACTTTTTTCATTTATATTATTACAACTATTACCATAGTTCCTCATAGAGATAAAAACTAAATGTAATAGAATAATCTTTAACGTAAATTTTATTTTAATATATATTTTTATCTTTATATATATCTCCGAATATTAAAATTTATATAGAAATTAAGTCTTTAACACTAAAATTAACATTAAGATCATAATTTTCGGTTATATTCCGATATTTTATTTTAGTTGTTTTTTGTTCTATATCAAAATACCAGCCTTCTTCGCTTAATTCCCATTCCCTTATATCTAGGAGCATAGGAACTTTTTTATCTCTTAAACTAACTTGAACTGGAGCTATATCCTTACATATTAAATCTATATTAATTTCTTTAGACTGCTTGCTATAGTTGCCTTCTTTTTCGAATGCAATTTTAACACCATTATCCCTCTTCACTGATATTAACGTCTTTAAATATTCGCCATTTTTATAACTATTCGTCATTCCGTCGTCTTCATATAATACAAAGCTAGATTCCTCTGATGGTTCTATTAGAAGCTTAAGTGTTTCTATTGAATCATTATGGATATTC
This sequence comes from uncultured Clostridium sp., assembly GCA_963524945.1. Lineage (GTDB taxonomy): Bacteria > Bacillota > Clostridia > Clostridiales > Clostridiaceae > Clostridium. The sequence continues at coordinate 7,835 of CAURJV010000048.1, forward strand.
ATTAATCCTTCGACAATTGGAATGATTGCTCCACTTCTAAAGAACATTGGAATTGAGTCTAATGAAACTTCAACTTCAATTGTCTGTCCACCTTCATAAACCTGCTTTGTATTCCAATCGAACCAAGCAGCGCCTTCTGGCAAATATACTTTTCTTGTTTTTGCGCCTTTTTCTAGGACGTTTGCAACCAAAATAGAACTTCCAATCATAAAATCAAAGCTTTCCTCAAGTAGTTTTTTATCATCTTGGAATTCATATATTAAAGGTCTCATAACTGGTGATCCTTCTGTAGAAGCTTCAAATAATAATGAATATAAATATGGTACTAATTTATATCTTAATTGTATTGCATCTCTTATATATTTTGTATAAGAAGGATACATCCATGGTTCCGTAACAGTGTTATCATTATTACAAGAATGAATTGAGAACCTTGGTTGGAATATTCCATTTTGAACCCATCTTACAAATAATTCTGGTTCAGGGGCAGGTCCGAAAAATCCTCCTATGTCACAGCCTTGATTTGCAACTCCTGAAAGTCCTAATCCAAGTATTACAGGAATATTGAATTTTAAACTCTTCCAACTTGTATTATTATCTCCAGCCCATGTTTGAGCGTAACGTTGAATTCCTGCAAATCCAGCCCTATTCACTATATATGGTCTTGTATCTGGGTAGACTTCTGCTACTGTTTCCTTTGCCATAAGTGCCATTAAATTTGGCATTATTGGTCTTAAACCACTTATTTCTTTCTTCATACCCTCAAAATGACAAATTGCTTCCGTATTATTTATTTCATACTCATTATTATCATTCCATATAGATGTAATTCCCAATGAAACTAAAGATTCTTTTAAATGCTTTTTCCATAATTCTCTTCCCTTAGGATTTGTAAAATCTACAAAAGAAGCTTGACCTCCCCAATATCTATCTGTCTGAGATTTTTCTCCTTCGTCATCCTTTATATAAGCACCGGCTTCATCAAATTCTTTGTATAGCGGATTAGAAATTAACATACCTGGTTTTATGTTAGGTGCTACACAGGCTCCTTTTTCCTTCACTTGGCTTACAAAATCTTCAGGGTTTTTGAATCTATCATAATTCCAATTGAATACATATCTTTTTCCATCTTCCCCTGTAGTATATCCTGATGACATAAAGAAACCATCACAAGGGATTCCTTCTTCCTTACATCTATCTAAAAATCGTAAGATAGCTTTATCTGAATCTTTATCTAATTCTGTGTAATACATAGTTGATCCCATATATCCTAAGGAATACTTTGTAGACATTGCAGTTTTTCCTGTTAAATCAGTATAATTTCTTACTACATCTTTTATTTTAGGTCCATAAATGAAAAATGCATCTAATTCTCCACCATCAGCACAGAAATAACTGTATTTATTCCAATATCCACTCCTTTCACATCCCATATCAAAAGTAGAATCATATGAATTGTTATAGAATATTCCGCTAGCTATGTTATTTTTATTATTAAATTTTATATAAAAAGGTATATGCTTATATAATGGATCTGTATATTCTGAATCATATCCTATAGTATCCACATTATGCATTCTCATTCTTCTCTTTTTCTTATTTAAATACCCAGCTTTTTCTCCAAATCCATAGAAATAATCTTCATCATCCATACATGAATAATGATAAATTCTTCCTAAGCTATCTTTTACATATGATTTTTCTTTTAAATCTGAATGTAGTATATTACCTTGCTTATCTGTAATCTCTACTCCAAAAGGTTCTTTATAAATATTTATATTTATACTTTTTGTAGCTAATACAATATAATTACCTAAATCTTCATATCTGCTGCTAATTGCCTCTACTTGTTTTCTTTCATCTTTTAATAACTCGTCCATTTTATCTTTCCAAGCTGTCATAACTAAAGCATATGATGCTTCTTCTTGAAACTCCTCATCAAAAGTACAGCGAATTCTTACTATATCATCATTTAAAAGTATAATTCTATATTTAGCTGCATTGGTAGTGATTTCTAAATAATTATCAATATTTTTTAGACTTATAATTTTATTACTTATCTTCATAATGCTATCTCCTAGTATATTTATTTTATAATTTTTACCTTATTTACAATATAAGCCTCATCTTATCAACTATTTTAGCAAACTGAGAAATGCTTATCTACTTCTCAATAATACAGTTCACAAAATCTATGACTCCATCTTCAACTTCATCCCTAATATCTAAATAATATTGTATTTCATGACGATATCCTGAATAAACTTTTGTCTTTACCATGTGCCCTGTTTCTGCAAGCCAATTCGACACAGCATAAACACCTTCTCCATACAGACCAACCGGATCTTTATCTCCTGCAATATTGTAAACTTTAATTGATGTTGGCACTTTCTCTGCCCACTTAATTCCAACAATATCATTCATCAAATTCGCAAAATAATATAGTGAACGTATATTAGGCTGCATTAGAAGATCACTATATATATCTTTTGCATGGTCCGCATTTACATCAGGATCACCACATGCCCAGGTATTTGAAGTAACAGGATTTTCTTCATAACGTTCTGTATTCCACATCCACCCCATGAGCATCTCTAAGCAAGAAGGATCAACATCTTCCCCCTTGCCTTCATCTATTAAATTTTTAAAAACAGGTATTACTGAACTCGCTGTTGGAATTACTCCTGAAGTTCCACATAAAATCAAACCATCAATTCCTTCTCCATAAATAGTAGAATAACATCTAGCAATCATTGATCCCATACTATGTCCAAACATGAAATAAGGTAAATCAGGATATTCGTCTTGGACAATTTTGCGAAGAGTATGTTCATCTTCCACCATTGTCATATAACCTTTATCTCCCCAATCACTCCAATTGTTTGAAACATAAGCGGTTTTTCCATGACCTACATGATCATCCGCTGCAACTATAAAACCTGCGTCATTCAATTTTAATATCATGTGCATATATCTACGTGAATGTTCATGATAACCATGCACAAGCTGGATAATTCCCCTTGGTTTACAACAAGGAGTATAAATCCAAGCTTGTACCAAATCCCTTTTATTAAATGATTCAAAACTTTTTTCTTGAAATGCCATAATAAATCTCCTTTGCTTATATAAATTCTTAAACTACCTTTTCAATTATTAGATAAACACCTTACAGCTTGGACTTATGCATTTAAAAATATGCTTTACCAGAAATGATAGGTACTCTTTTGTGTAGTGTTACATCAGAGTAGCAATCCTTTCAGCGAGTCATAGCATAAGTCCAGATTTAAGTATTAGGTCTTATTCGTCTCCCATGCCAATTAAATCAAATCTTTCACAAGAAATTATAATTTCAAATTCTTTCTTTGCTGGTTTCTTGCATTTTACTAATACTGTTCTGTCTGATAATTCATAGTACCATCCTTGTTCTGCTTTTTCCCAAGATGATTTATTTAAGAAACGAGGTATTTGTTCATTATCTACAGAAGCCCAATATGCACCTTTATCTTTACTTACTAATTTAATTGTAAAATCAGATATTCCACTTTCATAACTTCCTGTTGTTTTGAAAGAAATTTTCTTACGTGCTCCACCGCTTACATTAATTTCTGTATTTTCATATATACCTTTTTCAAAATCATTAGTTACACCATCATCATTATAGAAATTGAAGCTTCTTTCTGCTTCTCCTCCTATTAAAATGTCTAATGTCTTCATCTTATCAGTAGTAATATGCTTTACTTCTTCATTTGTTATGAAAATTCCATCTCCTCTTAAGAACATAGGAATGCTGTTAAGGGTAACTGGAATTTCTATTTCTTGTCCGCCTTTATATGCAGCCATATTGTTATTCATATCATACCAAGTACAGCCTTCTGGCAAGTAAAGTTTTCTATACTTCGCTCCCTTTTCCAATACATTTGCAACTAAAACAGATGGCCCAAACATAAATGTCATATATTTATCATCATAACAATTAACATCATCTTGGAATTCCATGAATAATGGACGCATTATTGATTTACCAGTAGTATGAGCTTCATACATTAAAGAATATAGATATGGTAACATTCTATAACGCTGACTATATGCATTACGTACAAATTCATTATTTTCTTCATACATCCATGGCTGAGTAACAGTATTATCATTATTAGCTGAATTAATACAGAATCTTGGCTGGAATATACCATTTTGAATCCATCTTAGTAATAGTTCTCCCTCTGGAGCACCTCCTGCAAAACCTCCGATATCACAACCTGTATTTGCTACCCCTGATAATCCCATTCCAACAATAGTTGCTATATTAAATTTTAATGTACGCCAGTCTGTTAAATTATCTCCTGCCCATGTTTGTGCATACCTTTGAATACCTGCAAATCCAGCACGGTTTATAACATATGGACGGCGGTTTGGATAAAGTTCAGCTACAGCTTGCTTTCCAACATAAGCCATTAAATTAGAATGCATTATCTTAAGTTCAGCCATAGTGCCTGGTTTTCCATCAAAATCACATACAGCATTACGATCCTCTATTCCATCATATTCACAGTTATCATTCCAAACAGTTATAGTTCCTTTGCTTAAAATATTTTCTTTAAGTAGCTTCTTCCACGTTTCTCTACCTGATGGCTTAGTAAAATCTACAAATCTTCCAACACCGCCCCACCAACGTCCATTATAATCTCCTTTTCCATCTGGATTTTTAATAAATACTTCATTTTCTTCAAATTCTTTTTTATAAGGATGCTTAGCTAAGATCCCTGGTTTTAAATTTGGTATAACATTAAGGCCCATTTCATTCATTTTTTCCATAAATTCATCTGGATTCGGAAATCTCTTTTTGTTCCAATTGAAAATATATCTTAAATTATCTTCTTCTCCAGAAGAGTAACCAGATGCTAATTTAAAATTGTCTATATACATTTTTTCATCAAAATGCTTTTTAATTACTTCATATATTTCCTTATCGCAATCTTTTTCAAGTTCAGCATAATACATTGTAGAAGCTGTATAACCTAAGCTTTGTTTAGGAGGCATTGCCTGCTTTCCTGTAAGTTTTGTGTAATTATCTAAGACTTGTTCAACTTTTGGTCCATTTATAAAGAATAGATCAATGTCTCCTCCATCAGCTTGATAATAACTATAACGAGGCCAGTATCCACTAATTTCATTACCCATATCAAATACTGAATCATAGGAATTATGATAGAAAAGTCCAATGGCATGATGATTATTGTTATTTAACTTAATATAAAATGGGATATGTTTATATAAAGGATCGCCAAATTCAGGATCATGCCCAATTGCATCTTTAGGCGACATACGCATTCTTCTACCCATTTTATCTAACTTTCCAGTCTTTTCACCAAATCCGTAGAAATGATCATTTTGTAAATCAACCTCATTATAATGAGAAATTCTTCCTAGTTGATCACATTCAAAAGCTCTATCTGCAAGATCACTATATAACTTTTCTCCATTTAATTTATATATAGAAAAATGTAATGGTGATTTAGCTAGTACTATTTTTAATGTTTTTGTATAAAATATAATTTCTTTCTCATTTTCTTCAAAAGGAATATCTAATGCTTCTATTCTTTTACGTTCTTCTGCAAGCAAAGAATCTAAACGATCTTCCCACGCGGTAGTAACCAATGTATAAGATGCTTCCTCAAACTTCCTATCAAAAGAGGCTCTAACACGTATAATATCATCTGACATAAAAATTATCTTTATATCTGCCGTATCACCCTTTACCAAATAACCATTCTGTGTTTTTTTCATAGATATAAATTGCTTTAATAACATATAATTTCCTCCTATAATTTTTCTTATACATAGGTTGTTAATTAATAAACTTTTTTGATAACTGTCAAAAGCTAGTTATTTAACAACCTATATCTATCTAAATAATACAAAAGTTATAAACAATTTAGCTAAAAAGCTTAATTAATACTGTTGGCTAAATTATCTTGTAAAAAATTCTGTTTCCAAACATCCTGATATTTGTAACCAGTAAGACTTTCAACAACTTCTTTTGTTTTTGAGTCAACATCATCTTTAGAACCACCATTTTTTAAGCGTTCAACTTCATCTATTAATATTTGATGAGTTTCTTTATTAAGCTTAAAAGTAAATGCAAGAATTAATGATAATGCAAACAAACCAACGCATCCAATAAGTAAAACATATCCAATAATCTGTACTGTTTGAGGAGATTGAACCTCTTGACCTTTAACAAATCCTCCTTCTTGCAACACAACACCGATTAAAAATGTAGCAATGGCTACAGTGCTCTTTCTAGTAAAAGTCATAACTGCTGCAAAAAGTCCCTCTCTTCTTTTCATCGAAACAATTTCATCAACATCAGGAATAAATGGGAACACTGTCCAAGGAGTTAGAACCGCCAAGGATCTAAATGCAAAGTAAACTATAGATATTCCAAGTAAAATAGCAGTCTTAGCTTCAGGATCAGCTAAATAAACTCCATAATATGCTAGTACACTTAATATCATAAATGTATACGTAATCTTATATAATTTAGTAGGTCCAAGTTTTAAAAATAAAATTCCACCTATAATTGTTCCTGGTATACCAATAATGCTAAATGAAAGCAAATATGCACCAAAAGATGATGAAACCTTTAAATTATAAACACAGAAAAATAAAAATACAGCATTAAATATATCCCCAGCAGTAAACGATAATAAATAAAGTCCTAAATGTTTCCTGAAACTTTTTAGCTTAAATGTAGATGCATATTCCCCGAGCACTTTTAAGTAATCGCTAAAATTCCTATTCCCTTTAGATTGAGATGCAGCCAATAATTCTTGCTCCATCGCTGGTGTAATTTCTCTTTCCCAAGTCGCTTTATATGTTATAAATATACAAATCGCATACAATATTGCAAAAAATAATCCATTATAGAAATATGCATAAGGATTCTTTTGGCCAAAATGTCCAATCAATTGTGCAGGAACAAAGGTCCCTAAGAACTGACCTAAAGAAGAAATAACTAATCTGCAAGTAGAAATTTTAGTTCTATCAGAGTAGTTAGTTGTCATTTCAGTCGGTAGTGTTTCCCATGGAATTAATACCATGGCTGCAACTATTTCAAATAATAAATAGCAACTTAAATAAAACCAGTAATTCATTCCTATTGTCCATATTAATACATAAATTGCCATTAATGGCGCTCCAATTAATAAAAAGAAACGACGTCTTCCAAATATCTTTCCAAGCTTAGTTTTATAAAAATTATCAGATATACTACCTATAAAAAGACTGGCAATTGCATCTACAAAACGAGCAACTGCAACAATAGATGCCCCTTGTATAGGTGTAAGTCCGCAATAAGTTGTATAGAAAAACAATAAGAAAGCTCCAATTATTGTAAAGGCTCCGCCGCCCATTATATCAACTAATCCATATCCAATACATGTAGGTAAAGTAATCTTTTTATCTTTTCTAGACATATAATCTACCTCTTTCTTTAATTAATATTTTTAATAATTAATCTTCTATCTAAATATTGAAATATTCCTTTGCATTGTTGTAACATATACCTTCAACAATTCTCTTCAGTAATTTCATATTTGCTGGTACTTCACCGTTTTCTACCCATTCTCCAATTAAATTGCAGGCAATTCTTCTAAAGTATTCATGTCTTGTATATGATAAGAAGCTTCTAGAATCAGTTAACATTCCAATAAAACGTCCGAATGTGCCAAGGTTAGCTAATGCTTTCATCTGCTCAATCATTCCATCTTTATTATCATTAAACCACCAAGCTGCACCGAATTGCATTTTCCCCGGAATTCCATCTCCCTGAAAATTTCCTATCATAGCTCCAAGAACATAATTATCCTTTGGATTCAACGTATATAAAATTGTTTTAGGCAGGGAATTTTCCTTATCTACAGAATCTAAAAGTCTAGACAATGGATACGCTATGCTCTCATCATTAATTGAATCAAATCCTGTATTAGGTCCTATTTTTTTGAACATTCTATTATTATTATTTCTTAGTGCAGCTATATGAAGCTGCATAGCCCATCCAAGTTCATGATAAAGTTTAAATACATGTCTTAATGTATAAGTTTTGTACTTCTTTTCTTCATCTTGACTTATAACTTTACCTTCCAAAGTTTTAGCAAATACTGCTGCTGCTTCTTCTTTAGTTGTTTCCGCATAAACTACCACGCCATCTATACCATGGTCTGCTATTCTGCATCCAACTGAATGGAAAAATCTCACTCTTGAATCCATTGCATTTAGAAATTCATCATAATTATTAATAGATATTGCAGATATTTCTTCTAATTTTTTTACCCATGAGGCAAAACCATCTAAATTTATTTCTATTCCTTTATCTGGTCTGAACGTTGGTAAAACATTTACATTGAAACTCGAATCTTCCTTAATCTTTATATGATATTCCAGTGTATCAGTAGGATCATCTGTTGTACATATTGTTTCAACATTAGATTTTAAAATCAAATCTCTTGCTCTAAATCCTTCTCCATTCAGCAGCTCGTTTGCTTTCTTCCAAATTGATGGAGCGGTATCTTCATCAAGGGATTCATATATTCCAAAGAATCTTTGAAGTTCTAAGTGTGTCCAATGATAAAGAGGATTTCCTATAGACATAGGTATAGTTTTTGACCAAGCTAAAAATTTATCATAATCACTTGTATCTCCTGTTATATATTTTTCATCTATACCATTACATCTCATTGCTCTCCATTTGTAGTGATCTCCATACAACCATATTTCAGTTATGTTATTAAACTTTTTATTTTCATATATTTCTTTTGGATTAATATGGCAATGATAATCAATAATAGGCATATCCTTTGCATAATTATGATATAACTCTATAGCTGTTTTATTAGATAATAAGAAATTCTCATCCATGAAATTTCTCAAGTTCATCATCCTACTTTCAAATAAAAATTTAATATTTGTAAAACATTGAATGCATTTTCTTTAACAGCAAAAACTCTGATAATTAAAGTGCATTATCGTAATCTGTATATATTCAACACCTTACTATAACGTTTTCTTTTACACTGATTTTTGTACATTTTCATTACTTAGACTATGTTCTCAAATTTAATATTTCTCTAAACTATCCATAATCTAAGCAAGATTGTTAATTAGTGCAATTTGTGTTATAATATATTTCTTAATAATTTTCTTAGCATTTTTATCATTTTTTGTTTATATTATTTGCCAGAATATAATAAACTGGAATGATAAAAATGTTATTTTTTATATATATTAATTTCACCATAAACTATCTGCATTCCAAATACTTTTCTAAAGTTGCTCTAACAGCATTAGCTCCAGAAATCATCTCATTGAAGTAACCTTCGATTTTTTCTCCTAATCCTATAGCATATAGATCTACACCAAAAATTTCTTCATCTATCAGTATTGGTTTTAGAGTATCTCCTAATCGTTCTTTAGTACCCAATTTTATATTAGCCACATATTTCTTTAGTTCATCTAATAATGGATCCGTACTTAGCTCTATCACACTACCATCATCACCTATTCCCATTAAATATCTGCACCATCCTGCAATAACAAGTGGAATATATTTAAGCTTCTTAGGATCTAAATCTTCTCGATCTCTGTATGCTTTGATTGTTTCTCCAAATCTTATGCCAACCTTTTGAGATGTATCTGATGCAATTCTTTGAGGTGTATCAGGTATATATGGATTTGGAAGTCTAACTTCAAGTACTTCTTTAATAAAATCTTCAGGTTTTAATATTCCAGGATCTACAACTACTGGCATCCCTTCTTCATAAGCAATCCTTTCGACTAGTCTCTTTAAAGCTGGATCTTTCATTTCATCTGCGATTAAATGAAAGCCAAGTAAACATCCAAAAACAGCTAATGAAGTGTGTAGCGGATTTAAACAAGTACAAACTTTCATTTTTTCAACTCTCTCAACTGTTTCTCTATTTGTCAAGAATACTCCAACCTCTTCTAATGCCATTCGTCCATTTGGGAAATCATCTTCTATAACAAGATATTGAGGTCCTTCTGCATTTACAAAAGGTGCAATATAAGTATTCTTGTTAGTACATATAATCTCAGTGCTGTCAAAGCCGTTTGCTCCTAAAGTATCTTTAACACTTTGAGATGGTCTAGGTGTAATTTTATCTATCATACTCCAAGGGAATGATACTTTTTTATCATCATTGATATATCGTAGAAAACCTTTATCAACTAATCCATTTTTAGTCCATCTCTTTATTATTGTTTCCATTGCATCATGAAGCTTTTCACCATTTTTTGAACAATTGTCCATACTTGCAAAAGCTATTGGGAGTTGTCCATTCTTATATCTCACATATGCTAAGGAAACAGCTTTAGCAATAATACTCACAGGGTGTTCTAATCCATCTATTATATCTTCTTTAGACAGATTTTTTACGCTATAACCTTTTTCAGTTATCGTAAAACTTGCTATTTGTAATGCCGGATTTGAAAATATAGCTTTCAATCTATTCCAATCTTTTTCCCTTGAATAATCACAAGCTAGGCTTTCCCCTATGCTTCCTACAACTTTTTTCTCCAAGCTTCCATCTGGTTTCATAATTACTAGCAAACTTAAATCATCATGAGGCGCATAAATTTTATCTATTATTTCATAGTCATACCCTTCTACAGCAACAATACCGCCACTTACTTTTTTATTGTTTAAAAGTTCTTGTTGTAGCATTGCTATAAATCCTCTAAATATATTTCCTGCTCCAAAATGCACCCATGTAGGATTTTCCTTAGTTGAATCTGCCATCTTATCATGATCAAACTTTGGAAGTTCTATTCCGACTTTTTCGCATAACCCGCTGTTTTTAATACTTTCTTTGTTTAGTACTAATTTATCATTACTCATTCCTATTTTCACCTCTTCAAAACTATTATTAATAGCATTACCAATTTTAATTATCTTTTGTGTCCTAGGATTATAAGAACCAAAATTTTCTTGTGGTCTCTAATTTTATTTATCTCCAAGCTTTATTTATTTCTTTGCAGTGTATCCCATATTCCCCAGATATACATAATTCCAAGAGCTCTATCATAAAGTCCATAACCTGGTCTACACTTCTCATTCCATATATGTCTTCCATGATCTGGTCTTGCATATCCAGTAAATCCAAATTCATGGTAAGCTTTTACTATGTCACATATATCTAATGAACCATCACAAGTTCTGTGAGATGTTTCAATAAAATCACCATTTTCATAAATCTTTACATTTCTAATATGAGCAAAGGCAATTCTGTTTCCAAATTCTCTTATCATTGCTGGCACATCGTTATTAGGATTTGAGCCTATAGCACCGCTACAAAGAGTAAGGCAGTTATATGGACTATCAACAAGCTTTAATAATCTTGCTAAGTCGTTTCTACTTTTAACTATCCTTGGTAAACCAAATATTGACCAAGGTGGATCATCCGGATGAACTGCCATCTTAATATCATTGATTTCAGCTACAGGAATAATTTGCTCTAAGAAATATTTCAAGTTATTCCATAAATCTTCTTCTGTAACATTTTTATATGCTTCAAAAAGTTGTGTCAGATTCTTTAATCTTTCTGGCTCCCAACCTGGCATTGTAAGATCTGGATTTGATGCTATCTTGTTAACCAACTCCATTGGATCTATATCTGTAATCCTTGCTTTTTCATAGAAAAGAGCTGTTGAACCATCTTCTGTTTTTTTGTACAAGTCAGTTCTCAACCAATCGAATACCGGCATAAAGTTATAGCAAATTACTTTTACGCCAACCTTGGATAGTTTCTCTATTGTCTTTTTGTAATTTTCAATATATTTATCTCTAGTTGGAAGTCCTAATTTAATGTCCTCATGAACATTAACACTTTCAACAACATCTAAATTAAATCCATATTTATCAGCTGATTTCTTTACTTCAAGAATTTTTTCCATCGGCCATTCATCACCAGCTGCCATATCATGAAGAGCCCAAACAATCGTTTCTACACCGGGAATCTGTTTAATTTGCTCAAGTGTTACGGTATCGTTACCTTCACCATACCATCTGAAACCCATTTTCATAATAATATACCTCCTGTCATTTTATCTAATTTGGTTTTACCGTATAGTTTTTTTGCCAGCATATAAAGAGTTTAAATTGAATGCTCTATATAGGCCTCACCTCCCTAAATTGAAAATTCATTTTAATATCAGATGATTTTATATCATAGCATCTAATATTTAAGTGTGTTATATAACCCTAATCTTTGAAATAATTAGGATAACTTTCTCTTACTTGTGTTTTATCAAAGATGACCATATTTAAATGCTTCTTCATGAATTCTTCTGCCATATCTGGATTTTTATTTTTTATAGCATTAAATATTTCTTTATGCTGCAGATAGATATTATCCCAACTAGAATTAACTGTTAATCGTAATACACGAATTCTTTGAAATTCGGTACTTCCATCATTAATACTATTCCATATCCTCTTTTTGCTACATCCTTCAAAAATTATCTTGTGAAATTCCTCGTCTGTATTAAATAATTTTTTATAGTTGTTATTTTCTATATACATTTTTTGAAACTTTAAATTCATTTCCAAAGCTAATATATTTTCCTTTGGAAACTCCATACAGGCTTCTTTTACTACAGCTCTTTCTAAATGCTCACGTAAAAATCTTTCTTCTTCAACAGCAGATAAATCAATTAATGAAACAATTGTACCTTTTTGAGGATAAATTTGTACTAAGCCTTCTTGAGCTAAACGGACAAGTGCTTCTCTGACTGGAGTTCTACTTACTTTATATTTTTCAGAAAGTTCTTTTTCAGAAATGCTTGTACCAGGCTCAAGATATAGATTAATAATTTCTTCTCTGAGATTATGATATATAATCTTACTTGTAGAATTCTTACTTATTTTAAAAGTCATACTTATATTCTCTCCCATTGACGTGTTTTACCATACTTGTATGGTAATTATGAGTATAGTCTTGCTGTCTAAGAATCGTTTACAAAGGCTTGTATAATAAATTTTTTCACTTGCTTTTCTCTAATTGCTATGATTAAATTATAGCTATACAAATACATAAAAAATATGTTTTAATTGCTTCAAAACTTGCAAAAATTGCTATAGTAAAATATAATGTATCTTCATTTTATTAAAAATCACTTATATAAATAATCTCTTTCTTAATTTAAAACGTTTAATTGTTTAATAATTCAGTAACTTTATCGCAATTTATACAATTCGTCAGAGAGGTGATATCAATGAAAAGAAAAATACATGAGTTTTTTACACGCAAACATATGCTTTCCAGTGACTACGAAATCTTTCACTTCTTAAATACTGATGTACCATTTCAATACCTACACAATCATGACTTTTATGAGTTTTATCTATACCTTTCTGGAGATGTTACGTATTTAATAGAAGGTAAGTCATACAATCTAAAATCTGGTGACATCGTATTAATTAATACAAGAGAGCTACACCGCGCTATTATTAATAGTATGAAGGTACCTTATGAGCGTATTGTTCTCTGGATAAACAAATCTTTTCTACGTGAACTGTCAACACCAGAAACAGATCTTACCCAATGCTTTGAAAACGTAGAGAAAACAAATGTTATAAGAGCTGATTTTCAAATTCAGCAAAATGTAAGGGCCCAACTTAGCAAGCTACTTGAACTTGAAAACTACAAAGGTTTAGGCAAAGACTTGTTATATAAAGCCTATATTATAGAACTTGTCATACACTTAAATAATCTTGTATTAAGTCATAAATCTGATTTTGACATTGATGTGACGAAGAGCAGCTTAATTGATGGAATAGTTGAATATATTAATAATCATATTAATGAAGAGCTTACAATTGATGAGATTTCTAAAGAATTTTATCTTAGTAAATTCCATTTGTCTAGAGAATTCAAAAAGTATACAGGGACTACAATCCATAGGTATATCGTACAAAAAAAATTAATCGAAGCTAAGGAATTAATTCTTAAAAATCACCCAATAAATAGTGTTTACAAACAATCTGGATTTGGTGATTATTCAAATTTTTTTAGAGCCTTTAAGAATGAATACAACATTTCTCCTAAACAATTCTATGAACTTATGATTGAATCCAATTTAAAGAAATAATAAATATTAGGAGTTCTATAATATATAGTTTTATAATGAATATTTCAATAGCTTTTTCTATTTAAAAAAGGAAATAACATATTTAAATTCATGTGATATATCTTTTTCAATAACAAAACTATGCTAAAATTTATGTGATTAGAAAATAACTGGACAAGGCATATAATATATAGAACTAATTGCAAGATATGTACATCAACGAAATACATTAAGGATTTCACTTAATTTTTTAATTAATAAATTTTAAATGCATGATGTACAAACTCATTATTAATAATTTATTACAAGAATAGTATACATAAGTACCATTCTTGTAATTTTTTATGTAGCTATATATAATTTATTTAAATGCACACCAAAACTTGTTAAAATAAAAAATTTGTAAATAATTTGAATAAGCTTTTTTGAGGTGAAAATATGAAAGCAAATGTAGAAATAGTTATTGGATTTCTTGGCTCCGGAAAAACGAGTTTTATTAATTCTATGCTAAAAAGAGAAAAATCACGAAATGGAACTATTGTTGTTATCCAAGATGAATTTGGAAACTGTGAAATACAGGATAATTTGAATAATGAAAACCAAATTGTAGTAATCAAGGTTGATAAAAATAAAGAAATTAATGAAACTTATATAACCGAAATCGTAAGTAAACATGCTCCGAATAGGATTTTTATCGAAATCAACGGTATGAAAGATTCTACTAAAATAATTAATATATTTGATGCAAAAAAGATAAAGAGGATATGTAGAATTGATAACATAATAAATACTATTGATACAACAAGCTTTAATATGTATTTTAGAAATATGAAAAGTATTATTAGTACTCATATTTTTAATAGTGAAACTATAATTTTGAACAATGTAGGCGAGTTCGATAAAAAAGAACTTTTAAGCATACAAAAAGAAATTGAAAATATTAATGAGACTGCTGATATACTAAGGCATGTATACATAACAGATGATGAAATATCAAGTAAAAAAGAATATGTACAAACTAAAAGATATGTTTTTCCATTCTTTAATACTTTTTTATATTCAGGTTTTGTACTATTTTTACTCATTTTTTTGATTACGATGTCAACATTAAATATTGAGATATCCAGTGCGTATTTAGATAGATTCAAAAAATTTTATGATGTATTTATAAGCATATTAATTCAAGGTTTTCCCTTCATTCTTATTGGGAGTTTCGTATCTTCAATAATTCAAATTTGTATATCAAGAGATACATTTATTAAACTATTTTCAAAAAATAGTTTTTTATCTTGTGTAATTGCAGCTTTTGCAGGTTTATTATTTCCAATATGTGATTGTGGGACAATCCCTGTGGTTAAAGGCCTTATGAAAAAGAATGTTCCTATAGCAGCAGGAATTACTTTTATGCTTGCAGCGCCAATTGTAAATCCAATAGCAATTATTGCAACTCTCTATGCTTTTCCAGGTATGGTATCTGTCGTAATTTACAGGTTAGCTGCTGGAATATTAATCTCTGTTTTAGTAGGTTTAATTATGCAGTTTACTACTAAGAAGGATGAAGAAATTTTAAAAAATGATTCTGATATAGATACATGTGATTGCGGTTTTTGTGATGGTAAACAGGATTATTCAGAAAGTAAGCTACAAAAAGTCAAGGCAATATTCGTTCATGCAGGAGATGAATTTTTTAATATAGGTAAATATATGATTATTGGAACTTTTTTATCTAGTATTTTTCAAAGTATGACATTTATAAGTAGCAATACTTACATTTCTAATGATAGTAGAATTTCTCTTCTGGTAATGATTTTATTATCTTTCTTACTTTCAGTTTGTTCAACTTCAGATGCATTTGTTGCCAAAGGTTTTTTAAGAGTCTTTCCAATAAGCTCTATACTTGGATTTTTGGTAGTTGGCCCCATGTTAGATGTAAAAAATACAATGATGCTTTTTGGAAGCTTTAAAAAGAAATTTGTATTAAAATTAATATTTACTATTATTTTAGTATCATTTAGCATTTTGATTAACTGCAAATTGACTTGATAATATTGAAAAATAGCTCAATATATTATCATATATTTTATAGCTATTATAGATAAATTAATTGAAAGAGGTAGCATATGAAAAGAATTAGTTCAGATATAATTATTAAAATACTGATATTGCTATGTTTCGGAATATTTTACTTTAAGATAATTAAGAATAATGAAATAATAATGTATGTACATCCAAGAATTATTCCATTTGCTATTTTGGGAATGCTAGCAATGTTTGCAATCGCAATATTTTTAATTACAGACAGTCGTCGCACCAAAAAGAAGAATATCAAGTTAAGAAATTATGTAGTCTTCATCATTCCCTTAGTTATGGTATTTTTCATGCAAAGTACTAGTGCAAATTCTTCAATAAAAACTGATGATATAGGTGCAAATTTTAGCGGATCATCAAGCACCAATTTAACTTATGACAATTCTAAGCCTAATCCCTCAGACCAAAAGATTAACAATGTTGAACAGGGTAAATATGATGATGATTTATATATTAAAGACAATGTTATAGAAGTAGGTGTCAACAATTTTCTGCACTCCTTTGATGAACTTACAGAGAACGCAAATAACTATGATGGACAAGAAATAGAAATAACAGGATTTGTTTATAAAGACACAACCCTTAACGATAATGAATTCATAGTGGGTAGATTTGTAATGGCGTGTTGTGCAGCTGATTTACAAGTTGTAGGAATTAAATGTGATAGCAATAATCAAGAAATCTACAGTAAGGATACATGGGTAAAAATAAGGGGCAAACTTAAAACTGAAACAGTTAAGTATGCAGTGAACCCAGTTATAGTAGTCGAACATATAGAAAAAGATCCTAATCCCAAAACTGAATACTTATATCCATTTTAAAACTCCTTAACTATCTAGATTGAATATGTCATAAACTGTGCCAAATATAACTATTAAAAAATTATCTTTATATAAAAAAATAAACTATGCCACTTTCATTTAGTGTTTTATTAGCATAAAGAGCTATATAAACATTAAATGAAAATTAGCATAGTCATATAAGGCATAATCTCT
Source organism: uncultured Clostridium sp. (assembly GCA_963524945.1). Taxonomy (GTDB): domain Bacteria; phylum Bacillota; class Clostridia; order Clostridiales; family Clostridiaceae; genus Clostridium. The sequence goes on from CAURJV010000048.1 coordinate 25,060, forward strand.
AAAACAACAAGTCCAATTGCCTAATAATTATTTTATAATTTTAAATTCATATCCTTGTCCCTTTAAATATTCTATAACTTCTGGCAAGGCTTTTGCTGTTTCTTCTTTTCCGTACGTATCATGCATTAATATTATTGCTTTTTCCCTGTTTGCCACAGTTTTTATAACTTCTTGCTTTAACTGTTCTGCTTTTTTAGGAGCACCTTCTGCATCTCCAGATAACGAATTCCAATCAATTTGATGATAGTCCTTGTCATGCAATGCTTTGTCCATAGCTTCTGCTCCTGACGGATCCTTCTTATCCCAAGTCATTTGTCCTCCTGGAAATCTAACAGCTCTTGTTGAAAAATCTTGTCCTAAAATATTTTTCAAAGATTGATTTGTTTTCTCAAAATCGGACATACAATTCTCCAAATTTATTTTTCCATTTGGATATAAGTAGTTATAATCATGCGAATAAGTATGATTACCTATTGCATTACCTTCATCAAACTCTCTTTTTACTAAATCTTTGCTTGCCTGATCTTTATCTATATATTTTCCTATAAGGAAGAAAGTTGCATGTACATCTTCTTTCTTAAGAATATCTAATATCTGTGGGGTGACTGTTTCTGATGGCCCATCATCAAAAGTCAAATAAACAACTTTCTTACCATCAGCTCCATCAGGCCTTTGTCCTTTCATTTGTTGGTTTAAATATTTTTCTACAAATGCTGAGTTTTCTACTTCTGAATTACTTTCTAATTTAAGTTCGTCACTATCCGTTTCACTTTTACTCTGATTATCACTTGATTCAGATTTTGCATTCTGGTTACCATCAAGCGCTTGTACAGTTTTTGTATTATTTGAAAATCTTTGCATTACTATGTTACCTACTGTTATAACCAATATGGAAATAATAATAAATAGAATTGTGATCTTTGCTACTTTAATGTTTTTATTTGGGTTATTCCTATTGTTATACTTCATTTTTCATCCCTCTTATGTCTTATCTATGTGTGTCTTAATGGTTTTTTATTAGATAGCAGCATATTAAGTATATGTTGCAATTGAATTCTATAATTTACCTTAATTAACTATTCGTCTTATTAGAACTTTTAAGGTTAAGTATACTATTGCAACATATATACTGAGTATTTGTAGCTAATTATTTAAAAACTCCTTGTGTAAATTCATCTAAATCAACATCATGGTTTATTCCATTAACAAATCCTGTCTCACTATATTGATGTCCAACTCTTGAAAACCATATTTTATTTGTTGGCAGGTTTTGAAATGGAGTATTATTATAATTTGCTTCCCATAAAGGATAGTTAGATAATCTGCCGTCTAGATTGCTAATGAAGCTACTATATGTGTATATACCTATATCCATATTACTCACTTTCTTGAATTCAGCTATAAATCTTAAAGCATAATCCATAACATCAAATCCCGCCGATTCTATATCTAACATTGGTTTTAAATCATTTTTTTTATCCTTTATATTATTGTAAAAATTATCAGCTTGAGTTTCTGGAGCACTTGTTCCAACTAAAAAGTGATAGAAACCTACCTTTAATCCAGCAGTCGAAGCTCCATTATAATTAGCCTGTAAATATGGATCTATGAATGTTGTACCTTCAGTTGCTTTTATATACACTAATTGAACTCCACTTGATTTTACTGAATTAAAATTTATGTACCCATCATAATTACTAATATCTATACCATAATATTTGCTTAAAGTGTTCCCACTACTGCTTGATCCAGAAGAACTTTGACCCGAAGTGCTTCCACTACTGCTTGAACCAGAAGTATTCTGACCTGAAGTGCTTCCACTGCTACTTGATCCAGAAGAACTTTGACCCGAGGTGCTTCCACTACTGCTTGAACCAGAAGTATTCTGACCTGAAGTGCTTCCACTGCTACTTGATCCAGAAGTATTTTGGCTTGAATCTTCATACCTCTTGCCATCCGATCCAATCTTGTATCCATCTTTAGTAGTGTTACTAAGCATCTTTCCTGTATCCTTGTCTAAGTAATACCACGCTCCATTAAGATAAGCCCATCCTGTTGCCATGCTTCCATCATTATTAAAGTAATACCAGTTATTGTTTATAGTAATCCATCCAGTTTCCATATCTCCGCTATCAGTAAATTTGTATGTTGTACCGTCTATCTTATTAATACCAGTTACCATACTTCCATCATTTTTTAAATAGTACCATTTATTATTATTCTTGATCCATCCAATATGAATTTTTCCACCTTTATCGAAGTAATACCATTTATCATTTATCTTACTCCATCCACTATTGGTTGCCATAACTCCTGAATCTTTGAAATAGTACAAATTTGAACCATCATCTCGTATTCCAGTTGCCATAGCACCTGAATCAGTTAAGAAATACCAATCACCATCTAACTGTTTCCATCCTTTTACCATAGCTCCACTTTCATCCATGTAATACCAGTTACCTTTGTCTTTTACCCATCCAGTTTTCATTTTACCGTCATCTTCATTTAAATAGTACCAATTATTATCTGGTTTAATCCATCCAATCGCTTTTGTATTATCCGACTTATAATAATACCAAACTCCACTCTCATTCTTCCAACCAATATTGGATGTTATATTAGTATCACTAGTTGCAGCTTGTACATTTAATCCTGGCATTAAAATTAGTACCATTAATACAGATAATATTGTGAGTCTCTTTTTAATATTCAAAACAACCTGTCACTCCCTTTTTTATTTTTTAGCTAAAATATAATTAAATTGAATACGAAGTTAATTTTATGCTTCTATAAGATTCTTTCCATCTATAGCAATGCTTCCATCCTTGTAATATTGCATTACTCTCTTAACATAATCCTGAACCCCTTGTGACATCTTACATAAATCATCATCTGATAAAACTCCATCTTTTTTTACATTTTGTGGTCCAGCATTATAAGCTGCTATTGCTATTTTTACATCACCATTAAATTGGTTTAGATATTCTTTTAGTAATTTTGACCCTCCATCGATATTTTGCTCTATATCATATCCGTCAGTCATTCCAAGATATGTATAATTCTGAGGCATAATCTGCATCAATCCAGTGGCGCCTGAGCTTGACGTTGCTTTTGGATCAAAATCTGACTCTGCTTTAATTATAGCTAGTATCAATTTTGAATCTAGTCCATATTTATTTGCCGAATCATTTACTGAGTTGTATATTTTTTTCATAGTATCACCTGACCCCTTCGAGCTAGTGCTTAAAGGAATTGGATTAAGTGGTTTATATCTTTTCCCATCCGATCCAATCTTATATCCATCTATGGTAGTATCCGTTAGCATTTTTCCTGAAGTAGGATCTAAATAGTAATAATCGCTTCCATTTGATGTAACCCATCCTGTTGCCATTGATCCATTATCATTTAGGTAGTACCATGCTCCATCAAGATTTATCCACCCTGTCGCAACACTTCTATCAGTATTGAAATAATACCAGTTATTGTTCACATTAACCCATCCAGTTTTCATCTCACCAGTATCACTAAATACATATGTTGTATTACCTATTTTATCAGTACCAGTTGCCATACTTCCATCATCGTTTAAGTAATACCACTTATCATTATTCTCAACCCATCCAGTATGTATCTTTCCATCTTTATCAAAATAGTACCATTTATCATTCATCTTAGTCCATCCAGTATTTGTAGCCATAACCCCTGAATCTTTGAAATAATATAAATTAGAATTATACTGCTGAATTCCAGTTGCCCTAGCACCCGAATCAGTTAAAAGATACCAGTCGCCATTTAACTGTTTCCATCCTTTTACCATAGCCCCACCATCATCCATATAGTACCAGTTTCCTTTATCCTCTAACCATCCAGTTGTCATTTTACCACTATCTTCATCTAAATGATACCAATTATTATCCGGTTTAATCCATCCAATTGCTTTTGTGTTGTCAGACTTATAATAATACCAAGATCCATTTTCGTTTTTCCAACCGATGCTTGATGTTATATTTGTATCAGTAACATCTGCTTGTACATTTAATGTTGGAATAAAGCTTAGTGCAATTAATGCTGACAAAACTGTAAGTATCTTTTTAATATTCAAAGTAATCCATCACTTCCTTTTAACTGATTCTTAATAAAAAATGTTATTAGACTAAATAACTAATACTGATTTTAAAAAGTTAAATCTCATATTAAAATTTATCATTAAAAATCAGTATTAATTATGTATTTTATAACTTATTAATGTTCTTTATTATTTTTGAAATAATTTTTTTCAATAATGGCTTCTGAAACTTTGAATTCATCTTTTAGATGCTTTACTTCTTTTTCATCTTTTGGGTTTCCTACAATTTGACCTTCATTTAAAATTGTAGCATCTCTATTCGTATTTACTAATACTCTTCCTATTGAATTATTCTCAAATTCACTTCTATCCTCACCAAGCAAATATAATATTGTAGGTTTAAAATCTGTTTGCCCACCAGCTGTTGATATAACTTCTGGCTTTGAGTTCTTTGAGTAAATAATATAAGGAATCTTTCTTTGATTATCCTTCCACCAGTCTCCATCTAAAGGTGCATTTTCCATATCTTGTTCATAAAACTTATGAACACCGCAATGGTCACCGTAAATCATAACTACCGTATTATCCAATAAACCTTCCTTATCTAATTCTGCTATAAAGTTTCCGATAGCCTCATCAGTATATCTTACAGATTGAAAATATTTTCCTAACATATTATCATCAAGTTCCTTAGGTAGGTTTAAATATTTTTTATCTTCTGGCATCTCAAAAGGGCCGTGACTTGTCAATGTAGTCATAAATGCATAATAAGGTTGTTTTTCATCTTTTAACTTTTGAGCTACTTGCTTTAAATATGATTCATCTGAAAGTCCCAAGCCTATAATTTCATCTTGATTAAACTTTCCTACATCTAATATTTGATCTGCCCCATAGCTTTTATGCATTTCTGTCCAATTCCAATTTCCAGGTGGTTCTGCATGAGTAGAAAGTGTAGAATATCCTTTACCTTCTAAAATATTTTGAAGTGTATTATATTGACTCCAAGGATAAGAATATACTGTAGTGCCTTCTCTTATAGTAAGTACTGATGCATTAACCATCAAATCACAATCTGAACTTGTTCCAGAATTATTTTGTTCACGTATATTATTAAAATACAAGCTATTTGACAATAACTTATTTAAATTTGGTGTTATTTCTTTTCCATACACTTTTTGATTAATGACAAAGTTCTCCAAAGACTCCACCTGTAGTGCAATTACATTTTTCCCTTTAAACATTCCCTTGTAACTATTATCAGGTAAATCTTCTTTATTATCAATAAACCAATCTTCTATTTCTTTTTTATCTTCATCTGTTAAAGTCTTATTTTTATTTTTATAGAACTCAATATCAAAACCATGATATCCAAGTGGGCTCATATCTCCAAAAGTCTGAAATGGCGCCCAAGACAATCTAAATACATTTTTCCCTTGATCCATTTGTTTAACATCTACTGTGTAATAACCAAGCCATATAACAAGTGCACTTGCGATAAATACATACAATGTCTTTGCTACCCTAAAATATGCTTGACTTTCATTTGCTTCTTTAACTTTAATAAACTTATGTATTAAGAAGAGCATTATAAAGTCAATAATAAATACTAAATCCACTATTCTAAAATTAAATAAATTTTTGCCTTCCGGATTAAATATCTCAGTATGCATTAAATGCCTTATAGATAAAAAAGTTTCATTTGAACGATAATACCAGATATCTGCAACAAAAAGGATTGTCACTAAAATATCTATTATTAAGGCAGCACTAAGCCTCCCCCTTTCTTTAAAAAGAAATATTGGACTGCATATCAATACTATTATTGCTATATGCACCCAAAGTACTGGACTATCAAAATAAGCGCTTCCTAAACTTATACTTGATGAGTCTGGTGTCCTTAGCATAGATAATAGCAATGTTGATTTAGCTTGTAACATTGCTACCATAAATATAAATAACCAATTTTTTCGAACTAAATTTTTCATTCTTTCTTTTGTTTCCATTTTCATTCTCCATTAATATCCATTTTTCTTCCTACATTATAACTCAAACTTTATCTTTTACCAATATAATTTTATTAAAAGATAATTACAATAATTTAATATCAATATGAATCTCAATTAAATTATAAATCATTACTACTAATTATCATAAGTTTAAAATTACTTATTATTATTAAATATTTGATAATTTCCTTAATTTATCGACGCTTAAGGGCTTAATTAATCAAAGTTTATCTTAAAATATCAAGTAATGCGATTAAATAGCTCTATAATTAATAAATTACACTAGAACCTATATAATATCAACCCGGAATCATTTACATATTAAGATAAAAAAAGGATAAAAGCTACTTGTGCAAATTCCTGATTTACATCAAAATTGCATACTTTTATCCAAAATAAAACTTATAATTTAAATAAACTACATTATTATATCTAATACATCTATTCTTATATTACATTACCAATACTTCATAATTAAAATCTCTTTAACAAAATAGTTTCTCTAATTTATTATTCTTTAAGTTAACTCCTATAACACATATCCTGCCTGTGTAATCAACATTTCCATAACGAATTTCATATTCTTCTGGAACTAAGTCAAAGTTAATCCATTTTCCCTCAATATCTTGAACAATACCTTTAGCACGTAAAATCTCTCCATACTCTTTTGATTGTATCAATTTTCTTAATTTATTATCTAATTCATTGTACTTATATTTTTTAGGAGTCTCTATTCCCCAGGTTACAAATACCTCATCTGCATGGTGATGCTCATGATGATGGCAATGACATTCATGAGTTTCATTATTATCTTCTTCATGATTGTGGCAGTGGCATTTATGAACTTTATCAGTGTCTTTATGCTTCTCATTATGATTGCAATTGCGGCTATGTTTCTCTAAACTTTCATTAGTCATCAACTCTTTTTCAAAAGAATTGCTCCCTTCAATTACACTTAAGATTTGTTTTCCACTTAATTCATCCCATGGAGTAGTAATAATTCTAGCTTTATTATTATGCTTTTTTATCTCTTTAACACATATATCTAATTTTTCGTCTGATAATTTTTGTGAACGGCTCAAAATAATGGCACTTGCATTTTCAATTTGATTATTAAAAAATTCTCCAAAATTATCTATATAGGTTTTATACTTAATTGAGTCCACTACTGTTGCAAAACTATTTAATGAGATATTATCATCTTCATTTATATTGGAAACCGCTTCTATTACATCAGATAGCTTACCTACCCCGGATGGTTCAATTATGATACGATCTGGCTTATATTTTTCTAAAGCATCTTTCAACGCACATTTAAAATCTCCAACTAAAGAGCAGCATATGCATCCTGAATTCATTTCCTTAATCTCAATCCCTGCATCTTTAAGAAAAACACCGTCTATTCCTATTTCTCCAAACTCATTTTCAATTAATAGAACTTTTTCCTTTATTAATTCTTCTTGTATAAGCTTCTTGATAAGTGTTGTTTTTCCTGCTCCAAGGAAACCTGAAATTATATCCACTTTTGTCATATAAAACTCATCTCCATATAATTATTTTCTTTACCATAAACAAAGTCACCCAAACTTTTCTTCATTTGTTCTTGCTCATTTTTATCAGCAACTTCTTTACATACTTCTATTCATCTTTTAGGCATCCATAGATTTCATCTAAATTGTATCTCATTGATTCCAAATAGCTCTTATCATCTTCTTTAGATTCTAATGTTAATATTGGTACTACTTTTGCACCTACTTCTTTTGCTAAAGTTTCTGAAACCTTAGGACTTGCAAGTGATTCTGAAAAAACAGTTTTTATATTACTTTCTTTACAAAAGCTAACCAAGTCTTCTAATTGTTTGGGTGTCGGTTCACCTTCAGCAAATAAATTTTCTACTGATTTCTGTGTTAACCCAAAATCCCTACATAAGTATCCAAAAGCAGCATGTCCTGTTATAAAGTTCTTTTTATTTAATGCTTCAAATTTAGGTTTGTATTCACCATATAGATTTTCTAATTCACCTTTGAATTTGCTGTAGTTTCCCTCGTAATAATCCTTATTCTTCTCATCCAATTTCACAAGAGTATTTTTTATATTTTCAGATTGTATTTCTGCATTTTTTAAACTTAACCAGCTATGAGGATCAATAGCATCTTCTTCTTTTCTAGCTTCTACACCTGTACTCGAATCTACAACAGGTATATTTTTATATTTAATTACATCATTAACCTTATCTATCCACCTTTCCATTCCAAGTCCATTATAGATAAATGCATCACTTTTAGTTAATCCTTCAAGGTCTTGAGCCTTCGGATCATATTCATGGGGTTCCACGTTATTTGGAACTAAGCAAGTAACATCTGCCTTATCTCCAGCTATTTCTTCTGTAAATTCTTTTAATGGATAAATCGAAACTGTAATTTTTAATTTATCATCTTTTGTGTCTTTCGTATTTTCAGTCGTAGTTTTTGTATTAGCTCCGCAACCTATTAGCATAACACCAGTTAGTAAAGCTAAAATTCCTGAAATAATTTTCTTTTTCATATCTGCACCTCCATATGCATACGATTTGCATTTGCATTTAATAATATTACGCTTAACATTTAAATATGTCAATAATATCTAAAATCTAATATTAATTATTATTATTCATAAATCTTGCTATATTGCATATGGTACTAGTTATTACATTTTTCATTATAAAAAAATGTATCCCTCTAAAATCAACATTAGGCTTTTCTTTCTAATTACCGTAATATGTTTTATAAAAAAATTGAGCATAATACTTTTATTAAATGTTTCGTTAGAAACCACAATAAAAGTATTATGCTCATTTCAGTAATTCTATATTTAAATATAGTTTATATTAAAGTTCTTCTCCATTACTTTCTATTACTTTCTTATACCAATAAAAACTCCTTTTTCTTGATCTACTTAAGTCTCCATTTCCATCATTATCTTTATTAACATAAATAAATCCATATCTTTTTTTCATTTCTCCAGTTGATGCACTAACTAAATCAATACATCCCCAAGGAGTATATCCTATTAATTCTACTCCATCATTAACTGCTTCTTTCATCTCTTCAATATGTGCTCTTAAATAATCAATTCTATATTCATCATTAACTGATCCATCTTCTTCAACTTTATCCACAGCACCTAAACCATTTTCCACAACCATTAAAGGAATTTGATATCTATTATAAATATTATTTAATGTCCATCTCAATCCTTTAGGGTCAATTTGCCATCCCCAATCACTTGCTTTAAGATATGGATTCTTTACACCTCCAAGTATATTTCCAGATGTTCTTTCTAATTCTGGATCTGTGCTTGAACAGTTTGACATATAATAACTAAATGTATAGAAATCTACACAACCTTCCTTTAGAATTTGCTCATCATTTTCTTCCATCTTTATTTCTATATTATTCTCTCTAAAGAATCTCTTTGCAAAACCAGGATAAGCTCCCCTTACTTGAACATCAGAGCATAAGAAATTATTCAAATTATCTCTTTCTTGAGCTAAAAGTATATCTTCCGGATTACATGTATAAGGATATGTTGTCATATATGCAATCATACATCCTATCTTGAAATTTTTATTAATTTCATGTCCCAGTTTAACAGCTTTTGCGCTTGCAATGAATTGGTGATGAAGAGCTTGAAATCTTATTTGTCTACTATCATCAATCTCTTTATTAAATTCAAGTTCACCGCCTTTATCCAATAAAATCCCACCACCCATAAATGTACCAAATGGCATTGTTAAACAATTTATTTCGTTGAATGTAAGCCAGTATTTTACAACATCTTTATATCTATTAAATATTGTGTTGCAGTATCTAACATAACAATCAATAATTTCTCTACTTGCCCACCCATTATACTTTTTAGTTAAACCAAAAGGTGTTTCATAGTGAGATATTGTAACTAATGGCTCAATGTTGTATTTTTTTAATTCTGCAAAAACATTATCATAGAATTTTAATCCTTCTTCATTGGGTTCTAACTCATCACCATTCGGAAAAATTCTAGTCCAGTTTATTGACATTCTAAAAGTTTTAAATCCCATTTCAGCAAATAACTTAATATCTTCCTTATAATGATGATAAAAATCTATTGCTTCATGACTTGGATAATATGTTCCCTCTTCTAATTCTGGAGTTATTCTTCTTGGCGTAGTATGCGTGCCACCTGTCATAACATCTGACGTGCTAAGACCTTTTCCGCCTTCTCTATACCCACCTTCAAATTGGTTTGCCGCTGTTGCTCCTCCCCATAAGAAATCTTTTGGTAAACTTCTAAATTTATTATTCAATTTAATCACTCCCATTTATCTCTTTACTAGTGCTACTAGACATAAACTATCCATAATTAAAAATTATGAATAGTTTATAAAAAATCTCTAAACCTTGACTACATTAAGACAATATATCTTTTCTTTAATTCAATCATTTGATTATTATTTATTATCTTCTAATTTTTCTATTACATCTTTAAATTGTGGTAAGTGTTTTTTATGTGCAAGTAACATTTCATCTAATAAATCTTTAGCAATTTGTCCACTTGGAACTAATGGATTTATTGTAAATGCATGAAGAGCTTTGTTGTAGTTTCCTGTAACCGCTGCTGAAATTGTTGTTTCTTCCATTCCCTTCATTATTTGAACCATACCTCTTGGAGCTGGATCAAACTTTCCAAAGTTAATAGGTTCTGGTCCATGAGACGTTATTGTACTTGAAACTTCTACGATAGAGTCATATGGAAGATCCTCTAATGCGCCATTATTCTTTGTGCTAACTACCATAGTTGTTCTCTTATCATTGTAGATTGAAGCAATTAATTCACAAGCAGCATCACTGTAGTGAGTTCCGCCTCTCTTAGTTAATTGTTCTGGTTTATAGTCAAGCTTTGGATCTTTATATAGTTCAAACAATTCTGCCTCTGTTCTTTTTACAACCTCCGCTCTAGTTTCACCTTTTGAGTAACTTTCAAGTTCCTCTTTCAACATATCATCTGTAATATAATAATATCTGTGATAAGGACAAGGTAATATTCCCAAGTCTTTAATTTGCTCATAATTAAACTTGATATCTTTAATATTGGCAACTCCTGCATCTTTCTTTTCTTCTGCTAATAATGGGTTATACAATTTTTCAATTACTTCTGCAGTTTTTTCATTTCCTTCTTTGTCCCATACTCTATGCCAGTGAAAATGGTTTAACCCTGCAAACTTAAAGAATAATTCACTTGAAGGAACTCCAAGCATCTTTGCATCATCTTCTATACAGTTGATTGGAACATTACATAGTCCAACAGTTCTGTCCCATCCGCCATATTTTATAGCTGCTTCAGTTATCATTCCTGATGGATTTGTGAAGTTAACAAGCCATGCATTAGGGCATAACTCTCTCATATCGTCTATTATGTCTAATATTACTGGAATTGTTCTAAATGCTTTAAACATACCACCAGCACCGTTAGTCTCTTGTCCAATCATTCCATGGCTTAAAGGAATTCTTTCATCCTTTATTCTTGCATCTAAAAGCCCTACTCTAAATTGAGTTGACACAAAATCCGCATACTTAAGGGCCTCTCTCCTATCTAAAGTTAGATTAACTTTCCAATCCAACCCTGCTGCCTTAACCATTCTTTGAGCCATTGCTCCAACTATTTCTAACTTCTCTTTTCCATCTTCAATATCTACAAGCCATATTTCTTTAATAGGCAGTTCATCTTTCCTTTTTATAAACCCTTCAATTAATTCAGGAGTGTAACTTGATCCTCCACCAATAGTAACTATTTTGATTTTTTCTTTTTTCATTACTTATTTCCTCCCTTAATCTCGCCTCAGGCAAATTTAAAATTTAGGATATTTTCCCAACCCGAAAATTCCTTGGATATAAAATACAAGCGCTACTTTTTTTATAAAAAAAACATATAAGTAATCCTTTACCTAAAAGATATCACACCCAAAAATAAAATACCTTATTTTTTCGGATTTAGTGACACATGCTACTATTTAGTTATTTGTTTTTTTATAAAACAGTTTGTTTCATAATATAGCTAGTCTAACTACTTACTAGGAATCAATAAGCAAAATAATGGGAATATTATACCTAAACAAATTTCAGTAATATTTAATATAAAACATAAAATTAATAGATAATAAGAGTTATAATGAATTTATTCCCACCATGAATTCTTTTCCAAAGGAAACTGATTGAATCGAATTTTTAATAGATTACTATATCTTCCATACTTTAATCAATCTTAAAATAATTATAAAAAGAAGGTGTACTATGGCAAAGCAAATATTGTTATTAGATAATGTTCATAAATCTATAAAAAATAAAGAAATAGTTAAAGGCATTACCTTTTCAATTAATGAAGGTGAGGTTTTGGGTTTTCTTGGTCCAAATGGTGCTGGAAAGTCTACCACTTTAAGAATGATTGTCGGCCTTTCTTCCCCTACTAGTGGAAAAATTTTAATCGATGGCTATTCAATTACTAAGGATTATGTTAAGGCTATGTCTAAAGTTGGATGTATTATAGAAGGTCCAGATATGTATAATTATTTAAGTGGTTTAGAAAATTTGAAGATGCTTGCTTCTATGAATAAAAATGTTACTAGTGAAGATATAACAAGAGTAATTGAACTTGTAGGAATGCAGAATAGAATAAATGAGAAAGTGTCTACTTATTCTTTGGGAATGAAACAAAGGTTAGGACTTGCGCAAGCTCTTATTCATAAGCCAAAGCTTCTTATATTAGATGAGCCTACAAATGGACTTGATCCTTCAGGAATAAATGAGTTTAGACATATTATTAAAGACCTTGCTAAAAAAGAAAATATTGCTGTTCTCGTTTCTAGCCATTTGATATCTGAGGTTGAATTAATGTGTGATACTGTTGCAATAATAAAAAGTGGTACTTTACTAAAATACGCTTCAGTCTCTGAACTTATAAGTGATAAAGAAGTTTCCTTTGTTCTAAGTGATAATTCAAAGGGAATTAAAATATTAAAAGACAAGTGGAATATTGATAGTTCACTAATAAACAATACGATAATAGCAAAAGTTGATGTATCAAAAATTGAAAAAATTAATTCTTCGTTTATCGAAGAAGGAATAGCAATAAAGTTCGTAAGTATAAATCAGAAAACTTTGGAGGATCTGTTTTTATCACTTACAGAAAGTAACTCTATTGTTAGTTAAGGAGGTGTATATATTGCTAGTATTAGTTAAAAATGAAGTTAATAAAATATTATATAAGCGAAAACTCCTACTTATTAGTGCTATAATCCTAATTTTAGTTTCACTTTTTGCATACGGCCAAAATTATCAATATCAAAACACTTTGAATAAGTATTTAAAGACAACTACTCAAAGTGGCGATATCCCTTGGCAGTCATTGCAAAAACAACAAATTCAGGACCTAAAAAATAGGCTTAATAGACCTGATACCCCTGACGAAAGTAAGCCCTCAATTAATATTCAAATTCAGCAAAACCAGTATTATTTAGATAACAACATAAATCCAATTACTCCAAGTGCTGCAAAATTTTCAGTTAAGCTAATGGAACAGTCCATATCAGTATTACTACCTTTACTAATAATTCTATTGGCTGGGGATAGCGTATGTGGAGAATTTTCTGCTAAAACTATAAAAGTACTGCTAACAAGAGCTGTTCCTCGATGGAAGATATTACTTAGTAAATATATAGCACTTCTAATCATGTTTTCTATAGTAATTCTAGAGATGGCTCTATTTTCAATTTTAATTTCTGGTTTATTTTTTAATAATTGGGGATTTAATGAGCCTGTAGCTACAGGTTTTAGCTCTGCTTCTGGAACCTTAGATGTTTCTAATGTAATCAAAGTAACCGAATTGCAATATTTAATTCTCGTATACTCTCTTGGATGGTTTGTATCAATTGTTATCGGTACAATTTCATTTATGATTTCAGTTTTAGTAAGAAATACAGCTACTTCCATAGGTATAATGATGGCTACATTAGTTGGGGGAGGCTTTCTTAGATTGTTTCTAAATGATTGGCCTTCAATAAAGTACTTTTTTGCCATCAATCTAAACTTACCTCAGTATCTTACAGGATCACATACTCCAATAAGTGGAATGTCATTAAGTTTTAGCACTTTAGT
>CAURJV010000049.1:0-38231 GCA_963524945.1 uncultured Clostridium sp.
TTTATCTTTTATTGAAATAACCATCGCATAGCTATTCATAAAACTCATATCTAAACATTGCAGATACATTCCATAATCAACGCCTTTAAGTTTATCATTAATTATTAGATCACTTAATTGATTTTCAAGCACAGGCAATAAAGTATATATTTTCTCTTTATCTTTAATTTCACTTTTTCTTTTCTCCTGTTCTTTTTTCACCCATTTAATTCCCACAGCAATTTTTTCTATAATCTCTTCCTTAGTAAACGGTTTTAGAAGATATTCTTTCACATTTATTTTTACAGCTTCCAATGCAAAATCGAAATAATCGTATGCTGTCAAAATTATGCTATATAAATTTGGTAAAGTTGCTGTCATTTCTTTCAATGCCTGTATTCCATCAATACCTGGCATTTTTATATCAATAATAACTATATCTGGTCTGATACTTTCAGATAGTTCAATTGCTTCTCTCCCATTTTTGGCTTCGTATATTTCTAACTCTCCTAAAAAATTCTCTTTTATTATATGTTTAACGGTCTCCCTATCATACTTTTCATCATCAGCAATTAATATTTTCATCATTATTCTCATCCCCCATTATAGGTATTTTCAAATAAACTTTAGTCCCTTTGCCTTCTTCACTTTCTACTTTAAACATATTTTTCTTGTTATATAAATATCTAAGCCTCTTTTCTACTATATTTATTCCAAGGCCTGTTGTATGCCCTGTATGTTTTGCATCATAATTATAATTATTAATCTTATCCAAAACTTCTTTAGAAATGCCAACACCATTATCTTCAATTAAAACATTACACTCACCATTTTCCTCATTAATGTATATATTTATATATCCACCATCTTCTTTCCCTTCAATCCCATGTATAAATGCATTTTCTACTAATGGTTGTATTGTCATTCCCGGAACTTTAACTTTTTTCATATCCATATTTGTACTTAGATTAAATTTTACCCTATCATCAAACCTGCATTCCTGAATATAAATATAATCCTTTACAATCTTTATTTCATCTTCCAATAGTGCATTTGTACTCATACTTCTTAAAGAATATCTTAAAATATTAGATACTGATTTAATTAATTTACTTGTAGTT
Organism: uncultured Clostridium sp.; assembly: GCA_963524945.1. Lineage (GTDB taxonomy): Bacteria > Bacillota > Clostridia > Clostridiales > Clostridiaceae > Clostridium. The sequence continues at coordinate 1,101 of CAURJV010000049.1, forward strand.
ATCGCATTTTCCATTATTGCTGTCGCATTTATACAATTTAGGGTATTAAATAAGAAATGTGGGTTTATTTGAGACTGTAATACCTTTAAATCAAATTCTTTTAAAGCGTTCTCATATTTTAGATTTTTCATCTCCTCCTCTTTTAATTTTTTTTCTAATACGATCTTCCCATTAAGCGAGCTAATAAGATTTTTTATATCTGTAATCATAGTATTAAATGTTTTTGTTAGAATATCTAACTCATAAATGTCAGTTTTGTTACCTTCATAATATTCAAATTGACCTTTTGATACTTTGTTTGATATTTCAACCATACCCTTTAAGCCCTCAGATATATGTCTTATAAATGTTAATGCATAAACTACACATAAAGCTAAAATTAATATAAGATATGTAGCTAGTCCTATATATATTACGCTGCTATTTCTATTTAGTTCTTTATATGCTATGCTATTAGCCTCTAGGAAATTTTGCATTAAAGTCGATGCATATGCATCACAATAAGATGCAATATTCTTGGCCGCTACAAAATCATCATAGTAAAAAACGTATCCCTCCTTATTTTCATAAGCAGATATTGTATTTTTAGAACTTTCTATATAAGAATCTAAAGTATTATCTAGATCTCTCAAAATATATTGATTTACATCATCAGAATTTTTCTTAAGATTACCAATTTTTTGTTTTGCAAGAATCACCTCGTTATTATAGCTTTCTTTCTTACTTGGAGTTCCATTCAATATATATTGATTAAAATTATCTAAAGAGCTGTCAACATGCTGCTTAATTTCATTAGTAATTAGCATATTGTTAAGCATATTAACATACCCGTCCTCAATTTTTTTACTCATCGCCAGAGATATAATATTGCATATACATATAGGAATAATTAAGCATATAACAAACATTATAAATTTACTATTTAAGCTTTTAGTTTTCAATTTTATCATCTCCTCGCTTATAGCTATCTACATCGCTTTTATTAATTACATTTACATCGATTAGTGATTTTGAAAACTTATTTGATTTCCCTTGAATTTTGTCCATGATAATATTAACTGCCCTATAACCCATTTCATTACTTTTCTGCACTATTGTTGCTGAAACTAGTCCATTTCTAATATTGCTTAAAGTATCATCCAAATCATCAAAACATATAATTTTTACCCTATCCTTATAATTTAAATCTTTTACTGCTCTTGCAGCGCCTATTCCGTCAAGAGCTGAGGTACAAAATAAAGCATTTATGTTATCATTTCTATTTAATATTTTTCTTGTTATAATTTCTGCCTCAAGAAGCATCGCATCCGATGAATCTGTATCTACAATTTTCAAGTTAGAATTCGATTTTATGTATTGTGTAAAACCTTCTACCCTTTCTTTCTGATTCTTTACGTTTTTTCCTCCCATTACTATTGCTACATTTCCAGACGTTCCTATTTGCTTGACCATTTCCTTCCCGGCAACTTGTCCAGCTAAAACATTATCTGTGCCAACATATGCTATTCTATTGCTATCTTCTTCATCTGAATCTATTGTAACTACTGGAATACCCTTTTCCATTGCGCTATTTATCTTCTTTTTATATTGTCCTTCTTCTTGAACATATGTTATTATGCCACTAACCTTTGCTGATGTAGCCATATCAAAAAGTTTTAGCCCATCTTCAGTACTTGCAGTTGTAGGTCCTAAAAATTCAACCACTGCACCTCTTTCTTTAGCAGCTCTTTCTGCACCTGCTTTTATATCAAGCCAATATGGATTAGTCTTTATATGAGAAATCAGCACTATCTTAGGTTTTATCGGTTCTTTTTCTACTTTCTTGTCCCTCAACAAGTTAATAAAATATAAATTGCTCCCTAAAAAAAGAACAATAAGTATAATGACCAAAACGCCCTTTAAGTATTTCATTACTAAGATCTCCTTTTTAATAAAATTAATGAAATATATAGTATTATAAAACCACTTTTAAAATGTCCTTTAATAATGTTATTCTATATTTGTTCTTTTTCTAAGTCAATATATTTTTGTATAGCTTTTCATAAGAGATAAAATAACAATATCATAAATAAACATTTATTAAAATTATAAAATAGTCTAATTAGTAAGTTTTCAAATCTTTTGCTGCTCACTTTTCACATTTGTAATTTTATGTAGACAATATAATATTATTTAACTAAAGAGAATAAAATAGATGCAAATACTTAATCGGCTACACTTTGACCATTCTATAATTCTCAAATATATAAACATTTTTGAAAACTAAACTTCTTTATTTTTCTAGTTAGAAAAATAATAGGATTAAAAGTAACAAAGAAAGCAACTTTTAACCCTAGCATCATTTATAGATATAATTCATATTCTATTTATAAAATAAGTACTATGCAAAATTAAATGTTAGATAATTTCATCCATTCCATAGTACTTATTACATTGCTAAATTTTAAACTTTGAGCAATTAAAGTAGCTTTATGAAGATCTTTACTACTTATAGAACCCACTTCATTATTTACATCTATAGTTCCTGTAGCATCTGACAAGAAGTCAACGTGGTAGCCTCTATGGAAAGCTTCCCTTGCTGTCGTGTCACAGCACATTTGAGTCATATATCCTGAAATAACTATCTCAGTTATATTTTCTTTTTTTAATATTTCTTCTAAATTTGTTTCATAAAAACTGCTTGGCTTAGTTTTTTCAATAAGATAGTCGTAAGATTTCTCTAGAATCATTGGGTGTAGTTCCCATCCATTTGAATTCTTAATAAATGTGTCTCCAGAAAGTGCTGTATGCTGTACAATTATAACAATCATATTATTCTCTTTTGCATAATCCATTACCTTCAATATATTATCAAAGCTATTATTAGGATAAGTTACTTTTAGTTTACCTGTAAAATATTCATTTTGCACATCAATTGCTAGTAATGCCTTTTTCATTTTCATTCCACCTTTATATTTGCTGATTTACTTATATTTGTTATACTAATAGTATCTTAAATTAAGGTTGAAATGTGAAAGAGATTCATTAGTTTCTCTTTAAAAATGAAAGGATTTTGTGCTCTATGTTTGATGAAATAGACTTGAAGATTTTAGACATGCTATTGATTAATTCAAAAATATCGCTTAAAGAAATTGGCGAGCATGTACACCTAACCCCTCAAGGAGTATCCAATAGAATTATACGACTTCAGGATTTAGGTATAATAACACAGTATACTGTATGCATTAATAATTCTCTGCTGGGCAAAAACATTACGGCATTTATTACTATTTTCATGAAAACCACACAACATGATAAATTAACAAAATTTATTAAAGAAAATACAATTATAACTGAGGCCCATAGGATTAGTGGAGATGGCTGCTATTTGCTTAAAGTCATATGCTCTAATATGGATGAAATTAATTTATTACTTGATAAAATTATGGAATATGGTACTTACAGATTAAGTTTATCTACCTCAACAATAAAGTAATAAATTCTTCAGCTACCCCAAAAGCAAAAGATGCCGTTGTAATATTATCGAAATGAGGCAATAATTTTTTTGATAACGCTGGAAACTTTTCACATAAATAATACCTATTTTTACTTATCCATGATTGTATAAAAATTATTTCTTCAAAATCATGGATAATAAATAATATAGGAAAAAACAATATAATTACTTGTATATTTCCCATTTCAATCCCTCGATATAATATTTAATAAAAGTTAGATTAACAGACATTAGTTATTTTTTATCTATCATTTTCTTATAAATACTAATCTTTTTATCCAAGTGTACTATATTTTCTTCAATTTTTCTTTTTTCAATATTTAACCTGTCCATTTGTTCTTCAAGTAATTCTAATCTTTCCTTAATTGTATCATCGCCCTCATATCTCAATTTAGAATAGTATTGTATCTGCTTAATTGGCATATTTATTTCCTTTAATCGAATTATAAATTTTAGCCACTCAATATCTTTTTCAGAATATACCCTTTTATTAGCTTCATCTCTTTCAGGATAAATCAGACCAAGCTTTTCATAATATCTTAAAGTATCAATGCTCAAACCAATTTTTTCAGAAAACTCCCCTATATAATAATTCAAAATAATCACCTTCCTCTTGACATGGAGCTAACTCCAGCATATATGATAATATTATCAAAAAATAGGAGGTATTACAATTATGGAAAATAGATATGAAAAAGGGCTAAATAAACTCAATGAGGTTGATGGAAATGCTGGAACAGCTGTAATAGAATCACTTAAGGATATAGCTCCAGACCTTGGAAAATACATTATTGAATTTGCTTTTGGAGATATTTATACAAGACCAACATTTGATTTAAAACAAAGGGAGCTTGTTACTTTATCTGCTCTTACTACACTAGGAGGATGTGAAAACCAATTAAAAGTTCATATTAATGGAGCATTAAACGTTGGGATCTCTAAAGAAGAAATAATAGAAGTATTCTTACAATGTATTCCATATGTTGGCTTTCCAAAAGTATTAAATGCTGTAGCAGTTGCAAAGGAAGTTTTTAACAATTAATTTTATAACTGAATAAGAGCTTAGAATTTTTATAATTTTAAGGCATATAGAAGAAAATAACAAATCCAAAATGCTATGATTATTATTCATCAAGCAAGGAAGCAAATTAGTCTCATAGCATGTCTCTATTAGGGCAATTTACTGACGTAGCATGGTGGAAAATAGGCTTGGTAAATGGACTTCTTATTTTTTGATTATGCCTAAGCTCTAAAAAAATAAGTTTTATATTATTCTTTTATATTGTTTTTAATATTAAATTTCTCTACAGTAATAATCATCATATATAATAATTTTTTGTTAATCAGCTTATGGCCCATCTCCATTAATGCATTTATACGTTCAGTTGCCATTGGAACTGCTTTCGTTAAGATATGCTTAACATCAAAAGCGCCATAATTTTATCTAAGCTTATTAATATAAATATTCTCTTGCTCAGTAGAGCTGAATAATTCAAAATTACAATTGTTTAATACTTTAATAGAACCAAAATTCGTTTTCAAAGCTCTGGCTGTTATACCCTTGCCCCCTTGAAATTTATCCGCCCATCTTATTAATGTTTCTAAAGCCTCTGTCATAAATCTCTTTCTTCTATAATTAGATGAGATGCTATATCCAACTTCTAAATAACCATTTGCATCAGGTAATCCTTTAAATCCAATAAATCCTATTCCTTTTTGATTATCCTTATTAATAATTAGCCAGTATGTGTACCATTCATGGATATTTTCATCAGTGTTTTTCATTTTAATTAGTTTTTTTGATATTGCTAATTTAACAGAATCTAATAGTGCTTCTAATTCGATTTTAGCTTCAATATTATCAAGTTCATTGTTATTTATGTATTGTAACTCCTCGAAAGATAAAGGCTTCAAAAATAAGCTTTCAGATTCTAAAAATTCCTTATTCACTCTAACACTCCCATCTTTTATTATTTAAACTCTTTTTCATGCATTTTGAAAAAGTCATAATATGTACGTACATTCTCCAATTCTGTCCACCGTTTTACATCAACAGGATTTTCATCGAGATCATATATTTTCGCGCCTTTCATAGCAAGTATAAATGGTGAGTGGGTCGATATAATAAACTGGCATCTTAAAAACCGTGCAGAGTCCTCAATAAAATTCATTAATTCCATCTGACGTTTTGGCGAAAGACTATTTTCAGGTTCATCCAATATATACAGTCCATTCTCATCAATTTTTTCAGTAAAATATATAAATGCACTTTCTCCATTTGAATATTCTCTGAAATTATCCATTAATCTATTTCTCACAAATTTTGATTGTGTTTTACTCCTAGCAGTATTTACTTTTTTTAATTGTTCATAATCTGCCATCGACTTCATTTGGAAGCGAGAATATTTAGACTCCAAATATTCTTCAAAAAGCTTTTCTCTCTTTATGTCAATTCCTTCATTTATGCTACGAATATATAGGATATAATCAAATACATCATCACTAGTAATAATCCTGCTATTTTGGGGAATATCTGTTTCAACATATATATCACACATATTGACATAGTCAGGAAAAAAATTAGATTTATTATATATAGAATCACGGTTTACTCCTATCTTTTCTGCTATAACATTTAACGCTGTTGATTTTCCGGAACCATTTCCTCCATACAGAATAGTAACTGGTTCAAAATCAATTCTTCTAAGACCATGTTGTGACAATACCTTAAATGGATAAAAAGAGTCATAACAGGTTCTTTTTACCCCCATAAAAAATTTAAATTCCATATCCTCATTAGGGAATGTAAAATAATTTAAATAAACCATCTCTTTTCTCCTTATATAAAAACTGTTTGCATTTATTTATACTATAACTAAAACTTGAATATTTAATTTCAAAATTATCTTTATCCCTTAAATTTATAGTTTTATAATGTGATACTCTTATGCAGAAAAAATTTACACATTATCAGATAAATTGCTATTTGTATTATATCCACTGTATGAAAGCTGTTTTATCATTTTGATTATATCCTGCTTGTTCATAGAAATTTAACGTACTATCTTTTTGGGAACCAGTTAATAACATTAATTTATAACACTTTTCTTTAATCGCTATTTCTTTTGCGTAGTTCAAACAAGCTGTTGCTAATCCTTTATTTCTATAATGTTTATCAGTCACTACATTTTCAATAAATGCATATTGTCGTTGATTGTGTGTCAAATTTGGTATTATTACACAAACACATGAAGACACTATTTTTCCTTCTTCTTCTGCAATAATAATATGATGTTCTTTATCTTCCAAAATCCTATTCCATACTTCCATTATTTCAGGTGTTTTCTCTGGCATAGAATCACCATGAAGTTGTCTATATAATTGCATTAATCTATTAAAGTCTTCATTTATTATTTCCCTTATCATGTCATCATCCCCCTCCGTACATTCTAAAATGAAATAGTCTTTATGTGGATTAATCCACCTTTACATTTTGTCTCTTGATATTATTAATAATCTTGGCGCCGCTATTTGTGCCAATAACAATACGATTGCACATATTAATAAACAATCCTGTTTCTAGTACTCCAGTTATTCTATTAACTTTATTATAAACGTCATTAATGTTCATTGGTTTTCCTATATGCAAATCAACTATATAGTTACCATTATCAGTTACAAAAATCTCTTCTTCCTTCATTCTTATTTTGGGATTTAATGAATAATCCTGTAATTCTTTAATTGCATGTTTGTATCCATATGGTAATATTTCAACTGGTAAAGGAAATTCTCCAATACCATCAACCAATTTACTTTCATCCATAATCCATATAACTTCAGTAGCTAAACTAGCCACAATTTTCTCTCTAAATAAAGCTCCTCCACCACCCTTAATGGCATTAAAATCATTATCTATTTCATCTACACCATCAATTGCTAAATCAATCCTATCAACTTCATCGATTGATAATAAAGGAATCTTAAGTTCTTTTGCTAAATTCTCAGTACTTTTTGATGTTGCTACAGCTTTTATCTTCATTCCATTTTTAATTAATTCTCCAACTTTTTTAATCATGTAATAAGCTGTTGAGCCTGTTCCCAATCCTAATATCATCCCATCTTTTATATATTCTGTTGATTTTTCTCCGGCAACTCTTTTTTGATCCATACTTACCTCCAAAAATTTTACAATATTTACAATTCATAAATATTGCTTTAAAATAGCTTTGATTCTTTTGACTTAGATATTCCACATACATTCTTATCATTTAAATTATGGTCTCAGGGAATTTCATCTACCAATCAATTATTAATTCCACCTATAATACAAATTATAATTTCGTTTCGCTTTATGTAAATTATATCATTTTATTACAATTATTTGCACCATTTTAACTTTCTACTTAATAAAACTTTACTTCTCCATTAGATCTATTTGGCGATATGAAAAAAGAGCCAATATTTTACTCTCAGCTCTAGATTTTTTCTTGAATTTTTGTTTAAACATTTTCCCAAACAAGATGGCTATTCCAGCAAAGTCTTACATTAACTCTAAGTTCCCCCTAAACTGTTTGCTATTACTAACATTGCAGAAATCGAAGCTTTCCACTTTTTCTTCAACTGTATATAATAATCTAAATTTGTTGATGTAATGATTGGCGTTTTAAAACGGTTTGTTTACCCTGCTCTTTTTTAAAAATATCTTTTCAAATTTACTTAAGTATTATTAGCTAGTCTTAGAATTTCTACCAAATCCAAGGTATAATTCTCCATGTTTGTTTGCTATATTTAATATATTCATCTCCAAAATTTTTTAATAGGGCTTTTTCTTCAACAAATATTCTATACCCGTATGCAATTGCAACTATTATTCCAACAAGTAATATTCCAGTTAATGTTCTTAACGACAAAGGTATTCCCAATAAAGTTAGGATACTTCCTGTATAAGCAGGATGTCTTAAATATTTGTATGGTCCATTCTTTACTAATTTATGCTCAGAATTGATAACTACAGATAACGAAAAGAACTTTCTAAGAATCCAAACCGCCCAACACCTAAACACAATCCCTAAAAACATAACTGCAATTCCAATCCAAAAGGCTATATTAGGTAAAAGCCAATGAATTTGTTTTTTAATAAAAAAACTGACCCATACACTTAGCCATACTCCAAATATAATAGCAAAGTAAGACCCTTTATCAAAGGATTTCCTACTTGAATTTTCTTCAACAGGTTTTAGGGTAGATAATGATATACCTATTTCACAAGACACCCATAAAATAAACACAATTTGAAATGCAAACTTTTGTAACGAGCTAGCAAACCAACTATTACCAATTAAGTTCATATTATTAATCCTCCTCATCTGCTTAAAAATAACACTAACTAAGAAACTTCCTTTAAATACCTCTTCTACAACTTTCTATATACTCTTACTGAGAATACATATAATAAACTTGTTATATAAATCATTCTCATATCTTCTTTGCTTATTACTTTAGAAATTAAAGTAATCCTACATACTTACCTTAGTTGTAATACTTATCATTTATTACAATGTTTCATATCATTAGTTACTCTTATTTCTCAAAGTGGGGTCACAACTAAATTATATAACTTTTATACTTATATTGAATTAGCTTGTACAACACAAAGATAAATTCAAAAAATCTGTAGTAAAGAACATTATCACTTATTAAAGTTTAATTAAATACTATCCGTTGAATCATTCATTCTCTTTTTGCTAAAATGTTTGATAACAAAATCAATACAATATGCAGTTAAACAACATATAACAACGCCTATAATGCTAACACTAAAACTATTTTTATTAAAAACAAATACTTTTAAAGGGTCAATTTTAAATACATAGCCTATTCCACTGTAAAATGCAATAATTGTTACTGCAATTATAAAATTACGTTTTCTCTTATAATTAATCATTATATTTCACCTCAATTTTTTAGTATATTGATCTAATGCACCATATGAATATGAACTAATAAATATATGGTTAACTGTTACTTCTGAATTTAGGATAAAGGCCACATTTAATAATCACAGTAGATATTAGGCAAATTGGAACTATAAAAGGTGATCTTGATTTGATCGTATAGAAATGCCAAACAGTCATCGCTATAAAACTGATTAATAATAACCAAGCATTAATTACATCTGTTATATACCTCCCCCTTCTTTGTTTATTACGAATTCCTAAAATATCAACTGAAGGAAAGATAAGTAAAAAAGAAAAGAATCGCGAATTTAACTTTTTCAGGAATTAAAATTCCTTTTTTAATTAAAGTTTCAATTTGCATACATGCTTTTGTTTTCTTTAATTCTTCTAAACTCATACCTATTTGCTTTGGTTCTTTCTTTCCCATTACTCCTAAAGATAATTCTTTATTTGCTGAAATATAGTGCATGAAACTCATAAGACAACCCTTCTCACTGGTTTGTATATTTAATTAATTGATTCTCAAAATAAATCTCACGCTTTAAATTCTAAACTTATTAATTTTTTATGTTGATTACTTATATTTTTAAAAACATTTTTCAACTCATTCACTTTCATTATCTAAGAAGATTACAATACTATTTTATGATTTACTTGTTATCTAAGCTCTTATAAATATCTTTTAACTCTTCGGCTTGGTTATAAGGCATTTCACACCAATCCTTTCCAAATTCTTTGAAGAACATATTCACAAGGTGAATATATTCTTTACTTGTTTTGTTATTAAAATAAAAAGTTATGACATAACTCATACCAGTATATTCATCAGGTTTTTTTGATGTCTTTTTTAAATCCAAACTATTAATATAATTGACAATTGCTGTTATTTCACTTTTATTATCAGTCGATTTAAGACTACTATTATTACCTTGCTGTGTTTTAATTGTAATCTTTATAATATTTTTAGTATTACTAATAACTACATCATCACTTTGGGTACTGCAACTATTTATCATTAGCAATATGACAATAAATAAACATGAAGAAATAATTTTTTTCATAACTTAAAATAATCACCTTCCTTATAAAAGCTGAATATCTTACTATTGAGATTTTAATGATTATGTTCAATATTTTCTTTAACAAAGCTTGTACTTATTGTAAACCCCAAAACAACTTGAAATGCTTTTATAAAGTTCATATCAGATTTTAATAGAACAGAAATTGGATATGATAAAATTTGCCTAATAAAATCTATTGGACAAAGAGAAATAAATACGCTTATTGAAAAATATAACGATGGAATTCCTAAAAAATAAAACTTTAGGTAAATTAACTTTCCACTTTCCTTCTTTTTTTCTTTCTAACAAAAATTTTTCTAATCCAAGCAATAATCCTAATATTACAAATGCTACGCTTGACCATATCATATACGATAACATAATAAATGTCCTTTGTGATTCTTTAATTACATTTCCTAATATTTTATCAGTAAATATCATGTAACATATTAATACCACTGCGTATATAAAATATGATAACCAATAATTTTTTCTCACATATATCCTTCTTTCTAGAAACTCTTTATTTTGACCTGCCTATTGCTATGAAGCCCTTTAGGAGGATTATTAATTTACTATTCCTGTTCATATTGAGCTAACCATTTGCCGAATGTATTCATAAACTTATGAACTATACCTAAATTAATTATCATAATTATAAAGCCTAAAATTGAATAAACTACAACTGTTCCCAACGTGAATAATTGGACTGTATGACCAATAATATATATAGAAATAGGCAAACAAATAATACTTATAACAATGTCAGGAACATATTTTCTTACAATTAATGCTTGAAAGCAATGTACTACCAAATGTAAAGTAAATGCAATAAATAATCCTAACCATAAGCTATACCAATTCATTATGTAGGAAATAACTGTAATTATACAAATTAATATGAATTCTTCCGCTACTCCAAAGGCAAAAGATGATGTTGTAATATTATTAAAATGAGGTAGTAGCTTTTTTGATAATTTAGGAAATCTTTCACTTAAATAACGTCTATTCTTACTTATCCATGCTTGCATAAAAATTATTTCTTCAAAATCATGGAAAATAAAAAGTATTGGAAAAAACCATATAATTACTTGAATATTATTCATTAATCATCACCTCTTAATAAACCTTTTTTGAACATTTGTATTACTTTTTCTTCGGACTATATTCATAATTTACGAAAAATAATCTTTTGATCAATCAAATCAAGTGTAACAAGTAAATTACATTTCCATATTTGATCAGAATTTAATTCAATCATAGTTGGATGTGGTAATCCCTCTACTTGTTCAAAATTATTTGCTTCTGTTATGTCCTTTAGTATTAGATTCATATTTCCCACTTTTAATGGAATATCAAATAATTTAGTTGGTTTTTCTCCTATTGAATTATTACAATTAGGATTATATAAATATGAATAATTCTTACCAGTATCCATATAAACCATTATTGGCTCATTATTATATTCTGCCTCAAAAAAAGTAAATCTTGCTGTCCTTTTCTTGTTGTTTTATAAAGCGGAAGTACAACATATTTATTAGAATCCAGTTAGTAATAATCAATTGGATTATTACTAACTGCAATTCTATGTCCTGTATAATCTAATGTTATGACTTTTGATTTAAAATAAGCCAGTCCTATGTTTCCATTAAACTCTTGTGATGAATACATAGACCAATCAGATATGCTTGTGTATACATCTTTATATGTATCGCCAAATACATTAATTTCATTAACTTTTACATTCGTCATCCATCCGCGATAAGAACCATCTCTATTAGTAGCCTCGGCCTTATTTAAAACAGTATAGTCAATTTTATCTTGAATAACATTAGTAAATGCTATTCCAACTCCACAGCCTGTATCAAATCCTAATTTATATTCATCATTTCCTACTTTAACTGGTATTTGAGGACAACTTCTGTCCCCCTCAACGTCAAATGTAAGATTATTAATTTCACTTTCTTTATATCCCAAATCCGTAATCCAAATCTTATTCACCCAAAATATATGTATGTATTTATAAGCAAAATATCCACCAATTGACACTATTAATATTGAAAATACAATGGATTGCTATAATTGATGTTTTTGATTTGATTTTCATTCTGTTACACCTCTAATATCAATATACTTTAATAGGTTATTTCCATATCACACATAATACTTTACAAGTAAAAAAAGCAATAAATCCTGCAATAATTGATACAATTACAATCTAAAAAAACATTATCGCTTAACCCCATTTTATTATAAAGTGCAATAATATAGTTACATTGCAGAAGTATAAACAAACTCAAATGCAAAATATGTATTGAAAAGTCTTTAATGTAACTTATATAGTTAGAAATAAACTAATCATTGAACCTGAAACGCCACTAATAGCCCCTCCTATTCATCCAATAGTTCTTTCTTTTCCTTCTTTCAAATCATGTCATTCCTTCCTATTTATAAAAATTTGACTCTTTATTCTATGATATATTTAATTATATTAATTCTATTAAATCTTTCTTTTTAATTGGCTTATTGCTTAACTTATGTCCAATACCTAATGCCATAATAAGAAATGTAACTGAAGTAATAATAAAAAATCTACTAACCTTACTAAGATTATATTTTTCAGTAATCAATACATAAATTATTGGAAACATGCAATAAAGACGAATACATCACCTATAACTCTTATCCGAAATTTTCATTTAAATATTTCTCCTAACTATTATTCTATTATTGCCCATTTATTGAGATGTATTTTACGATATATAGTTAGCAGATCAATCATATTTTATTCTTAATTGCAACATACTTTGCATAATATTCCATTAATAGTGTATAATAATCCTTGACTTTACTTTTCTGTTTCTAAATTCCTAACCTGCCCCACTGTTAATCCTGTTTTATCAGCAATGGTTTCTGCATCTAATATACTTAACAACTTCTTAGCTATTCGTATTCTTTCCTCTAATCGTCCTTGTTCTTTAATGTCATTAGTGAATTTCATTTTCTTTTCATTGGCTATTTTTCTTTCATTCCAAAAGTCCATAGCTTGCTTATCGCTACTTAAATACTTTAATCCATCATTGGTTATACATATTTCCATTTCTCTCATAATTCCAAATTTGCCTTTAAAGCTTATTAGCCCTAATTTAATAAGCTCTTTAATTCTCCAAAATGTATAATCATCTGTAATTTTTGTCTCAGCATTTCCAAGTACACTCCCTACAATTCTTGGTGCTTTCTTATATTCCCTGTCTGTATACTTTAATATATCCTTGTCAAAATACCTTTCACTTACACTAAGCATTTCTCCATTTTTATAACTACGTAATAATGAGTTTTCTTTAGTCAGTTTATGCCATTGATTTAGCAATTTCTTATACGCATTACTTTCCATTTGTTTTGCCATCTTTAAATATTCACCTAATTTGTTATAGATAATTTCTGACGCTGAGCTTACAATAAGAATTATTCCATTACTATTTTCTGTAATCCTATATGAAACATTAACAACATGAATACTTATTTTTTTGTCTTTTAATAAATGAAGAGTATACATCATACCACAAATTTCTCTATTACAATTCCCATACCAAATATAAACAGTATCATCTTCATCTATTTCTGAAATATCATCATAGAATCTTTTCCAATTATCTTCAAAAGCATTTGTTTCATAGTAAAGATAATCTTCTTCTCCATTAAGCTCCTTCCACCAACTTTCTCTACTCTTTATGTCTTTCAAATCGTTTATTTCTCCATTTGAAAGATTATCATAAAGAGCTATAAGTTTATCTACTTGAATAACCTCTTTCTTAATAGCTTGTTTAAAACTACCTTCTGCACTTTGGGAATATACAATGTGAACTATTTTACTCATAACAACCTCCGTTATTAGATATTAAAGATAAATTAATCTATTTTCTCATTAATCCTAACCTTTCTGAAATCTCCATTAACTTGTCCTTTACCAAAATCTTATCTTTCCATCTTTCAGGTATTTTTTCAAAGCCATAATACACTCCTGCTATCCCTCCCGTTATTGCTCCCACTGTATCAGCGTCTCCGCAAAGATTAACAGCTTCACAAACTGCAGCCTCAAATGTTACAGTATTAATAAAGCACCATAGTGAGCATATTAATGAATCTACAACATATCCACTTGGATTTAACTCCTTTTTTCTTTTATTGAAAACTTCTTTATACTCTGGAAATTCCTCAATGACTTCTCTAATTGCAGGAATTTTAGAAGCACCATTTATATATTTATTAACCAATTTGTTATAGAAAATACAAGCTCTTGTAGCCTTTTCATCATAATGAGTTAACTTAGATTGTTGTTCTGTAACCTCTATCATTTTGTTTATATCTTCATAGTATAAAGCTACTGGAATACATCTCATAAGCGAGCCATTCCCTGCACTCATACCACTACAATATTCATGTGCAAATTTTGCAGCTTTTGTCCAATCCTTATTCCTCTTGTACTCGCTAAGAGCTACATCTATTATATTTCCTACATCTTTGGGATTACTGTTGTACCAATCCAAAAACCTTTCACCAATACAGTTTATTGGATTTTCTGGATCATCAAATACACCTTCTGCGACTCCCATAGTCATCATAGTATCATCTGTAACTTCTCCTGGCACTAAGTTCCAACAGCCTCCGCCAATAATATCTTTTAAATATCCATATTTCTTTTTGCCTTCATTTTGTGTTAAAAACTCTAAAGTTCCTCCAAGAGCGTCACCACATGCAACGCCAAAGAGACCTCCTAAAATTCTTGAATGCTTTTCCATGCAAAACCTCCTATACTTGTTACTAAATTATAAAGATACAAAAATTAAATCCTTTTAAAAACAATATATTTAATGAAATTGCATAATATATTAAAAAAATTATTATTTTACCTAAACCATATAATCTCCTACTTCTGCTTTAATAGAATAGAAATATGGTCCGAACCATCTGTCTTCATGTGTTATAACATATGTCCAAGTAAAATTTTCATCTGTAATATAAATATCATTAGATTTATAAAATTTAACATCCTCTAAAGTAAAATTATCAGTGTTTTCAAGTAAATAACATATATCTGAGTCATCAAAAAATATGTATATAGATTTTTTTCTTATTTCATTAAATCTTTTATTTGCTTCTTCTTTCTCAAAACATTTAAGTCGTTTATAGCTAAATACATACCATAAATGCTGTTCTATGTAAATCTTAGATACATCTATATTATTAGCAAATGTATTAATCCATTGCTCCCTCAGTTGCTTTAGATTTAAATTATAGTCTTTACAGTCATCAGAAGATATACAATCAATATTTCTTTCTTCCATTTCCTTTAGAAAACTATTATAATGAGAAAAAATAATTTCATTACAGCATATTCTTGTTATACTTTCATCATTTTCAATAGAATACTCTGCATTATCAAAATAATCCTTCGGTAGCTCTAACGAATAACGTTCTGGCCTTTTATTATCTAAATATATTATAAAACCTTCCTTATTCTCTTTACGAATAAAAATATTTCTTATTAAAACATTATTAAAATGATCCATATCAAAACATATATTATCAAAATTTTCTTCTTCTGAATCATCTATTATTTCTAACTTTATAATAATGTCATTTAAAGCACCATCTCTAAAAAGAATACAAATACTTTCATTTACTCTTTCAACGCTTATTATAGAATTTAATGCAAACTTCCAGTCCTCTCTCATGCTTTTAGATAACTCTTTAAGGGTCGGAATATTTTCAGGATTAAAAACTTCAATTAAGATAGCTTGCCCAAGTGGTATTGTTTTAAATATTATAGTTCTATCATTTCTAAGATTACTACCTACTACATTAAGTATAATATAGAAACCTATTTCATCTTGCCCAACTTGGCTAACAATTCCTTCAAATAACTTTCCTGATGGATATTTTATTTCATATATTTTATTATCATCAGGTATTACACCAATTGGATCTGAAAGCCATATTATTTTCGATCCTCTTGCTTGATAGTTATATCTCCCATTTTGATTTATGACAAACCTGCCACTATTAACCGTTGCAATTATATTTATCGGTATCATCACAATCTTTCTCCTTACTATAAGCCTTTAACCTAAAATTTTATATCTTTTTCAACTATACTAATATTCATTAAAATTCATTCCTTTCTTAACGAATATTTTGTATTAAGTTGAATTTTAGCCATAATTTAATATTACAACACTTAATTTCCAATTTCTACTTACTTTTAATTTCCCTAACCAAAATCATGGTATCAAATACCTTTTTTTCATCACACTTTATTCCAAAACCCACAAAACTTTGACCAAAATAGAACTAATGAATTCACCTTTTTCTTCTCCCTAATCACTCTCGCTTAACTCTGAATATGCCAGCCAAAGGCGTAGCTGAAGCCTCACTTTCTATCCCTCTAACATCTGCCTAAGCACTTGCTATATCTCACTTGAAAGCTAATTCTTGATCCTTAAATCTAAACACCTTAATCCTAATTTCTACATGAAAAAAAGAGCCAAGATTTTACTCTCAGCTCTGGATTTTTTTGTTTGCATTTTGGGTTGACGGATCCCTGACCCGAATGACGGTTTCGTTAGGGTTTAGTGAGAAACACCAGGGATTGGTGGGAATTGTTATGAGTTTGATAGAAATGCTTCATTTTTTATGGTTAGTTACAAATTTTCCAAAAAATCTTGCAGCATCTCAGCTGTAATTCCCCATATATTATAAGTTTCATATTTATAAAATAAAGATCTATAATTAGCTTCTCTAAATTTATAATTTTCCCTATTAACAATTAAATCATAGGGAAATTCTTTATCTCTCTCAATATTTATTTTATTATTATATACACGAGGCTTATGATCTAAAAGATAAGATAACGGTACATAAAACACATGATCAACCTCATCTTCACTTATCTTTATTTCATCAAGATCTTTAATAATTCCTACATACGGATGGATTATTATACCATCATACCTTACTATAGTATCTAATTCATTTACTATATTAATGCTTTTTACGCCAAGTTCTTCAGATATTTCTCTAAGCGCAGCTTCCTTAGGAGATTCATTTCCATCTATTTTCCCACCTGGAAAGCATATATCTCCTGGCTGGCTACTTAATTTTTTAGACCTAACTTCAAATAATACATGTACTTCATTATCAATCTCAACTAGTGGAATAATTATAGCTGACCTTCTCATTCTTTTCCAGCCATTAATATATGGTTTCTCATCTTTTAACTTATTCATAATATATTCTAAATTCATATCCTATAATCTCCTCCTATCTAGTTATGTTATAAAAATATTATATCAAAATCATTATCTTAGCGATATGAAAATTATATTCTTCTAATAATTATTATAAACAAATTGTATATAATTAATTAAGCACATAAAATAAATAATAAGTCCAAAACTATCATGAAATGTTATTATCTGCAGTATATCTACTTTTTTTATATGGTATATATTTTTCATCAAATAATGAAGTAAGATTCCATTTATAAATTTCATTTCAAAATATTTTTCAACTAACTTTCTATAATTATAGAGTTATTTTAACGCTTGCCTAACTAGAAATTTAAATATGAATATACAATTTCAATTCGTATAATATTATTCCTCATAACATTATAAAAAAGCTGCTAAAAACAAAATTTGAATTTCATTCTTAACAGCTTGTAATCCTTACTTGATTAAAAGTATATTAAAAAGCTAACTTTTCATATAACTCTTTGATTGTACTAAAGCTATATGTTGGTCTAAATTCTGTATCTTTCAAATCTTCCTTTGTTGCTTCTCCAGTAAATACTACAGCTGTATCAACACCACCATTAATACCGCAGGCAATGTCTGTATACAATCTATCTCCTATAACTAAAGTTTGCTCCTTTGTAAATCCAGTTTGTTCTAGACACATTTCCACTATCGTTTTATTAGGCTTTCCAACATATAAAGGTTGTCTTTTAACTGCATTTTCAATCATTTCGCATATTGATCCACAGTCTGGTACAAAGCCAAAGCTAGTCGGACAAACAAGATCCGGATTAGTAGCTATATAATCAATATCTCTTGTTGATAGTAATTCACATATATCCTCTATCTTTTTATAATTTAATTCATTGTCAAAGCCTACTACTGCACAAACAATATCTTCATCTTTATCTTCTGTAATATTCAACTCAAATCTTCTTAGTTCTTTAATAAATGATTTTGTTCCAAGAACAAATATTTTTTTATCTTTATATACTTCTTTTAGATATATTGCGGTTGCATAAGATGATGTTACAAAACTTGTTTTATCAACTTTAATTCCAAAGTCATCAAACTTCATAATATAATCTTCTATACTTTTTGTTGAATTATTTGTTATAAATATATATTTACCACCTATACTTAAAACATAATCCATAAATTCTAATGTACCATCGATTAATGTTGTATCTAAAGCTATTGTACCATCAATATCTAATAAAAATAATTTTTTATCTTCTAGCATATTATCATTCTCCGTAAAATAAATTCGTTAATTCATTTGCATATTCTTCTAACATATTTTCAGTTTTTGCATATTGCAAAATCGTATATCTAGGTCTGATTTCAAGAGCATGAATTATACTCCTATGAAATAATTCTTTTTCAATTCCTAACGCCTTTGGATTAGACTTAGCTCCGATAGAATTTAATAAATTTATTATTATTTCTGGAACAGGAGTCTTTATTCCAAATTTTTCTTCAATATTAAGTCTTTTATACAACCATGCAGATATTACTGTACCAACTCCAACTGAATTACCATGCAAAGGATGTTCTAACTTTCTTGAAAGCTTATCAATTTCCCAATAATGAGAAAGATGGTGTTCTGCTCCTGATGCTGGTCTTGAATTTCCAGAAAGAGTCATTGCTATTCCTGATAGTATAAGTGCTTCTGATATATATTGTATCGCTTTAACGTCTCTCTTAACAGCTCCTTCTATATTTTCAAAACATTTATACATAGCATTCCTTACTAGCTTTTCTGTTGTATCACAAAAATATTCGTCATGAATCGTATTAGATAGTCTCCAATCAGAAAGTGCTGTATATTTTCCTAGTATATCACCAAATCCAGCGCATATCATCTCAAACGGAGCATCTTTCATAATATTTGAATCAGCTATAATAGCATATGGATTAGTCCCTGGATATGTTACCTTTGCTCCATCAATAATTAGAGGTGATACTGTTGATGCATATCCATCCATTGATGGAGCTGTTCCAATTATAACATAAGGAATATGAGTTTTTGCACTTATTATTCTACATATATCATTAATACTTCCAGATCCTACAGCAACTATAAGCTCTGTTTCATTATTTACTTCAACCAATACTCGTCCAATTGCTTTTTCATCTGGAATTAAATCTCCATCACTAACTAATATAATATTATTTATCGTATAACCTGATTCAATAAGTTCATTTTCTACACACTTGCCAAGTGCTTTATAAGTATTATTATCACTCACCAATAAGATTTCTTTAGGCAAAATTTCTTTTGCAACATCTAGAATTCTATTATATACATTTTCTCCAACATAAATATGCTTTATGTCTATCTTATGTTTTTTGCCACAGCTGCATTCAAATTCCATATCAGCCATTTCTTCTATTGTTTTATTCAAAATCTCATTCAAAATTAAGTCCCTCCTACGTTTATGCTTTTTGCTTTAGATTTATTTAAAATTATATACTATATTCAACTACATAAACAGCGTACAAGTGACTTAATTTTAAATTTTATTGAGTTAAATACATTTTCTAACCCACACTAACATTTCCCCTGGTGTTCTGTTAGCCCATAAATAATACGGAATCCATTTTAACTTCTTTTCATTAAATTCAATTTTAGAATCATATACATATAGCTTATCTTTATCACAATCTTGTTCTTTAGCAAGTCGTCCATCACTTTCAAGTATTATTGCTCCACCTAAGAAATCTTTGTCATATTCATAAGTAAATTTAGGATTACTATTTAAATAAATTCTGTGTAAATCAGATCCATTGTCTTCCTCCTCTAGGCAATAAACAATTGGCCCCCTCGTTACTGCAACTTTTCCCATATCTTCTCTTACGTTTATATTTGCTCTAACTATTTCTACAGGCATCTTGAATAAAATGCTAATTTTATCAGCATCTTTCCATTTTCTATTTATATACGCATACCCATCAATTATATTGAAATTTATCTTTTCTCTATTAACTTTTATTTCATAACTTCTACACCACTCAGGAATTCTTAATGCGAATTCAAAATTAGCTTCTTCCTGCATATTTAAATTAATTTCTATACTCTCATCCCATGGATAGTTTGTCTTAATATCAAATCCTACGCTCTTTCCAGATAAATCAGCTAAAATTTCTCCTCCCATGTATAAATGCATAAATATTGTATCATCTCTTAATGTATATGCATAACTTCCTATAGAAGTCAAAAGCCTTGCTAGATTAGGCGGACAACATGCACATCCAAACCATTTTTGACGTTCAACTTTTACATGTGCTCTCAAATGATCTTTTTCAGAGGCCTCTGGAACTACCTCTAATGGATTTACATAGAAAAACTTAGTTCCATCAATTGACATTCCACTTATAATTCCGTTGTATAAGGCTTTCTCCATTATATCTGCATATTGTGATTTAGGTTCAATCTCAAGCATTCTCCTTGCAAAGAAAACTAATCCAATGGATGCACAAGTTTCAGCATAAATAGTATCATTAGGTAAATCATAATCATAGGTAAATGCTTCACCATATTGTGATGATCCAATTCCACCTGTTATATACATTTGCTTTTTAGTCATGTTATTCCATAAGCACTTGCAAGCTTCTAAAAGCTCATCATCATTTGTTTCTCTAGCTACATCAGCCATTCCTGAATATAAATATACAGCTCTTACAGCATGTCCTTCTGCAACTTCCTGCTCTTTTACTGGTTTACCTGCTTGATAATATTGATATTTAAAGTAACTATCTTCCCACCAGAACTTATTATTATACTTTTTCCCTTCTTCTTCAAAATATAACGGTGACTTGCCTCTTTCATCTATAAAATATTTTGCTAAATTTAGATATTTTTTATCTTTTTTTATTTTATAGAGTTTAATTAAAGCCAATTCAATTACTTCATGACCTGGATATCCATGCAATTTGCCATCTTCTGGCCCCAATATAGTATCCACATAGTCTACATATTTTACGATTGCATTTAATAACTTATCTTTTCCTGTTGCCTCATAATAAGCTACTGCCCCTTCAATTAAATGACCTAAACAATACAATTCATGATTATCACGTAAGTTTGTCCATCTTTTATCTAATCCGTTTATAATGTAATAAGTATCTAGGTATCCATCTGGCTGCTGTGCCGCACAGACAATATCAATTGCTCCATCTGCAATTCTTTCAAGTCCTTCATCCTTATTCCACATAAGAGAATATCCAACCGCTTCTATCCATTTTGCAAAATCACTATCTTGAAATACAAAACCTTTAAATTCACCTTCCATCATCCCAGCTGCAATCTTAAAATTTTGCATACAATAACTTGGTTCAGCACCTTCTATTCTATCATTCAATGCTTCCCATTGATAAGGAATAACATGAGTTCTTGCTAACTCCATCTTCTTCTTCCAAAAATTATCTTTTACATTTATATGATTTATTTGCAAAGGTTTACCAAAAGTATTTAAGTTCATTATTGATTCCTCCTAAATTTATTTTGGGGTGGTTAATTTATTATAATTATCAAAAACTATTTTATTCATTCCTCTAAAATACAAATGCTATTATTTAAGCATATGACTAGCTTTTATACATATAACTATAGTATATTTATTATATGGAAACAACTTTCATTTTAGTATAATAGGTGGTGAAATCCTATATGTTTTATTTTATCTCGAATAATAAATATCCCCTTAATCATTGTTCTAGCGGAAAATTAATAAATAATGAAAATTTTATACATTCTAAAAGAAACCTCGATACTTTTGTTATTCTAATTGGTTGCGAGGGAACTCTGTACATTGCACAAGATGATAAAAGATATAAACTTACTCCAAATAAGTTCATTATATTATTTCCTTTTCATACTCACTATGGTTATAAGAAATCTGAAGGGAATCTTTCTTACTATTGGTGTCATTTTAGAATTACTTCTGCTGAATATAAACTTTTAAACTCTGAGCAAATTAAAAATTATATATTTGATCTTGGCAATGAATTAAAAAAGGCTTCTTCAGATGTTTACATTTTACCTGAATATGGTTCAATTTCTTCTGCTGCAAGAACCAGCCTTATTTTTCGTCAACTACTTGATCTATCGAACAAGAAAAGTTATTCTGAATATTTAACCAATTATGCATTAAGCCTATTGGCAATGGAAATTTCTCAAGATTTCATGGATAATATAATTCACCAAAATGAAAAATTATCCAATGCTAATTGCAAAATAAATGAAATTGCAAACTGGATAAATATAAATTATAACTCAAATTTAACTGCACATAAAATTGCTGAAACATTTAACTACAATCAAGATTACCTTTCTTCGGCATTTAAAAAATATACTGGTATGTCACTTTTAAAATACATCAACAAAACAAGAATTTATGCTTCTAAACAACTTCTATTAAATTCATCTTTTTCAATAAAAGAAATTGCTCTTCAGGTTGGATTTAATGATGATAAGCATTTTATGAAACTTTTTAAAAAATTTGAAGATGTCACACCAACTGAATATAAAAATGCATATTTTAGAAAAAACTTAAACAAAAAATAACTTCTTATATTGTGACTTTATTTTAAAAATATTTAAAATGATTATTCACATCTAATTCATAAAAGGGTATAATAATCTTAACATAGTATATTATTATTTGATAATTTTATAACGAACTATAACTTAAGTACAATTTTTCCGAAATTAATATTTAAACATTAATTTCGATTCAACGAATATTAACAACACAGAGGAGATTATTATGATTCACATTACAAATCTAAAGGAAAGTTTACCACTCTTCAAGGCTTTAAGTTCGGATGTAAGAATGAATATATTAGAGATTTTATCACAGTATAAGCAATTAAATATGAATGAGTTATCAGAGAAACTTGATTTAACTAATGGTGCAGTTACTATGCATATAAAAAAATTAGAAGAGTGTGGATTAATAAAAACTACTAATTTAACTGGAAAGCATGGATTACAAAAGATATGTTCTCTTCACGAGGATAAATTTGTAATAGATATTGGTAAACAAGATGTAGAAAATTCATATCATATAGATTTAAATATAGGCCACTATTCTAATTATGATATTGCCCCTACATGCGGAATTGCAACTAAGGATAGTATTATAGGAGAGGTAGACAATCCAAATTATTTTGCTGATCCTGAAAGAATTAATGCAGATATTCTTTGGTTCACTAAAGGAAGTATAGAATATAGAATCCCTAACTATTTAAAACCAAGCGAAGTATTCTCTGAATTGCAAATATCTATGGAAATAAGTTCAGAAGCTCCTGGAGTATGCAGCATATGGCCATCTGATATACATTTCTATTTAAATAATGTCAATGTTGGCAGATGGACCAGTCCTGGAGATTTTGGTGATAGTAAAGGTATTTTGACTCCATCTTGGTGGAATCCTCATTGGAATCAATACGGATTATTAAAACTTTTAAGCATAAATTCCTTCGGAACTTTTATTGATGGAATAAAGATTTCAGATGTAACTCTAGAAGATTTAGAATTAAATTATAAAAGTGATATCCTTCTAAAGTTAGCTGTTCCAGAAGAAACAAAACACGTTGGTGGATTAACTATTTTCGGAAAAAACTTTGGCAATTACAATCAAGGCATAAGCGTAAGACTTGTTTATAATACATTAACTCAAGAATCTTGATGTTGATCATTGTATCTAATTCAATATATTAAAATATATTGAATTAGATCTGTTTTTATAATAAATAAGAAGTAATATTTATAAGGCGTAAATATTACTTCTTATTTTATTTATATACCATCTCAAATGATTTCGGTAAGTTATCACATAAATGTAGTTTTAAATTTTGATATCTATAGTTCCATATTCTTTGCCAATAAAATGGGATTTAACACTATTAATTTTAGTTGTTAAATCCTATTTAATATATAATATATTGCTTTTTATTTATTCTTTCCTAAACGAACTACATTCCAAGAAGCTTTTCCTAAGGATGAAGTTATAATTCCATCAACCAGATTGCTTCTATCTACAGATTTTGGAGTAACAGCTTCATCTATTGGAGAATTTACTATTTTCATATTATCATGCTCTAACACAATATGTTCAATAATTTTAAATCCTTCAAAGCTTCTTATATCACAAGTCAATTCAATATCTTCCTCTAAATTACGATTAACTGCAAATATTGTAACTTCTTCCTTTTCTTCATTATATATAGCTATCGATTCAACATCTGTTACGTCAGTAAAATCTATAGTATCATGTTTTGGTGAAGAAACTACTGGTTGAAGTGCAATTCCTCTACCGTATTTAGATGCATGCAAATATGGATAGTATATAGTCTGCTTCCAAGCTGGTCCATTTTCTTCTGTCATTATTGGTGCGATAACATTAACCAATTGCGCTAAGCATGCCATTTTTACTCTATCAGAATGTTTCATTAAAACAATTAACATTAATCCAACTAAAAGTGCATCTTCAAAATTATACACATCTTCTAAAAGTGCAGGTGCCTTTTGCCATGGATGATTCTTCATTATATCATCATCTTCATTATTAGAATGGAACCATACATTCCACTCATCGAAGCTTAAGTGCATAGTCTTTTTACTACGTTTTTTTGCTTTTATATAATCACAAGTTGAAGTAACTGTTTTAATAAAGTGCTCCATATCATCACTTTGAGCTAAGAAGTTTGCAGTATCATTTAATCTATTACCATAATATTGATGAAGTGATATAAAATCTACAACATCGTAAGTATGATTAAGAGTTGATGCTTCCCATTCAGGGAAAGTAGGCATTGCTGTATTCGAACTTCCGCATGAAACTAATTCAATATCTGGATCTATTAATTTCATAGCTTTGCCTGTCTCTAGAGCTAATCTTCCATACTCTTCAGAAGTTTTATGTCCTATCTGCCATGGTCCATCCATTTCATTTCCTAAACACCATGTTTTTATTTTATGTGATTCTTTAACACCATGCTTTATTCTTAAATCACTATATTTTGTACCACTTGTATGATTACAATATTCCAAAAGATTGCATGCATCTGCAATTCCTCTTGTTCCAAGATTTATTGCCATCATTATTTCAGAACCTACAGCATTAGTCCACTTTGAGAATTCATTTAACCCAATTTCATTAGTTTCTAGGCTTCTCCAAGCTAATTCTAGTCTCTTTGGCCTTTCTGCTATTGGTCCAACACTATCTTCCCAAAAGAAATTTGATACAAAATTACCACCTGGGTATCTTATAATAGGAACATCTAATTCTTTTACTAATTCCATTACATCGGTGCGGAAGCCATTTTCATCAGCTGACATATGGCCTGGCTGATAAATCCCTCCATATACTGCCCTTCCTAAATGTTCAATGAAAGAACCATAAATTCTTTTATCTATTTCGGATATTTTAAAGTCTTTGTCTACTACCATTTTTGCTTTTTTTGCCATTATAATTCATCTCCTTAAGTATTTAGTTTGGACTTTCTAGTCCTTAGTGAAAATCAAATCATATTAACCCTTTACAGCTCCAGCTGTCATACCTTCAACAAAATATTTTTGGAAGCATGCAAATAAAATAAATACTGGTATTACTGAAATGAAAGAACCTACAAATAATAAATTATAGTTGTTTCCATAAGGCGTTAATAATGTATTTAATCCTATTGGTAAAGTAAATTTTGCACTATCTTTTAACACTAACATTGGCCATAATAAGTTATTCCAACTAAACATTGCATTTAATATCGCCATTGCCGCAAAAGATGGCTTCATAATCGGTAAAATTAATCTGAAGAAAATACCATATTCCGATGCCCCATCTATTCTACCTGCCTCAACAAGGTCTCTTGGTATTCCAGAGAGGTATTGCCTAAAGAAAAATATAGTTGATGCACTTGCTATAGTCGGCAAAATGATTCCAATATAGGTATTTGTTAAATGCATATCACTTATTTGGTTATATAAAGGTAACATTAAAATCTCAAAAGGTACCATCATAACGAATAAAACACATATAAATAGAAAATTCTTTCCTTTAAAATCGTACATTGCGAAACCATATGCAACAAATGCGCTGATAAATAATTGGCAGACTACTTGTACTATAGTTAAGAATAAACTATTAAAAAACCATGTAAATAAGCTATTTTTTTCTGTGAATAGAATTATATAATTTTTAAATGACATTTTAGCAGTATCTATTGATACATCCATACCATTTGCTATTACTAATGCACCATCCTTGAACGTAGAAACAAACAATGTATAAAAGGGAATTAGTAGTATTACAGCTATGACTGCAAAAAGCATAAAAATCAATATTCTTTTTGGCAAATTTTTTACATGACTTACTGCATTTTTTTGTGTATTTTTTTTATTATTCAAACTAATATTGCTCTGCATACTAATCTCCTTTCTTAAATGTTCCATTTAGTTTTAATTGCACTAAATTAATAGCCATTCCTATAATAAACAATACTAATCCTACAGCAGATGCATAACCCATGGCATTTTTTTCAATACCTTGTCTGTATAAATATCCTACAATTGTAAGACCTATATTATTAGGCGAGTTATTACCATTAAACACCATATAACTTTCTATAAACATTGCAAGACCTGCGTAAATAGATATAGTAAGCACATAAATTGTTGTCGGTTTAAGTTGAGGTATTGTTATATATCTAAACTTTTGCAATGTATTTGCTCCATCTATATCAGCTGATTCATATAATTCCGCAGGAATGTTTTTAAGTCCTGATAAGAAATATAACATATTAACACCAGTCCATCTCCAACATGCCAATACTAGCAATACTATAAATCCTGTAGTTCCATTTTTCAGCCATTTAAATGGATCCATTCCAAATATCGCAACAACCTGATTCATTAATGAAGTAGATTGTTCTCCAAAGGCAAATCTAAATATTATACCTGCCACAGCAACAGATGTTAGAGCCGGTAAATATAATGCAGATTTAAAGAATTCTTTTCCAACCATTAGTTTGCTGTCTATTATACATGCAAGTATCATTGGAATTGGAATAAGCAATATCAATGTCCATATCATATATTTAAAGCTGTTCCATAACGCAACTAAGAAAACCTTATCCCCTAATAGTTTTGTATAATTTTCAAACCCAACAAATTTTCTCGATCCTGGTAATACATTCTCAAAGCTCATTATTACCGTATTTACCATTGGAGATATGAAAAAAAGTAAAAATACAAGAATAAATGGTAATATAAATACATATGGTGCTGCTTTTTTATTATATATAAATCTCTTTACCATTTCTTAACTTCCTCCTCCCACGCTTAAATAATACAGAGAAGCCATCTTTGTAACTCAATATGCTTATAAAAAGCTTCTCTGTGTGGATGTTTTTAATTATTTCAATTCATTTTCAACTTGTTGCTGTGCTTCATCTAATGCTTGTTTTATATCTTTCTTATCTTCAAATATGCTATTTAATGTAACTGTATTTAAAACGTTGTTTATACTTGGAATAGCATCATTTGATTTAATTAATTGTATTTCATTTTTAATTTCATTTAATGTATCAAAAGGATTAGTCTTAAAGTATTTTACAAACTTATTTTCTGGATTATGAGTAATATCATTTTTAGTCCATAAATCCGTATTGCATGGATCGAAACCTAAATCTTCCCATATTGCCTGTTCACCTTCATCTGAAAGTTTTGCATATGCTAAGAATTCTTTAAGATTTTCTTTATTCTTAGCTGTTTTAGTTACAGCTGTACCTGTACCACCTAAACCTACAGAACGTGGTTGACCTTTTTCAAATACTGGAGCCGGAGCAATTGCCCATTTACCTGCTTGATCAGGCATGTATTGTAAAAATCTTGACATATACCAAAGAGGCATAATTGCAACTGCATAGTCCCCATTATTTATCGCACCTTCAGCATCTGTTTGGTCAGGTTGTCCACCTGGAATAGTAGCTATTGCATGGGCATCTTGTAAATCTCTTAACGTAGTAAGTGCTTTAACCATTTGCGGGCTGTTTAATTGTGGCTTACCATCCGCATCAGTAAAATCTGATTTTTGTTCTGCTAGCATAAGACTTTCTTGCCATTGAGCACTTGTATCTGCTGTCCCAAAGTTTTTACCAGTTGCAGCATAATATTTAGCACCTGCTGCTTTAAAATCATCCCAGGTAGCTATAGATTTATAATCAATTCCCGCCTTTTCTAAGATTTCAGTATTGTAGTATGCTACACATGCTCCAACGTGTGTTGGTAGTCCATAATTATGTCCATCTTTACTGTAAAGATCTATACGAGATTTAACCAACTTATCTTTATAAGGTGAAATAACATCATCAAGATTCTCTAATTGTGGGTCTCCTTTAAGAAAATTAGGGAATTTGCCAACTTCTATATCACATGCATCAGGGGCTCCTTGTCCGGACAAGAGTGCAGATTGCATTTTATTATGCATATCATCATAAGGTAGAACCGTAAAATTAATATTTAACTTCTTGTCAGGATTTTTCTGATTCCATTTTTCTAACATCTTTTCATAAAACGTTTTATGCATCTCAATAAATGTCCACATTTCTAACTGATCTCCTGAAGAAGATGATGCTGAATCCTTTCCTCCACTCGAGCTAGTACTCGAACTACTTCCACCACATCCGATTAACATTGTTGCAGCAATGGATGTTACAGCAGCAATAGCAGCAAGTTTTTTTAATATTTTTACACTTTTCATATTTTTACCTCCCATTATTTATTTGAAGTTAATATATTTAGTGAACACCATTTCATTTTTGTTAATTAAATATATGCCCTTAAAAACAGTGATCAAAATAACTTTTATAAACAAAGCCTGTACAAATACGTGCTTTATTTTAATTAATTTTAAAGTATATCAACAAACTTGTATTCCTTTTAAATTATTTTATGTATATATTTTTTTAGTTTATTTAATCCTTTTGTTAATTTATCGATATTTCGCCACTGGTAATCCTTTTCATGTGCATTATTTTTAAGTTGCAACTTATTATCATAAATTTATTATATACTTATATCTATTAAAGTCAATACTTTCAAGTTACATTTATTTAAATTATTTTAGATTTATTTAAATCATATTTTGACCTTTTTATACAAAACTTAAGATGTTTTATATTATAATGAACTTCTTAATGGCATGTAAATGTTTTTATAATCTTGAACTTTAAATTTTCAAATGATATACTATCTTTAAACTTATCTAAAATAAATATATCAATAATATGAGATAAATTTTATTTGAGGAGATTGATTAATATGAAACTATTAACCCCAAATTTCGAACGTGAAGGTCCAGGTATAGAAAAGGACGAGCCTCCAAAGGAATGTATATATTTATTTTTTGAATTATTTACTATGAGATTTTGGGATATAATTAAATTGAATTTTGTCTTCGTTTTATATTCCATTCCTATTATTTCAATAGGTCCAGCTTTCGGTGCTATGACTTCAATTTTAATGTCTATGATCCAAAGAAAGCATACTTACATTTTTTCAGATTTCCATGAAGCCTTTAAAAACAATTGGAAACAATCATTATTTAGTGGATTAATAATATTAGTTGCATTTTCATTTTTAGGTGTTTCACTATCCTTTTATTTAAAATTAGCTCAAGAGAAATCTATATTCTATTTTGTTTTCTATTTATGTCTTTTTATCACAGTTTTACTTGCACTTGCATCCATGTATATTTATCCGTTGCTTACTACTGTTTCTCTCCCTCTAAAAGATGTTTTTAAAAATTCTATATTACTTTGTATTGTGTGTATAAAAAATACATTGTTATGCGAATTAGCTTTTGCCCTAATATTAGGAATTCATATTTTCTTTTTTCCTATATCACTTCCGCTTTTCTTGATACCAACATTTGGTATACTATCTTTCATTTCCAGCTTTACCGCTTGGATAGGCATAAAAAGATTTATTGTACAATGAGTAAAAAAAAACAAAGCATAACCAACTAGTCAAATATAGTTATTATGCTTTGTTTTTTATTTATTATAGGTTAATTTTCAACTCAACTGGACAATGATCTGATCCTGTTACTTCCATATGAATTTTTGCATCTTCTAATTTATCCTTAAGACTTTCCGAAACCAAGAAATAATCTATTCTCCATCCAGCATTATTAGCTCTGGCATTAAATCTATATGACCACCATGAATACGTCTCTTCTTTGTCAGGATAAAAATATCTATATGTATCTATAAATCCAGCGTCTAATAGTTCAGCAATCTTAGATCTTTCTTCGTCTGTAAATCCAGCATTTTTTCTGTTAGATTTAGGATTTTTAAGATCTATCTCTTTATGCGCAACATTTAAATCTCCGCAAATTATCACCGGCTTGTTTTTTTCAAGTTCTTTTAAGTAAGCTCTAAATACATCTTCCCATACCATTCTATAGTCAAGTCTTTCTAGCCCCTGCTTTGAATTAGGAGTATAGACATTTACTAAATAGAAATTATTATATTCTAAAGTAAGTACTCTACCCTCGTTATCATGTTCTTCTATCCCAATACCTCTTTTTACAGTTAAAGGCTCCTCTTTTGTAAATACAGCAGTGCCTGAATAACCTTTCTTTTCAGCATAATTCCAGTAACTTGTATATCCATCTAGTTCTAAATCTATTTGACCTTCTTGAAGTTTACTTTCTTGTATGCAAAATATATCAGCATCTATTTCCTTAAAATATTCTAAAAAGCCTTTTTTTACGCAGGCTCTTAACCCATTTACATTCCATGAGATTAATTTTTTCAATTTCATCTCCTCCTTAAAAACTCAAATAATAATTATTATTATATAATATTTTAGAAATATTATCTATATATATCACTATTATCTTTATAAATTCTATTAGATTTAATTGGACACTTTAGCATCTAGAGTTTTAAATATAAATTTATTATTAGAACTCACGTATTATTTTATTAAATAATTTATTAACATAACAAAAAAACCACGCGCTTTTTATGCTTAGTGGTTTAATTTATTTCTTAAAAAAAATATTTTCTAAATTATACTAATTAATAATAAACAACAATAAAGTTATTATAACTATGCTTATAGGTATACATAAGGAATTTACTACCCCCGCTAAGCCCTCATCGCATTTACATCTAGCCGTAAAGACTGGTGCAAGAACAGGAACCGGACCAAATACCAAAATAACTAGTACATGCTTAATTTCCATTGAGAATGGTACACAAAAATAAATAATAACTGCAAATATTGCCGCAAACAAGTAGCGTATACTTATAATAGAAGCAACTTTAACTAACTGCTCTTTGTGGAATTTGCATTCAAAAACCATTCCAATCATAAGCATGGACAAAAAAGCATTTCCTGCACTTAAATTTGAAGTTATCGTGTAGATCACCTGCGGCAACTTAATCCCTGTAATTGTCACTATAAACATAAGCATATAAGTATCAAAAGGTACAGATGAGAACATTTTTCTAAGAAACGCTCTAATGCTTTGATCATTTCCTTCACCAACAACACCTGATGCAAGTGCATATGTACCTCCTGTACACATAATCGAATTACCTATATCGAAGAGACTTGTTATCCCAACAGCATATGCTCCCATAAAACTCTGCACATATGGGAGGGTAAAACATCCTATATTATATCCAGCTAAATTTAACATATTAAAGGCTTTTTCTTTATTATCCTTATTTCTAGCTAAAACAAAACCAACGAAAGACATTATAATGTTTCCCAAAAATCCAAGCAAAACAATAAATAGCATTGATGTATCCATTTTAAAATTTGCAAATCCAGTAACAAGTGCACATGGTAAAGTAATATTCATTATAATTTTAGTTATAATTTTATAGTCTTTAGGCCCAAAAACTCCTATCCTTTTGAAACTATATCCTATCGCAATAATCAGTATAAAGCTAAATGCTTTTATTAAAATATCCCCCATTTTTACCCCTTTCTCTTAATTATACCGAAATAATAAAAATCCACATCTAGCACTCTAATACGTTAACTACCAAATTAGGACTAAAATGCAGAAATTCAACTTTAGCATGTATGAAAATACATACTGAAAAATCAATAACTTATTCTTAATTTCAATATATACTATCTATTAAATCAGTAAATTGCTACAACTCATGAACTAAATATAAGATTTGACAAAAACATTTCATTCTTTCATTGCAGCAAATTTACAATACTATTTACTATTTTATCTTTTCTTAATAGTCTTCTTTTTGCCATTTGGCGAGTTTTTTTCTTTTGTTTTCTTACCTTTTTCTCTTCTATCAGAAATTCTATCATCCTTTAATCTGTCTGAAGCCTTTTTCCTATTAGTTCCTTGGCTTTCATTACCTCTAGAAGCGCTAGAATTATAACCTTTGGCACTTTTATTTTTGTCTTTTATAAGACATTTCGGACCATTTCCTATTAAATCAGTTCTACCAGCTTGTGTTAATGCTTCATAGACCAGTGTATAGTACTTTGGATTCTTATATTGAAGCAGAGCTCTTTGCATAGCTTTTTCATGCTTAGTCTTTGGTACATAAACTTCTTTCATTGTCATTGGGTCTAATCCCGTATAATACATTGTTGTAGCCAATGTACCCGGTGTCGGATAAAAATCTTGCACCTGTTCTGGTTGATAGTTAATATCTCTTAGATACTCAGCAAGTTCAATTGCACATTCTAAAGTGCTTCCCGGATGCGATGACATTAAATATGGAATTATATATTGTTTTTTTCCAAGTTTCTTTGTTATTTTTTCAAACTTATTTACAAATTTATCATAAGTTTCACCAGCAGGTTTACCCATGTATTTTAGTACATCTTTTGAAATATGTTCAGGTGCAACTTTTAATTTTCCACTTACATGATGTTCCACTAATTCTTTAAAAAACGTATCATCTTTATCAGCCATAATATAATCATATCTAAGACCAGATCGTACAAATGCTTTTTTAACCTTGGGTACTTTCCTTATTGATCTTAATAAATCTAAATATTCAGTATGATCTACATCCATATTCTTACAAACATCTGGCGATAAACACTCTTTACTTTTACATGCTCCAAAAGCTAACTGCTTAGAGCAAGCTGGTTTTCTAAAGTTTGCAGTCGGCCCACCGACATCATGAATATATCCCTTAAAATCTGGAAGTTTTGTAATATCTTCAACTTCTTGCAATATTGATTCTTTACTTCTACTTTGAACAACTCTTCCTTGATGGAAAGTTATAGCACAAAATTTACAATCTCCAAAACAGCCTCTTGAACTTACTGTACTAAATTTAACTTCTTCAATTGCAGCTATTCCGCCTTTCCCTTCGTAAACAGGATGGTAATCTCTCATATATGGAAGTCCATATACTTCATCTAATTCCTCTCTATTTAGAGGCGATTCTGGAATATTTTGTACTACATATTTACTTCCATGCTTTTGTACAATAATATGACCTCGAACTGAATCCTGTTCTTCATATTCTACTTTGCTTGCTTCCGCATATTTATATCTATTTGTAGATACTTCCTTATAAGAAGGAATTTCAATATAATTCTGCACATCTTCTAAACTTTCTGTAGCATAGCAAGTGCCTCTAATATACGTTATATCTTTTGCTCGAACTTTATTTTTTAAACTTTCTGCAACGGCCACTATTTGTTTTTCACCCATACCGTAAATTAACAAGTCAGCTGTACTATCAATCAATATTGATTTTCTTACTTTATCACTCCAATAATCATAATGAGCAAATCTTCTAAGACTTGCTTCTATTCCTCCTATTACAATATCTATATCACTATAAGCTTCTCTTATCTTATTGCAATAAACAATTGTTGCCCTATCAGGCCTAAGCCCCATTTGTCCACCTGGAGAATAAAAATCTTTTTCTCTTAATCTTTTACTTACAGTATAATGATTAACCATAGGATCCATGTTTCCACCATTAACTAGGAAAGCATATTTAGGCTTCCCAAATCTCTGAAAATCATAAATATTATTCCAATCTGGTTGTGGTATTATCCCAACTTTATATCCATTCGCTTCAAGTACTCTTGAAATAATTGCAGTACCGAAACTATGATGATCAATGTATGCATCAGCTGTAACAATTATGAAATCTAATTGCTCCCAACCTCTTTCTCTCATATCTTTTTTGCTTATGGGCAAAAACTTTCTTTCAGTTGTCATATCTTCACCTACTTATTCTTCTTATGGTTTAATTTTAAAAAATCATACACACCTTATTTTCTCTTTGCCTATTATAACATAAAGACACCAAATTCTAAATCCGTATTATGTTATTTATTAATTTCATGTCTTTTTAAACATTATTTCTAATTATTCTAGTATTAAAATGCTTTATTTAAACTAGTCTACCCCAGTATGTACACCTATAAGATCTTATTTACATAAATTTGTATAATAAAAATATGGAGGGTTATATCCTTATAGATAATTTTATTTTTAAGTTTAATATGTAACAATTTTTAATTATGTTTAATATATTATTAATATAACAAATGATATAGATTAACAAAGGAGAAATGAACTATGAGCAGATGCTGTTATAACAGATGTTGTAATAATTGTTGTGGATACAATTACGGAAATTTTTGCGGATACGGCAATTATGGCGGATATGGTTTTAATAATGCATGGGCATTATGGCCACTATTATTCTTATTATAAAACAACTAACTAAATTTATCCTGTAAGGCTATTTTTACACCTCGATATTACAAAAGAAAAGATTTCTATAATTGCTTATTTTAGAAATAATATGGAATATGAAATAAGACCTAAAGATATATTAATATCTTATAGGTCTTATTTTTATGTTTATTAATTTTTAAATGAATGTATAGGTGCAGGAATTCTTCCACCTCTTTGAGCAAATAATTCTGATGATTTACCATTTACCCTCATTACAGGTGCCCTACCCAATAATCCACCGAACTCCACCATATCACCGATTTCACAACCTGGCGCTGGTATAATTCTAACCGCTGTAGTCTTATTGTTTATTACTCCAATCGCAGCTTCATCGGCTATCATTCCTGCAATCGTAGATGCTGGAGTATCTCCAGGAATTGCAATCATATCAAGACCAACTGAGCATACACATGTCATTCCTTCTAACTTTTCTAAATTTAATGATCCACTTATAACCGCATCAATCATACCTGCATCTTCAGACACTGGAATGAAAGCTCCACTTAGACCTCCAACATGGCTACATGCCATAACTCCACCTTTTTTAACTGCATCGTTAAGCATAGCAAGTGCTGCAATTGTACCATGAGTTCCAACTTGTTCTAGTCCTATTTCTTCTAGAATTTCCGCAACCGAGTCACCAACGGCTGGTGTTGGTGCTAAAGATAAGTCAACTATACCAAAAGGTACATCTAATCTTCTAGATGCTTCGTTAGCAACTAATTCTCCCATCCTTGTAACTTTAAATGCAGTTTGCTTAATTGTTTCAGCAACAACATCAAAAGATGCTCCTCTTACTTTCTCAAGCGCTCTCTTAACAACTCCTGGTCCACTTACACCAACATTTATAATTCTCTCAGCTTCTCCAACTCCATGGAAAGCTCCTGCCATAAAAGGATTATCTTCTACTGCATTTGCAAATACAACTAACTTAGCGCAACCAAAACCTTTTTGATCTTTTGTAAGTTCTGCAGTTCTCTTTATAACATCTGCCATATCTCTTACAGCGTTCATGTTTATTCCTGATTTTGTGCATCCTACATTAACTGACGCACAAACTTTTTTTGTTACTGCTAAAGCTTCTGGAATTGAACTTATTAAAATCTTATCACCTTTTGTACAACCTTTTTGAACTAATGCTGAAAATCCACCTAAGAAATCTATTCCAAGAGTCTCTGCTGCTCTATCTAAAGTTCTTGCAAATTCAACATAGCTAGTTTCATTAGTAGCTCCAGCAATTATTGACATAGGAGTTATTGAAACTCTTTTGTTTACTATTGGAATACCAAATTCTGTTTCTATTTGCCTTCCAACCTCTACTAAATGCTCTGCAGATTTTGTAATTTTATCATATATCTTAATTCTAGCTTTATCTCCATCTGGATCTATACAATCTAGCAAGGATATTCCCATTGTTATAGTTCTAACGTCAAGTTTTTCTTCCTCAATCATTTTTATCGTTTCA
This sequence comes from uncultured Clostridium sp., assembly GCA_963524945.1. Lineage (GTDB taxonomy): Bacteria > Bacillota > Clostridia > Clostridiales > Clostridiaceae > Clostridium. Next base: position 38,146 of record CAURJV010000049.1, read on the forward strand.
AGTATATTATTAGTATTCATAAGCCCCTCCTATTATAGTGAATGCATTGACTTAAATATTTCTTCTCTTTGAATCTTTACTTCTAC
>CAURJV010000050.1:0-37615 GCA_963524945.1 uncultured Clostridium sp.
AATTCTTTAATACACAACCATTTATGGCAACGCCAATTATGGGAATAACAGCAGCAATGGAAGAACAAAAGGCAAATGGGGCAGATATAGATGAGGGATCAATAAGTGGTGTTAAGATTGGTCTTATGGGACCACTTGCTGGAGTTGGAGATCCAATATTTTGGGGAACAATAAGACCTGTACTTGCAGCATTAGGTGCAGGACTTGCACTTACTGGAAGTATAATCGGACCACTAATTTTCTTCATAGGATTCAATGCAATAAGACTTGCAACAAACTGGTATGGAATGTTCTATGGATATGAAAAAGGAACTCAATTAGTTGCGGATATGGGTGGAAATAAACTTAGATATCTTACAGAAGGAGCTTCGGTACTTGGATTACTTGTTATAGGTGGTCTTGTTTCAAAATGGACAACTGTTAATATACCTTTTGTTCTATCTAAATATACACAAGCTGATGGAAAAGAAGTAGTTACAACTATTCAAAGTGTACTAGACAGCTTAATGCCAGGATTAGTTCCACTTTTACTAACATTTTTATGTATGTATCTATTAAAGAAGAACGTGAATCCATTATTAATAATATTTGGATTGTTCGCAGTAGGGATTTTAGGAGTTGCGTCTGGAATATTACAATAAACATTAATTCATAATCTTATTTTAAGTAAACCATTTTAAATTGAAATTATTATAGAAGTATAGATTACCCAATTAGTACCATAAATTAAAGTTCTAACATTAATTATATTAATAGGGTAGTCTATACTTGCATTGATAACAATATTCTCATGATTATATAGCGAATTTAATTGCAAAGTAAACGTTATCTGAGACAGAGAAATTCATATAGTACAGTAAATTCTTATGAAAGTACAAATTTAACATTACTAAAATAATTATATGCATAGAATCAAAGGATAAACACTTCTAAAAATAATGATAAAAGGGGTAAAAAAATGAAAAAATTAAAGTTAAAGTTAATAGCAATAACAGTTGCAACTATGACAACAGCAACGCTGACTTCAGTAAGTGCATCAGCAGCTTGGATACAAAATGAAGGGAATTGGAACTATTTAAGTGATTCAGGGGAAATCAAGACAGGTTGGGTTAACGATAATGGCGCGTGGTACTATCTAGATAATTCAGGAACAATGAAAGCAGGCTGGGTAAATGATAGTGGTACATGGTACTATATGCAGCCATCAGGAGAAATGAAGATAGGTTGGATTAACGATAATGGTGCATGGTACTATTTTGATAATTCTGGAACAATGAAAACAGGCTGGATAAATGATAGTGGTACATGGTATTATATGCAGCCATCAGGAGCAATGAAGACAGGCTGGATTAGTGATAATGGTACGTGGTATTTTTCAGATACATCAGGAACAATGCAAACTGGAGTAGTAAAAATAGATGGAAAAACTTATTATTTAGATGAAGCTACAGGAGCTATGAGGGTTGGAGACATAACAATAAATGGAACAACTCATACATTTGCACAGAGTGGAGAAGCAATGGGTTCAGATTTAGTACCAACTAAGACATTTAATTCAAATGGAGTTAAAGTAGCTGAAACAAGTACTCAAGGTAATAGAGATAAAACATCAGATAATAATAAATCAAATACAACAACAACTAGCGAACAAAACAACTCAACAAATACTACAAGTAGTGGAAGATCCCACCACCACAGTAGTAGCAGTAGCAGCAGTCAAGTTAACAAACAAGAACTAATAAATGCAATAACAACTGCAAAAGCAAAATATGCAGCAGCAGTAGAAGGAACAGAAGTAGGGCAGTATAAAGTTGGGGCGAAGTCCACGTTTAAAATAGCTATTGATGCAGCACAAGCAGTTGTAAACAATACGTATTCTACACAAAAAGATATAGATTCAGCAGTATTATCACTTTCTACAGCTACGACTATATTTGATAGCAGTTATTATAATGATAATGGTAAAGTTAATAAAATATCCTTAATAAATGCAATAACAATTGCAAAAGCAAAATATGAAGCGGCAGTAGAAGGAACGGAAGTAGGGCAGTATAAAGTTGGGGCGAAGTCCACATTTAAAATAGCTATTGATCTAGCACAAACGGTTGTAGATAATGCAGGTTCTACGCAAAAAGATATAGATTCAGCAGTAATGGCACTTGCATCAGCTACGACTATATTTAATGATAGTATTAATAAAGATGTTGATCCGAGTACTTCGACTAATTATTTAGAAAATTATCGTGAACAATATCATTATTCTCCGGCTAAAGCTTGGGCAAATGACCCGAATGGAATGGTTTACTTCAATGGTGAATATCACTTATTTTATCAATACTACCCAGACGCTTCAGTATGGGGACCAATGCATTGGGGACATGCTGTTAGTAAAGATTTGATTCATTGGACAGAGTTACCTATTGCTTTAGCACCAGATGATGGTGGAACAATATTCTCAGGATCAGCAGTTGTAGATAAGGATAATACGACTGGCTTCTTTGATGGAATTGCTGGTGGTGGATTAGTTGCGATTTATACTCAAGATTATATGGATAACGGTGCAGAAAAACAAAAAGAGTGTATTGCTTATAGCAAAGATAATGGAAGAACATGGACTAAGTATGCAGGAAATCCTGTTATTGCAGCAGAAAATGATCCATTGAATAATTCAGCATTTAGAGATCCAAAAGTATTCTATAATGATGGAAAATGGTTTATGGTAGTTGCTGGCGGACCACTAAGATTTTTCTCATCAACAGATTTAAAAACTTGGAAAGCAGAAGGAATGCAGCCAGAAATTCAAACAGAGTGTCCAGATATATATAAATTAGAAGTTGGAGATACTGGAACATATAAATGGGTATTAAGTGAAGGTGGCAGATATTATAGAGTTGGAGATTTCAAAGAAGTAGATGGTGTGTGGAAATTCGTTACGGATAATGATGAACATTTACCTATGAATTTTGCTAAAGACTCATATGCTGCTCAAACTTATTATGGTACAGGTGAAAACGGTACACCAGATGGAAGAAGAATTATGATTAATTGGATGAATAACTGGGATTACTGTAATAATGTCGCTCCTATAACAAAGACTTTTAATGGATCTTTTGATTTACAAACTGAATTAAAATTAGTTAACACAGATGCAGGAATTCGTTTAATGCAACAACCAATAGACGAATATAAAACTTTACGTAAATCACCTACGACTTTCAATAATGTTACAATTTCTCCAGATCAGCCTAATATTATGAGTAATTTATCAGGTAGCCAATATGAAATTGTAGCAGAGTTCACACCAGATGAAAATACAGCAGAAGTTGGATTCAAATTAAGAGTTGGAAAATCTGCAGATCAGGAAACTATAGTTAAATATAATACTCAAACTGAAGAAGTAACACTTGACCGTTCAAAATCAGGAAAGTCACCAAGTGCAGATAAATTTTTACAAGCTTATAGTCAAAAAATGGGTAAAACATCTGACGGTAAGATTCAATTACACATTTTTGTAGATGCAGCTTCAGTAGAAGTGTATGGAAACAATGGTGAAGTAACTGGTTCAGCTCAAATTTTCCCTAATCGTTCTAGTGATGGCGTTGAAGTATATTCAGTTGGTGGAAATTCAACAGCTACAATTCAATATTATTCATTAAGTAGTATTTGGAATAATGAGGTTGCTGGTAAAGATTCTGCATTAGTATCATTGAGTGAAGGTGATCTAGGGAAAAAAGTTGGTGATGAATTTACTATTTATACAGCTACAGTTCCAGAAACAGCAGATCAAGGTGTTACTTGGAAATTTGATTCTAATATTTTAGAAATTGTAAATCAAGATGATGAAAAAACTACTTTTAAAACAAAAGGCGTTGGAAATACAAACTTAACAGCTACATCAAAAGATCAAAAATCAAGCAAAACAATTAATGTAAGTGTGTATGACAGCAATCCAAGCAGTATAATAAAAGAATTAACTAATTTTGAAACTACTGGAGATTGGTATGTAAAAGATAACAGTTATATAGGAAGTAGTTCGGGTGATGGCTTTGCTGTGGCACAAGAAACTAATGTAAGTGGAAAGGTTTATACTTTGAAAGCAGATGCAGATGTGTCAGATGGAAGTACTGCAGGCCTTGTATTATTATCAAAAAGTGCAAATCCAAAGGAAGGTTCTATAATAGCTAATATAAATAAAAATGGCGAATATAGAGTGTTTGTCTTCACAGGGCTTGATGCAAATGGAAATCCACAAGTCAGCGATTTAAATAGTGGGATAGTTCCAAAGAATGATGATAGCATATATAAATTGAAAGCAGAAATTAGTGATGGGCATATTAAATATTGGATTAATAACGAATTAGTTTGTGATACTAAACAAAGCTATTATGAAACAGGAAGATTTGGATTAAATGTTTATGGAGGAGCAACATCATTTAAAAATGTAAATCTTAGTAATGATGTTTCAAGTATTGAAACAAGTATTTCAGGTTCAGGTTTAACTTTTGATAATTCACCAGAGAACTTACATGTTTCTGATGATAGTTATGTAGTAGATGGTGGCAAAAACAACAACGGTTTTGCAATTTCAGATCAGGAGATAGATACAAGTCAAAAAACATACATCTTAGATGTAGACTCTAAAATGTTAGGGGATTGGCATAACCAAAATCCGGCAAATGGTGACGTTGCAGGTGTTATGTTGTTTGCTCAAGGTGATAATTTCTTTACGGATGGAGGAATTATAGCCAATGTTGGAAAATGGGGTCATTATAGATTGTTTGGACAAGTTCCAGATGGGACTGGCGGTATGAAAGAGGTTACAATTGCAGAGGGTGATGTTCCAGAAGCACAATATAATAGATACCATTTAAAAGTTGAGCTAAATGGAGATCATATTATTTATTGGATAAATAGTAAAAAGGTATGTGATATAACTCAGGATTATTATACAACCGGGAAATTTGGATTGAATGTATGGAATGGAGCATCCGAGTTCAGGAATATAGTAATTAATAGCAATTCTATAGGAGGTGAAATAGTGAAAACTGAGACAACAACAGGAGCGGCAGTAACAGTAGATGAAACAGCAGGAATAGAGAAAACGGAAATCGCGATGGCAGGAGATAAAACTACATCAGCTGAAACAGTAGCAACAAATGTAGCTGGAACTGATACTTCAGGAGATAAAACAACAGGAGCAGATGCAACTGAATCTGGCGTGACAGAAACAGCAGAAAAAGTAAATGAAAATATAAATAAGTAAAGTTTTGATTGTGTGGAAGTAGAGAAATTTAAGCCTAATTATATTTAAATTATTGTAAGAAAATGAGACAATACTATCTTAAACTGAAAGGTAGTATTGTCTTTGTAATGAAGAAAAGAAATATATAGTTTGTAGTTTTCAGTGAATTTGTTTTTATAACAAAAAGTCTAATTAAACTATTTCACAGTTAAAACAGCTCTAAAGTAAACCTTAGCAGTCATCATTTTTTCATACGCTGAATTTATTTGTTCTAGTGGAAAAGTTTCAACCATTGAGTGCACATTTGTTAGAATACTAAAATTTATAGTATTTTTTCTAGCATTAGCATCTGTGGCTAACCATCCTTGTATACTTCAAGTAGTTTGATGCTATTACTCTGTGAGGGTTATTGAACCTGGACCTAATATTACAAGTTTATCATCATATTTGAAAGGTCCAATATTGTATTTAGCTGAGTTTGCAGGCAAACGACGTGATTCTATTATCTGCTCGTTATCATCTACTATAATCATAAAAATGGTTGCAGAAGAGCCGTTTTGAATATTGTATATAATATTTTCCATTAAGTCTAAGTCTTTCATTCTATAGATACCTTCAGACAAGGTTTTATTTAAAGGTTGTGCCATAACAGTTGGACTTTTTATATTAAATGACAAAAATAGAAAAATAGAAAATATAGCAATAAATCTTTTCATTAGATTATCCACCTTCCAAGTTCCTTATAATAAATAAAATATTAACTCATTTAATTCTTATTATGTGAAACTTAAAAAAAACTATTCGAATATTAAGATGGTAAGTAAATTATTGCACAATGTTAAAGTATTGGGGATTATAAAGGAAAATGCATATATAATGGGCTAGCTCAATAAGGAAGGTACAAATACGAAAGTTGATTTGGTCTAGCTATTCTTATAAAAAATCCGTGCATCAAATAGTGATCCACGGATAAATTACGTTATGTTTCAAGAAATTATGCCACGCTATAAATCTTTACATCTGGGTCAGCTCTCCAAAGTGGCTTTAAGCCGACGAATACATCATTTTGGAACATTGAGCTTGATAGGTAAGCTTGTGCATGTTCTACGCTATCGAAGCCATGAAGTACCTGAACATCCTCATCACGAATTAATAGATCTTTTGTCAAAGCACCTTCAATTGTTTCTAGAAATGGTCCACGATAATCAGTATAAACCTTAGCAGCCGCAGGACGCTTAGCTTCTTCGATTTTCATTGTGATTTCTAAATAAGCATTTACTTTCATAAGTATTACCTCCAATTTTTTTATATGACTCATTTTGCTTTCCTGAGTCTGGTATAATTATATTTCAATCACTCTAAGAGAAAAAGATATCCGTAAATTTATAAGTTACTAATAAATTTCATAGTTACTTGTTAATATATAGACAGCCTTCTATAATAGTTTTAAATTCACTTGAATATGAAAGAGGCGAATTAGCCTATCAATTTTATATTGAGCCTATTTCTGATATATTGTGTTTTTAATATTGTAAGGGGGTGAAGTTAATGTATCAACATAAAATGGAAGATGACATCAGGTGTCCACTTGAATATGGCCTTGAAATTTTCGGTGGAAAGTGGAAGTCACGAATAATATGCGTTTTGGCTGGAAAAGGAACTTTGCGATACAGTGTACTTCGAAAAGAAATGAGTAATATAACAGATGCAGTTCTGGCATCAACACTAAAAGAACTGATAGCAAATGATATTGTGCTAAGAAAGTCATTTGATGAAATTCCGCCTCGCGTGGAGTATTGTCTTACTGATAAGGGGAACTCTGTGGTTCCTATTTTGCAAAGTATCTGCAGATGGTCTGGGGCATATCATAAGGAAGATAATGAAAATACAATGACGCAATGTAAAAAATGTGACTATAAGTATGGAAAAGGAGGGGTTTTTTAATGGCGATTACTTACATAGAGGAAAAGAAATTTACACAAGAGGAAGTGCAGCAATTATTCTTATCTGTTGGCTGGGTTTCAGGACAGTATCCAAGTCGACTATATAAAGCGTTGATGAATTCTTCTACAGTCTTAACAGCTTGGGATGGAGATAAATTAGTTGGTCTAGTGAGAGTTTTAGATGACAGCGAAATGGTTGCATATATTCACTATGTTTTAGTTAATCCTAATTATCAAGGTCAGAAAATTGCTGGAACTATGATTGAAATGATTAAGAAAAAGTACAAGGATTATTTATATATTGAGATTATGCCAGAAGAGAGAAAAAATGCAGCTTTTTATGAAAGATTTGGATTCGAAATTATGACAGATGGTGTGGCAATGCAACTTAGCAACTTCAATAATCAGTGCTAACGAATATTGAAAAACTACTATATTAAAATATTAATCTATATTAAATGGGGGAAATAGGAATGAGCTATGAGGAATTGAAAATATTATAAGAACATATTCAGGATAATTTTTTCAATTCCCAATTAGGTTGCTTTTAAAATGATACTGAAATTTAAATTTATTGACAATAAGATATATTGTATATATTATTAAGTAGATGTCTACCTAATTTAAAGTGAGGATGATAAATAATGAAGAATAGAAACTGGGAATACCCATATGATTTATTTATAAAGAGTATTGCTCAAAAGATGAGATATACAAATGACGAAAAATTAAAGGAATATGATTTGACTTCACCTCAAGCTTTATTGTTGGAGCTTATTGAAAGAGAAATAAGGCACGGAAACGAGATAACTCGCAAGGGTTTAGAGAGTGTTATGAATTTAAAAGGCTCATCTATAACGAATCTTTTAAATGGATTAGATAGAAAAGGTTGTATCATACGTAGTGCTGGGATATCAGATGGGCGTACTTTTCAAATCCAAGTTACTGCAAAAGGAAAAAATATATTAACAGAGATGGAAAAGGTTTTTGAAGAAACTGAAGAACAGTTATTAAAAGGCATGTCACAAGAGGATAAAAAAGTTTTTTTGGATCTGCTTATTAGAGCTTATAAAAATTTATATGGAGAGTCTGATTAATAATAAAAAGCAAAATGCTGCTTTTTATTTAGATAAGTATGTAGAAGTCTACGTAATTTCTTAGTTCCTATGAAGCTTTGTTTTATTACTTATTAAATGTGTTAACTAACTTTGAAAAAATTAATTGTTTATAAATTAAGTTATGCAAATACTTTAAAGAGTCCTAAGTTAACTCTCATTTAACAAAATAAGTAGAAGTCTACATATATCATCAAATATGATATCAGATATTTTAAATTAAGACATTATAAGCATTAGGATTAAATTCATTAAGATAGGAGAAATAATTATGTCAAAATATATTAAAATGTTAAAAGAATTAAATAAAGATTCATTGCTTGAAGCAGGAGGAAAAGGAGCTAACCTCGGAATATTAATAAATGCTGGACTTCCTGTACCACCTGGATTTGTGGTTACAACAAGTGCATATGATGCTCATCTTGAAAGATCTGGCCTTAAAGAGAGAATAACAAAAAGGCTTGAAAAGATTAAGGGGCAAGATATTAATGAAATATTAGAGGCAAGTAAAGATATATCATCATGGATTGAAGAAGCTCAAATGCCTATTGAGATTCAGAAGGAACTAAACATAGCTTTTGACAGTTTGTATAAAAAAATGGGAGTAGGTGAAAAGATGTCAGTTTCAGTACGATCAAGTGCAACGGCTGAAGATTTACCAACGGCTTCATTTGCAGGCCAGCATGAGACTTATCTTGGTATCTATGGAAAAGAAAATGTCATTAAACATGTAAAAAAATGCTGGGCAAGCCTTTGGTCATCACAGGCAATAAATTATAGAATAAGTATGAATTTTGAGCACCTTAAGGTGGATCTTGCAGTTGTAGTTCAGGCAATGATAGATTCAGAGGCAGCTGGAGTGATGTTTACTGCAAATCCTGTAAATGGAAAGAGAGATGAAATATTAATAAGTGCAGGTTATGGGCTTGGTGAAGCAGTTGTTAGTGGTTTAATAACTCCGGATTCATTTGTTCTAAGCAAAAAGGGAGATATAAAAGAAAAGAATCTTGGCTCTAAAGAGATTAATATTAAGTTAACTAAAAACGGAATTGTTACAGAAAAAGTGCCTGATTCAAAGAGAAAATCCTATTGTCTAGGATCAAATGAACTTAATCAGCTTACAAAACTAGCAGAGCTTGTTGAAAAACATTATGGTAGTCCCCAAGATACAGAATGGGCTCTTTCTGAAGGTAAGATATATTTACTCCAAGCAAGACCAATTACAACAATGGAAGCTGAGAGTGAGGATTTTAATATACTTGGATCTGAGGATAAAATAATTTATCAAGGCAAAAAGGCAGATTTTGGTCTTCAAAGTGTAATGGAACATAGTCCATATCCACATACTCCTTTGGATTTTGCATGTTTTACTCATTTTTATCAGGGGATATATACTTCTTTCTCCGAAACAGGATTTAAGATGCCTAAGGAGAAAAATATACCAGTAGAAAGAGAAAGTGGATGTGTGTCCTTAAGCTATCAGGCACCATCAATATCTCCATCTATAATTTGGAAGGCTCCTAAATCAGCAATTAATAGTTTATTTAAAGATACAAATATTCTATGGCAGGATTTTTCAAGAGAAGCTAATGAGTGGATTAAGAGGATGGATACTGCGAAAAAGAATACAAACGATTCAGAGAAACTTATAAAACTTATTAAACAGGGGATGAAAGAATACGAGAATTTTGTTTATAAAAGATTTTCTTTAATTGGTATGGCTGGTGGGACTACTGAGTTTAAGTTCAATAAACTTATTAAAAAAGCTGTAGGAAAGGAAAAATTTGAGGAGGTTAAAGAAAATCTTCTTAGAGCTTTGCCATTTAGGACTGCACTTCAGAACAAAGAAATGATAAAGATAGCACAAACAGCGGCCATGAATGGAAAAGGCGGCCAAGCCTTCGAAGATGCAATTGAGAATTTCTTGAAAGAATATGGGGATAGACCTTCTATAGGTGCTGGGCGTATGATATCACCTTCTACATGGAGTGAAAAACCTGAAATGATAAATGAAATTATTGATGCATTATTATGCGATGCCTCTATACTAGATTCGGAAGAAAGTTTTAAGAAACAGGAAGAAGCTTATAAAGTTGCAAAAGACTTAGTAAAGAAAGGGCTAAAATATGATAATTATAGAAAGTTTACTAAAATTCTAGAGAGAATAAGATATACGGTAATAATCAGAGAGGAAAGTGTATTTTACTTAGAAAAAATAGCAGGTTGTTTGCATAGAATGGCTTTAAAGCTAGGAAGCCTTTTAGTTGAGAAAGATTATATTAATGATGCAGAAGATGTATTTTTCATTTTTCTTGAGGAACTTAATTCAGTGGCAGAAGGCAAGTTAAATATAGAAGAAAGATTAAATAAAAGAAAGAAAGCTTTTGATAAGGTTTATGAGGCCCATAAAAAAGGTGTGCATTGGTTAGTAGCTACAGGGTCAATTCCAGTATTTGAGTCAAAGGAAAAAATTAAACAAGATAAGGGCGAAGATTCTAATTCAATTAAAGGAAGTGCTGCAAGTCGTGGAGTATATGAAGGTTCAGTATGCATAGTAAGAAATCCTTCTGAATTTAAAAAATTGAAAAATGGAGATATACTCGTATCGCCATATACATCTCCAATTTGGACACCTCTTTTTAAAGTTGCAGCTGCGGCTGTCACTGAAATAGGAAGCCCAACATCCCATGCGGCAATTGTAGCTAGAGAGTACGGTATACCTGCTGTTGTGGCTATTGATAATGTAACAAGTGTATTAAAGGATGGACAAAGAATAAGAGTAGATGGAACAAATGGCGTAATAACATTATTATAAATAATTGTGAATATGATCCGTCTAAATTAGAGAGTTTTATAAATGTATTAAAGAATTTAGAGTTTGACATTTGTTTTCCAGGTCACTCATCGCCTATAAATAAAACTGAGATCATTGAATATTTAAATTCACAGCATAAGAAAATCCAAGCAGATAATAAATAGCTATTTATTATTTAAGTAATTAATCTCTGCTTATTAGTGTTGTATTCTAATATTCTTTACAATAAATATTGTGAAGAATAAATATTCTAAACCATATATATTCTGAAGAATATATATTCTAATATTCTTCAGAATATGCTTGAATAATGCGGGCTTGAAGGCTGTGGATGTAAATAAACCATATGTTTTTATGTGATTTAAGCGAGAAAATCTATGGCCATATTTAGTAGAGAAGAATTTTAATGAGTGTTCGTAAGAATATTAAATAAATTATTAGGAAGAATTCATGTATGAATTAAATAAATCGAGATTAATTAAATTTAATTGAATGCTGCTGTTAGCCAAGAAGTCATGAAAGAAAGAATCTCATCGGCTAATGCAGAAATTGCAGAAGCATCTTTCAAGTTACCTTTACTATACCAACGTTTCGTAGCGCAATATATACTGCTGCTCATCATAACAGTAATCAATTCTAATTTTTCTTCTTCATTCTTTGAACAGGTTCTAGTATTGTTGAGCATATTTTGTACTATATCTTGTAATTTAAGCTGAACTCTCATATCAATTAACATATTGGCAGATTTATATAATCTTATATAGCTGGTGCCAACAGTCTTATGATAATCACACATAATAAAAATTAAATCACGCAAAGTTTTCTCATTTAACTTTGCATCAGGACTAATCCTACTAGATACAATTGTCATGAATTCATCTGATATAAAAGAATCTAATAAATCATATTTATCTTTAAAATGAGCATAAAAGGTTGCGCGGTTTACGTTAGCTCTTTCTGAAATATCCTTCACGGTTATATTTTCAAAGGGGCTTTTATTAGCTAATGAAAGAAATGCATCTTGGATGAGTTTACGAGATTTAGTTATGCGTTTATCATTTATTTGAGATTTTTGTATCATACCTGCTCCTTTCTAAATATATATTCTATAAAAATATTAATTCATAGAAGTTTGCTTTAAACTATTGGACAATTCAAATCAGACAACCTTATAACGAATGAATTATATTATTTAGAATTTATATAGTATGGACATTTTAAGTAAGCTCCTAAATTATAATTTTAATTGAGCACTTGGATTATTATAGTTATAAGTATAAATTTATTATTGCAATATAAATATTTTTTACTTAATAACCAACATTTCATGGTTTCTGTTGGTTGAATAGCTAATTTTAGTACATTATAATAATAGCATGCATACATCGCTACAACAACACGTGTTTAATGATTTAACGATTGAGCTGCTATTTACAATTATGTATACGAGGAGAAAGTAAAATGAGTGAATTAAAACATAGAATTGTTGAAACAAATGGTATAAAAATGCATATAGCGGAACAAGGAAAAGGGCCTCTTGTATTATTACTTCATGGCTTCCCTGAAATATGGTATTCATGGAGGAATCAGATACCTGTTTTGGCTGAAGCAGGCTTCCACGTAGTGGCACCAGATTTAAGAGGATATGGAGATACAGAGAAACCAGAAAATATTGATCAATACACTCTGCTTCATTTAGTTGGAGATATAGTTGGATTATTAGATGCACTAAATGAAGAAACAGCAGTAATAGTAGGGAATGATTGGGGAGCAACAATTGCATGGAATGCAGCATTATTAAGGCCAGATAAATTCAAGGGCGTTATAGCTTTAACAGTTCCAATGATGCCTCAACCACCAATTCCACCAACCACTGTTTTCCCACAAAATAGTGAGGAGTTATTTTATACTCTATATTTTCAGACACCAGGTGTAGCAGAAAAAGAATTTGAGAAAGATGCACGTTCTGCAGTTCATAACTTGCTGTACTCAGCTTCTGGAGATGCAGGACCACGTAAAGGTAATGATGGAACTCCAAATCCATTTAGTATGGTATCACGAGAGAAGGGATTACTTTCAGCATTACCAATGCCTAAAATGACATCTTGGCTTAAAGAAAAAGACTTAGAGGTTTATGCAGAAGCATTTGATAAAACAGGATTTAGTGGCGGATTAAATTATTACCGTAATTTAGATAAAAATAGAGAATTATTAAGTTGTTTTAATGGATTAAAAGTATCAATTCCTGCATTATTTATAGTAGGGACTCGTGATGTTGGTTTAAGTATTCCAGGAATGGATCAAATAATTTCTGAAATGAAGAGTATTGTTCCAAACATCAGTCAAACTATATTTCTTGAAGATTGCGGACATTGGGCTCAACAAGAAAAACCAGAAGAGGTTAGTTCAGAAATAATTTCATTTCTTAAAAGTTTATAATATCTTATGGAAATTAAAATAAAAACTTGTGGATTTTGAAATCATAACTTCACAGTCCACTATAAAACACATGAAAATGATATGCTCACTTTATAGGAGATAGTTAAAATAATAAAACTGTTTCTATAAAGGGAGCATTTTATTTTTTCAAGATATAATTATCCAATTATATTAACATAACAAAAATGTAATATTAATGAAATGTAGTTAAATTGATGAAGAAGGTATAATAATATAAAATAATTAACATAGAGCCAAGTTAAGTGCATTGATTATAGATATATATCCAAAGCAAAGGTTGGATATATACATGTTAAAACTGAAATTAAATACATGTTTATTCCAGCGGAGGTATGAAATTTCTACTGGATGAGATCTAAATGAAGGATTTGATACCAAAACAAAGGTTCAAGAAAAAAGGGAGAATTATAGATGAAAAATATATTGAATGTAGAAAAAATCGAGAAATATTATGGCAATAAAGGGAATTTAACAAAGGCAATAGATAATATAGGCTTTAAGGTAGATGAGGGAGAGTTTGTTGGAATAATGGGACCTTCAGGAAGTGGTAAAACTACACTTCTTAATTGTATATCAACTATTGATAGTGTTACTGCAGGAAAGATATTGATAAATGGTAGTGACATTACAAGGTTAAAATCAAAAGAATTAGATAAGTTTAGGCAAAATGAGTTAGGATTTATATTTCAGGACTTTAACTTATTAGATACACTTACAGCTTATGAGAATATTGCTTTAGCCTTAACAATAAAGGGAGAGGACACCTATAAAATAGATAAAGAAATACAAGCGGTAGCAGAGCATTTAGAAATAGGACAAGTGCTTGATAAGTATCCTTATGAGATGTCTGGGGGGCAAAAGCAAAGAGTTGCTTCAGCAAGAGCAATTGTAACTAATCCATCTTTAGTTCTTGCTGATGAACCAACAGGGGCACTAGACTCTAAGTCAGCTAGGCTGCTACTTGAAAGGTTTGAAAACTTAAATGATAATTTGAAAACTACAATACTTATGGTTACTCACGATTCTTTTACAGCAAGTTATGCTCATAGAATACTCTTTATTAAGGATGGTAGAATTTTCAATGAACTCATAAGAGGCAAGGACACAAGAAAGGAATTTTTTAATAAAATCATAGAAGTTATATCCCTTCTTGGAGGTGATGATAATGATGTATTTTAAGCTGGCCTTTGGCAATATAAAAAAGAGTTATAAGGATTATACTATATACTTCTTAACATTAATATTAGCTGTCTGTATATTTTATAGCTTTAATTCTATAGATTCACAAAAGGCACTTTTTGATATAAAATCTTCAAATGCTAATTACATAGAAAAACTAACAGTTACTATGTCTTATTTTTCAATGTTTGTATCAGTAATACTAGGAAGCTTAATATTGTATGCTAATAACTTTCTAATAAAAAAACGTAAAAAAGAATTAGGTATATATATGACTTTAGGAATGGGAAAAAGAAAAATATCTAAGATTTTAGTAGTAGAAACCTCTATGGTAGGCGCTATATCTTTAGTTGCAGGCATTATATTAGGAATAGCAGCGTCACAAGTCTTATCTACTCTTATCTTAAAGCTGTTCGATGTTTCTATGAATGAATATAGATTTACAGTCTCTATAAATGCTATTGGAAAGACTATATTATATTTTGGAATAATGTTTTTACTTGTAATGATTTTTAATGTATTTGTTGTTTCTAAGTACAAAATAATAGACTTACTTGCGGCAGATAGAAAAAATGAAAAAATGAAATTTAAAAATCCATATATATATTTAGCAGCATTTGTATTAAGTATAATATCTCTTGTAGCTGTATATAAATTTTTTTTTAAGATAGGGATAGATACATGGAATCCAATGTTTAAGCCAGCACTAGTCATTAGTGTAATGAGCACAGCTTTATTCTTTTTTAGTTTATCTGGAGTTATATTATATTTTGTAAATAAAAATAAGAAAGTATATTTTAAGGGATTGAATATATTCGTTATAAAGCAGGTAAATAGCAAGTTTAATACACATTTTATATCCATGTCAGTAATATGTTTAATGCTGTTTACTACAATACTTGTATTATCTACAGGAATAGGTCTTAAGAAAAATTATGAAGCAGGCCTTGAAAAAATAACACCTTTTGATGCTAGTTTAGTCATATATCCTCATGGTGAAAATATTCCTTTAGATGACGTGTTTAATAAAATTGATTTCAAATTGAGTGAAAATGAAAAATATATAACTTATGATGAATATACTTCATCAGTAGAACTTAAAGATTTATTTAAAACTGAAGATGAGGCTTTTAAAAGCTATACAGCAAGCTTTGTAAAAATATCTGATTACAATAAAATATTAAAACTAAAAGGTGAAAAAGAAGCTAATTTAAATAGTGATGAGGTTTTAATCTTATCAAATTATAACAAATTAGCTGATCCAATTAATGAAAAATTAAAGCATAGCAATAAAGTTAATATTAAAGGAAAAGAGTATCTAGCGAAAAATCACAAGGCTTTACAAGAAAATCTTGAAACTTCTATAATGGCAGAAAATTATTGCGTTATAGTAATAGATGATGAGTTTTTGCCAGATAGTAAAGTTTATAAATCAGTGCTTGATGTAATGTATACTGATGAAAATAGAGAAAAAAACAATGAAAAATACCAAGAGATTTATAATAATTCTTTGATTGGTGGAAAGTACGAAAGTATGGATGTCCCCCATATGGATGCCTATTCGAAGGATGATATTTATTCTAGAGAAAAGGGTTCTTCAACTTCAGAATTATTTCTTGGTTTATATTTAGGTATGATATTTTTGATATCAAGTATGGCTGTATTAGCTCTTCAGCAATTATCAGAAGCTAGTGATAGTATAGAAAGATATAAAGCTTTAAGGAGAATTGGTGCAAATAAGAAAATGATAAATAAAACTATATTTCTTCAAACCTTGATATATTTCAGTCTTCCAGTAATTCTTGCATTAGTACATTCAATTGTTGGTATTTTAGTAGTTAACAAGGAGATAAGCAATTTTAATCAAATAGATATTAGATTTTCAGCGTTAATGACAGCTTTAATATTTATTGTAGTATATGCAGGGTATTTCTATACAACATATACAGGGTATAAAAATATTATAAAAAATAATATATAAGAGCTAATATAGATAGCCGAAACCATAAAAAATTTAATTATGCAAAGGCGTTGAAGTATTTACGATTTGTAGTAAAGATATGAACCTAAAGTGTTGCAAATTTATAAATATGTTTATTTAGTGAGATGTATAGATATTTATTATATATATGGCATATGTAAGTGCTTAATATATTACTTTCCATAATGGCGAGTTAAAGAAAAAGTGAAGGCTTTATAATGATATTGAGTAAAATTGTGGAAAAGTATAGTATTTAGTTTTATAATAATTATTAAGGTTATTAAGTTTTGGATTTCAAGATTTAATAACCTTATATTTCTAGTAGGGGGATATGATGAGGAAAATTATTATTATTGAAGATGATGAAGTTATAAGGGAGGAATTACAAAGTTTTTTAGAGAGATATGGATATGAAGTGAAAGCTCCTTTAGATATGGATAACATAATAAATTATATTGAAAGTGAGAACGCTGAACTTATATTGCTAGATATTAATTTGCCTATGTATGATGGATATTATATATGTAGAGAAATACGCAAGACTTCAGAGGTTCCAATTATAATAGTTACAAGTAGAGATAGTGAGGTAGATGAACTGATGAGCATGAATTTAGGGGCAGATGACTTTATTACAAAACCTTATAATACAGAAATACTACTTGCAAGAATAACTAATATTTTAAAAAGGACTTATGGAAACATAAAGACTAGTAGTATATTGAGTTACAGAGATTTTAATTTGAATCTTTCAAATGCAACGATTATTTATAAAGATAACTCTCTAGAGTTAACTAAAAATGAAGTTAAAATACTATCATTTTTGATAAATAATAAAGGAAATATAGTAAAAAGAGATTCTCTTATGGAGTACCTTTGGAAAGCAGATTTTTTTGTAGACGATAGCACTTTAAATGTTAATATAAATAGATTAAGAAAGAAGCTTGAAGAAATAGGAATAGAAAATCCTATAGAAACAAGAAGAGGAATGGGGTATATTATGCCATGACTATAAGTGAGTTTCTTAAAGATAAAGCTATTGTAATACTATGTAATAGTCTCATGTTTATTATATTGTCAATAATAATGTTTGTTATAAATGTTAACTTAATTATAGTTGTATTTGTTTTTTGTATATGGTTTTTCCCGCTGTGTTCTTATATAGCTTTAGAATATATAAAGCATAAAAAGTATTTTGGGGAGATTGATAGTTTATTAGAAAAATTGGACAAGAAATATTTAATTCCAGAGATGCTAAAGGAAGCAGAATCTGTACAAGGAGAAAAGTTTAACTCTATACTTAAGGAATTAAGCAGAGATATGTATGAGCATGTAAAATATTATAAGGATCTGCAGGAGGATTATAGAGAATATCTAGAAGCCTGGGTCCATGAAATTAAAACACCAATAGCTTCTTCAAAGCTTATTATTGAGAATAATCAAAATGAAGTAACTAATAAAATAGACTTTCAGATAGACAAAATTGAAAGATTTGTGGAACAGGTACTTTACTATTCTAGAAGTAATAATGCTTATAAAGATTATATAATAAAACAAATTAGTCTAGGTGATATAGTAAAAAATATAGTAAAAAGAAACTATAGAGATTTCATTCATAAGAAAATAAGAATCAATATAAATGACATTGAAGAAAATGTATATAGCGATGGGAAATGGGCTGAATTTATTATTAATCAGATAATAGTAAATTCAATAAAATATTCAAGCAATAGAGATCCTCAAATTAATATATCATCAATGAAAAAAGCAAATTCAGTAATGTTATTTATAGAAGATAATGGAGTAGGGATAATAGAGAAAGATATAGATAGAGTCTTTGAAAAAGGCTTCACTGGTGAGAATGGAAGAAGATTTAGCAAAAGCACGGGCATGGGTTTGTATTTATGTGAAAAGCTCTGCTTAAAGTTGGGACTAAAAATTTCAATTGACTCTGAGGTTAATAAAGGAACTAAAGTTACATTAATATTTCCGTTATCAGCTATGGAAACTTTTAGTGATGAGTAAGGGAATGTTAATGATTAAAAAGAGGTTTGTTCAAAAACTGAATTATATTATATTTACCAATTATATTATAATTGATTCAGAATAGTAAATAAAGACGAAATAACGAACTATTTTATATCGGGAAGGTTAGTGATAATATGCCTTGTGTTGCCGAATTCGGTATTATAGATGAATTTGAAAAAGATAAAGATTACTCGTTTTACGAACCTAAAAAATATAATTGTATTGCTATTGATGACGATATATTGAGCGATTGGTGGAATGAATTGACTTTAATTAAAACTTACTTTCACTGTTATAGCAGACCCAGTTTCGCACTTGCAAGGTGGGGAGTTACTCTTATTCCACCAGAATCATTAGAGCCTTTTTATAACATTGTATCAACTTATAAGAATTCTAAGTCATCAAAAGAACTGATTAATTTAATGATATTACTGCGAAAGGCGATTTCTCAAAACAAGTATGTAATTCATTATGGTGTATGAAACTAATACGCAATTTTCCTTTTTTATGTAGCAAGTTAAAAGGGGATCTTTGAAAACTGAGCAATCTGGCATTTACAATTTATGTTATGATTAACTTGTAATAGTAAAATGCTGGATAATAAATTTTAATACTGGAGGTTGGTATGTATAATTGTATTATATTTGATATTGATGGAACGCTTTTAGACACTGAAATCGCAGTTCTTTCATCACTTCAAAAATTAGTGTTTGAAGAACTTCATGAAAATTTGAGTTTTGATGAATTAAGATTCGCTTTAGGTATTCCAGGAGAAGTAACATTAAATAAACTTGGAATAACTAATATTTTAGACTGTAATGTAAAATGGAATAAATACTTAAAAGAGTATTTTCATAATGTAAAAGTTTTTGATGGTATTAAGGATACTTTGATTGAACTAAATGAAATTGGAATTCTAACTGGTATAGTAACTTCAAAAACCAAAGAAGAATTTCTAAATGATTTTGCACCATTTGAATTGAATAATTATTTTAAATTAGTAGTTTGCGCAGATGATACAGAAGAGCATAAACCTAACCCAGAGCCAATTTTAAAATTTATTGAGCTTTCAGGTGCAAATAAATCAAAGACAATATATATTGGTGATACTAGATATGATATGGATTGTGCATTTGGTGCTGGCATAGATTTTGCATTAGCATTATGGGGGGCTAAATCATCAATAGGAATTAATGCAAATTATATTCTTGAAAATCCTAAGCAAGTATTAAAACTTGCAAAAGTTTAGTTCGCATTGTTAGAAAATGAGAATTATTATGGAACTGTGGGATGTTTATGATAAAAACAGAAGATTGACTGGCAGACAAATGGAACGAGGTAGCAAAATATTGTGTAATAATTATATTAAGTAAATATGGGGTTAAATAACTATGTTAATTAGTTCAGTAACAACAATATATTTTTCACCAACAGGTACAACTAAAAAGATTATCAATTCAATCGTAAAAGGAATGGGAATAGTTAATGATAGAATAGTTGATTTAACATTACCTAAAGCAAGAAGCGATAATAACATTTCTTTAATTGATGGAGAAATAGTATTAATTGGAGTTCCTGTTTATGAGGAAAAAATTCCTGAAATAGTATATCCTTTTCTAGCCAACTTAAAAGGGAATGGGAGCCCAGTTGTGTTAGTTAGTGTTTATGGAAATATTGGTGATGGTATAGTCTTAAATCAACTCGATTCTATAGCTCGAAAGTCGGGTTTTAAGGTGGTAGCAGCAGGTTCGTTTATAGGAGAACATTCATTTTCCACAGAAGAACTACCTATTGCACAAAATCGCCCTAACAATGATGATCTAAATAAGGCTGAAGAATTTGGAAAAAATATAATTAAAAAAATAGAAAATATAAATAGTTTAAAGGATGTTTCGCTTAAAATTCCTCAAGGAAAGTTACCATTAATGGCAAAAATAGTACCTAAAAATAGTGCCAGATTATTTACAAAGACTCCTTTTGCAGATATAAGTAAATGTAGTCATTGTAATATATGTGTAAAACTATGTCCTGTGAGTGCAATTGCTGAAGGAACTTTAGAAATAGATGAAAAACAATGTTTACGTTGCTTTTGCTGTGTTAAAAGGTGCCCTAAAAAGGCAAGAAAAATTATTTATAAACCAAGATTACTGGTTTCAAAAGTGTTAACAATGAAAAACAGAATTATAAAGGAACCCAAAATATATCTGTAGAATTTATCAAATGAGATTCATGGATTAAGCGAAAATAATCACTATATATTAAGTGAAAAGAAGTTAAATGATAGTCTTTTTAGAAAGACAAAACATAACACAAAAAGTCGGGAATAACCGTTTGAGAAGAGATAAGATATATGTACAGACAGGGGGATAATTATGAAATGGATTGAAGGAATAGGTGAAGCTATAAGTTATATTGAGGAGAATATCACTGAAGAAATCACAATAAAAAATATTGCAGAAAAAACATTTATGTCTCCATTCTATTTCCAGAAAGGCTTTGCAATGCTTTGTGGTTTTACGGTTGGAGAGTATATCAGGCAACGCAGGCTTACTCTTGCCGGCAGTGACCTCGTTTCTACTGATGAAAAAATCATTGATATTGCATTAAAATATGGCTATGCATCACCAGATAGTTTCACAAAAGCTTTTACTCGATTTCATGGTGTCACACCTACTGCTGTTAGAAAAGATGGGGCGATGATTAAGTCATTTGCTCCGCTGAAAATCAAGTTTTTATTGGAAGGCGGTTATATTATGGATTACAAAATTGTTGAAAAAGATTCGTTTACTGTCATGGGTGTATCAAAGGTGTTTAAGTATGAGAATGCATTTAAAGAAATTCCACCGTTTTGGACAGAGCATTATGAAGCTGGAAAGGGAAAGTTTGTGTGTGGAATGTATGGAATATCCATAGATGAGAACATGGGATCAGATGAGTTTGAATATTTGATTGCAGATAATTATAATCCATCCATGGAAATACCTAATGGTTTTGTTACAAAGATTATTCCTAAACACACATGGGCTGTTTTTGCTTGCAAGGGCGCCATGCCAAAATCGTTGCAAGATATGAACAGAAAAATCTTCTCAGAATGGTTGCCTAATTGCAAGGATTATGAAATTGCAGCAGGTTATAATATTGAAATGTACACTGATATAGCTGATTATCCTAAGGGTAATCAAGATGAGAATTACTACAGCGAAATTTGGATTCCTGTTAAGAAAAAATAGTCATGCAAAAGAGCCTTATTTGAAGTTTATCAGATTCCAAGTTTGTAAGTTTGATGCATAATAGTTTTAAATCCAGTTCTGTTATATTTTTTATAAGCTATAAATAACTAAAAATAAATAGAAAATTAAAAAATCGTATTATTTAAAATTGATATGCTCCATTTAAGGTTGACAGATAAAAAGATAAAATCTGTTACTTGAAGGGGAGCTGTTCAAATAATTAAATTTGCGATTTTTTTCTATGAAATACTAAAATTACATGAAATAAGAACTGTAAAGAATAGCCAATATAGCAAAACCTATAATAGAGAATTGAGCAAAGGATTTCTGATGATTAGTTAACTTTGTATTTAAAAATACATATTTATAATTAAATATTCCGAGAAATGGGAATATTAAGCTAAAATATCTACTATCACTGTAGCCTTTTATTAAGCTTAGTGAAATAATAAATACATTCACAAGTACTATAAAAATTACTTTAATATTTGACATAGCTCTTCTCCTAAATACACTTTTACAAAATTATACCATAGATTTAGATAAGAAATTTACAATATATGCTATAATAGATTAATAATGTTTAATTTTTAATGGCGAGGTGAATCACTTGAGTGGGTTTTATGGATTTTCAATTTTGGGTATAGTGTTCTTTATTATTACAACAGGAATATTATTAAAAGATTTATATACATTCTATATTCATGGGAGAAGTATTCTAAAAGTAGAAAAAGGAATAGGATTAGTTATTTTTTGGATGGTATTAATAATAGTTTGGTGCCTATTATTGTGGCAAAATGTAAAGTTTTATGTTAGACATGAAAATAACGGTATTATTAATAATATTGTTACTAATATATTTTGGATAGAATTTTCAATCTCTAATATAATAAAATCATTAAGAAGTTTAGAAATAAGAGAAAATGGAATATATAAGTCGGGATATTTTTATAAGTGGTCTAAGATTAGAAGTTATAATTGGACAACACCAAATACAATTGAATTTAAAGTTAGCAGTTTTTTAAAAATTAATTCAAGTATTGAGTTTACAATAAATGAAGAATATAAAGCAAAAGTGGAAGAAGTTATTCAAAGAAATATTGCGTTATAGTATTTCTAGATTAATAAAAACAAAATAAACATTAGATTAGATGTCGCATTAGTTGAAGTGAAGAATGGGGCATTTTTTTATATTTGATGTGTAGATTTGATGTAGCAATTGATATAAAATATGTTTTTTAAAAATTGAATAATACGATATTACCGATAATATTATAATTGATTCGATATAGGAAAGTATTGTTAAATTAAAATTATTTACTGCTTGTTTAAAAGGGGATGTGTGAAAATATGGGGATTAAGTTTAAGTTTATTTTCTTAACAATATTAACTTTTATCTTATCTATTTCTATTTTTTTTATCGTTTATAGAAATGAAAATAAAGATAAGAAAATTATTAAATTTAATAATCAGCAATATTCAGCGATAAGAAACTTTCAAGTAAATCAAAGTTATTTTGATAATAATAGCAGGCTTAAAAGTGAGTATTCTACTCATATAGCAAATATTAATGGTAGTAAGGTCTACTCCATTAGTGGGCTTGATGTAAAGGATTGGATATATTATGATTATGCTAATTGTGATGTGAGTTTCTATCTTTCAAAAAATATTTATACCAATCTTGATTATAGGTATTTCAATTTTTTAAACAAATTTCAGTTAGTAAAATATAACTATACTATAGAAGATGGTCTACAAAAAGTAATAAATACAACTATTGAAAATGAAGAGATAGTCTCTTACGCTTATAAAATTGCTTCTTCAGATGGAAATTCCAACATGGGAGTAACAAGCGATAAAGTAACAACGTATTCTATGTTGTTAACACCTAAGGATTTCCCAGCTCTACAGTATATTATTAATTATTATGAATGTGAAAGTGGATATTTTATCGGTTCGAATACTAACGGCTTATGTACTAAAGTCGATGACTCAATCCATGAAATGATTAGTAGGTTAAAATAAATGTATATGGAAACTATAATATTAATTATCAGCATAACTTGGAATTTACATTGCTTATAATTGTTTGTTTTTCACGTAGTAAATAAAAAGGTGCTTTTTGAAAATCAATGATGCAATATATAAAATTATATTAATAAAGGAATAAG
The DNA here is from genome assembly GCA_963524945.1 of uncultured Clostridium sp. Classification (GTDB taxonomy): domain Bacteria; phylum Bacillota; class Clostridia; order Clostridiales; family Clostridiaceae; genus Clostridium. Next base: position 24,162 of record CAURJV010000050.1, read on the forward strand.
GATAATGAATAAGAATTATGCGCTAAAGCTAACTATTGTGTCGCTTTTTATAGGTGTAGCTATTTTTGTTATAACAGGTTGTAGTAATCATAAGTTAGCTTCTTGTGAAGCAGAACAAGATTCTTGTATTGTTGAACATAATAATATAGGACCAAATCCAAATGAGGTAGTACAAAATTGGAGAAAAAGATAATTTGAAGTAATAACATGCTTGGAGGTTTGATTTAGTGAATATAGAATATGTTCCTTGAAGGTTGGATAGTGTGATATTTATAAATATATTATAATTTACAAGGTCATAAATTGTGGATTTAAAAGACTAGCAAATAAGAATTTAATGGAGGATAATCAAATGTCTGATTTTTTATTGGCGGCTTTACCTTGGCTAGTTATGGGAATTGCAATTGCCTTTGCAGTAGTAATCTTTAGCAGAAAAAAGGACAAATTAAACATTGGAGGACAGAAAGGCCTAGATAAAGAAAATTCCAAGAGTACGGTAGATGAGGATGATTATATGTCTGTTGGAATGTGTTTGGGAATTTGTTTTGGAAGTGTATTCAGTTTATTAGGACTTGTGTCACTTTCATATGGAATCAGTTTTGGTATGCTAATTGGCATGGTTGCAGGGATGTATATTAAGAAAAAATAAATATATCTATAAAATATCTCATTGTTAAAAACGAATTTGAGGTATTTTTTGTTGTACAAGTACTACGCAATTCTAAAATAGGGTGAGTGGGATAGAGGTATATGAAATGAGATTGATATTGGAGGAATTTACAGAATTACATGCAAAAGAAATTTGTAATTGGAAATATGATGGAGAATATTCTAGTGCTAATTTGTATCCAAGCAAAATAATTGCTTTAGAGGTGCGATCTTTCAACGAGCGGGCGATCAAATGCTATAAAAGAGCAGGATTTATAGTAAAGGAAATATATAAAAAAGATACCCTTATTGGGTACGGCGAATTTATAAGAATGGAATTTATCTGCTGATTAATTAGGGATTTGTTAGATAAATTGCAATTTAGGCTTCGAGGAAAGTAAATTATATGCATTGACTATCTATCATTTTTTATCTGATTTTAAAACTGAATAGTTCATAATTTACAAAACATGCTACAATTAAATAAAAGATAAATCATAATTTGAAAGGAATTAAGATAATGGATTTTAAAGAAATTATGAAACAAAATAGAGGATATTGCTCAAAGCACACAGATATGCCATCAGAATTACAACTAAAAGCGAAAGAATTATGCTGGGAATATAATCAGACTGGACCATCAGAAAAAGAAAAGAGAAGTAATATTTTAAAAGAATTGCTTGGAACTTGCCATCCGCTAACATTTATTGAGCCGTCATTTCGTTGCGATTATGGTTTTAATATACATACCCATGGGCTTGCTGTGATTAACTATAATTGTGTAATATTAGATACATCGCCAGTTTACATTGGTGCAAATGCATTTATAGCTCCTGGAGTTTGTTTGGCTTGCTCGGGACATGCTGTATTTCCAACACAAAGGGCAGAAGGGATTGGAACCTCAAAACCTATTACAATAGAAGATGACGTATGGATTGGTGCTAATTCAACTGTATGCGGTGGAGTTACTATAGGAAAAGGTAGCATTATCGGGGCAGGAAGTGTAGTAAATAAAGATATTCCAGCAGGGGTAATTGCAGTAGGTAATCCTTGCAGAGTATTACGGAAGATTACAGAAGAAGACATAATTAACTTGTCAGTTGAGCAAGGCAATTCCTAATTTGTAGAGTTTATTATATTTTTTTGCAATAATAAAACAAATGTGCAGGTAGAGGTTTAAATAATGTAATTTGAAAAGTTAATAGTGCGATATTTACAAGTATGTTATAATTTATAAAACAAATTGTAATTTAGACTTGGGGGAAAGAAAATGTTTATAGTAAATTTAACTTATGTTAAACCACTAGAAGAGGTTGAAAAGCATTTGGAAGATCACATTACATTCTTAAATAAATACTATGCTAGCAACAACTTTATCTGCTCAGGAAGAAAAAATCCTAGAGATGGTGGAATAATTTTATGCAGCGCAAAAAGCAAAGAAGAGGTAAATGAGATTATTAGTGAAGATCCATTTCATAAAAATGGAGTTGCTAATTATGATGTAATAGAATTTCAACCAACAAAGTATTCTGAAGGTTTTAAGGAGTTTGTTGAGTAAAGTTTACTGTATGGGTTAATATAACTCTTAAAAAATAAATAAGAATTTTAAATATCACATTATTCAAAATAATAAATGGATAATGTGATATTTACTATTTATGTTAGAATTAATTACAATAAAAATTAGTTAGGAACTAAATATTTTCTATTCTTACTTGAGGAGATGTAAAATGATGATTATTGGCTTTATTATGTCAGCTATTTTTGGATTACTTGGAATGGTATTTCTGATTTTTAAAGATAAAGCATGTATTCTGATATCTGGATATAATTTAAAAACTAAGAAAGAACGAGAGAAATACGATGAAGTTCGTCTAAGTAAAGATGAACGTAATTTCTGCTTTACATGTTCCATTATATATCTTATTGGTGCAATAGCATCAATATTTTGGGGTAAATTATGCTTTTGGATTGCTTTTTTAGTTTGGCTCATATATCTTTTTAAAAATATTCATTTTAATCCAGAAAAAGCATTTGATAAATATAAAAGATAATAATTTCATTGGGAGATGAGTACGTGATTAACTTGATATTAATGATTCCGCTAGGACTACTTTCTATATTTTTAGGATGGCGTATTTGGAAAAAAGAGCAGATAACATTGATTCACGATTATCATTATGCAAGGGTTGCTGAAAGTGACAAGAAACCTTATACTGAGGAAGTTGGAAAAGGATGCATTATCATGGGAATTGGAATTATACTGACAGGCATTATTAATTTAATAGGAAACACAAAATATGGATGGATATGTTTTGTAATATTTGCTGTATTGGGATTTAGGATGATGTTTAGAGCACAAAAGAAATATAATGGAGGATTGTTCTAATTTTAGGGCATCTCACTATTATAAATTAAGAAAATAGAACAAAGTTAGGGAGAATATATGATTATTATTTTATCAATTATAGTATCTTTTTTATGTGGTTCAATTCCGACAGGATACTTAATTATCAAAAAGTTGCACGGAATTGATATAAGGACCAAAGGTAGTGGGAATATAGGATCTACAAATGTTAATAGAGTAGCAGGACGTAAAATATCTATTATTACTCAAATAGTGGATATTTCAAAAGGTATAATTCCTGTAGCTTTAGGAATTTGTTTAGCAAAGATTTTTGAACTACAAATGTCAATGGATACTTATCTTTCGATTATTGCTATAGCGGTAATTTTGGGACACGATTTTACTCCATTCCTAGGATTTAATGGTGGGAAGGGAGTTAATACAACTATTGGTGTATTCTTTGTAATTGTACCAATTCCAACATTGGTTGGAGTTGCAGTTCATTTTATATTGCGTTTATTTACAAGTATAGTTTCTATAAGGTCAATTGCAATAGGGGTAACAATACCTTTAATGTGTATAATTATGAAAGCACCTGTTTCAATAATAGTAAGTGGTTTAATAGCATGTGTTTTAATGATATATAAACATAAAGATAATTTAATAAGACTTTTACATAATGAAGAAAAATAATCTTAAATTATCATTAATAACTAGAGAATAGATTTACCACTATTTACAATACTGTTATAATTTGTTTATATAGCAAGTTAGCTTGTATTAAATATTAATTGAGTAGTGGGAGGGGTTATGAATATTTCTATTGTTGAAAAGGGAATAAAGGAAATTGAGTTAATGAAACCATTATGGGAACAACTTAATTCTATTCACTATAATAAATCTGTGCACTTTAAGGAGAAATATGAAAGATTTACTTTTGACAAAAGAATAGAATCTATTTGCAAAAAGGCTAAAAACGGTGTTGTTAAGTTTGATATGCTTCTAGACAATGAAACGGGAAGTTATGTAGGATATTGTTTAAGCTCAATTGAAAATAATTTGGGAGAAATAGAATCTATATTTGTTGAGAAAAAGTATCGAAAGCTTAAGCTAGGAGACAAGCTTATGAAAAATGCTTTAAGTTGGTTTGAATCTAACGCTATAACAGATATTGAAATTAATGTGGTATATGCTAATGATGAAGCTTTACCTTTCTACAGTAACTATGGTTTTAAGATTGGAAATTACATTTTAAAAAGGACATGATTCTAAAAACTTACAGTCTTGTATTTACAAAAGTATAATTAGATTGAAATTTATATATCACATTGCGTGAAATTAGGAATATGATATTTTAGACAAAATTTCAGAATATGTACTAGTATCAGTAGCACTAGAAATAATTAAATTTGAACTCAAGCAAATAGCAAGTTAGTAGAAAAATATTTTATGGAGATTGATAAAAGGTTTAGTTTATTATTAATTTGAGAGAAGTTTAGAGGGAGATATATGGATATTGAGAGCAAAGAAATAAGAAAAAGTGCAAGATACAGTTTAAAAGGCAATTGGAAGATTGGAATATTAAGTACGCTAGTGTATAGTGGTGCAGGTATTATAGGAGGTTTATTTCAAGATTCTAGTGTTATATGGAATTTGATATTAGAAATTATATTTGGTTCATTATTTATATTTGGATATTTTAGTATAATATTAAACATAGTTAGAGGCGAGAAAGTTAATTTTTCAGATATATTTACTGGCACAAAGAAGTTCTTTAAAGCATTAGGAATGACGTTAGCAGTAAATATTCTTACACTATTATGGTCATTATTATTAATAATCCCTGGTATAATAGCGGCTATTAAATATTCTATGACATACTATATATGGGCTGACAATCCTAATATAAGCATTCAGGAAGCAATTGATAGAAGTATTAAAATGACAGATGGACACATTTCGGAAATATTTTGGTTATATCTAAGTTTTATAGGATGGAGCTTATTGGTAGTAGCTCCAGCAGCAGCTATAAAATATTGGCATCCGGAATATTTTGATGTATTTATGTCTTTTGGAATGATTTTTGTAAATGTGTATGTTAATATATCTTTTGGATCTTTATACACTAAGTTACTTCAAGAAGGGCAGAAAGATTTAGTATATTAATTTTGTGCTGAATGATAAATATAAAATATAATTTATTGATTATATATAAGGTGGGAGTTTTATGATTATAGAAAAGTTAAAAATAGATGACCTTCCGCAGGTTTTAGAATTATATAATAATCTTACTCCGTTTGAAACTCCTATCAGTAAATCTATTGAAACATATGAGAAAATGCTGATGGAGGAGAATTATTATTTGGCAGTTGCTAAAGAAGATAATAAAATTGTTGGAACTGCTCTTGGGATATGCTGTAGATCCTTGGAAGTATCTTTTTTAGTAATTGAAGATGTAGTTGTTAAAGATGGATTGAGAGGAAAAGGTGTAGGAAAAAGATTAATGGAAGCTCTTGATGAATTCTCAAAAGCTAAGAACTGTGCTTATGCAATTTTAGTATCCTCATCACATAGAGAAGCCGCACATAAGTTTTATGAAAATTCTGGTTTTGTAGATGAAGTGAGAGGATTTAGGAAAGTATATGATCAACATAGGAGGAAGAATGGTGTCTGAATTTAAAGTTAAGCAAATTACTAAGTTATATGAAAGCTGCAATAAATGCGGGTTGCCAATAATAAATTGTATCTGCAATATTGTGCCTAAAATAAAGACACAAGCAAAGATATTGATATTATCAACAGAAAGAGAATTCCGTAGGCCTTCAAATACAGCTAGATTACTGAAGTTGGCGAATCCGGAATCAACAGAGCTAATTCTTTGGGAGAGAGTAAAGACTCCTGAAAAATTAATTGAATATATTAATAGCGATGATTATGAAATACATATATTATTCCCTATGGATGATGATGAGCATCTAGAAAGAAAGCATAAATGCGAAGATTCAGAAAAAATTCCAGCATTTATTATCTTAGATGGCACATGGAAAGAGGCAGAGAAGATACTAAGAAAGAGCGATTACTTAAAGAAGCTTCCAAGAATATCATTAGATCCAATTAATAAATCAGAATATACTTTAAGAAAAGGTGCTTCAGAAGGAGAACTTTGCACTATCGAGGCAGCAATTGAAGTGCTTAAGTTAAATTCTGAGTTTGAGAATGCACAGCTAATTAAAGGTGCTTTCGATTTATTTATGAGAAGTTTTAAAGCAGGGGTTAATGGAGTAGAGCTGAAAGATATAAATAGATAGAGTTTTCATAGTGTTATTTCACTATAAATCTACATAATTGATAATTTCTACTTATAGAAGATATGCAGTAAGCATAAGAAATCTTTAAAATATTGAAAAAGTTAAGATAGAAGATCTCAAATTCATATTATGAAGTTGGGATTTTTTTGTATAATTTTGAGATTGCATTTGATATATAGGGTCCCACAATGATATTCAAACTTATAAAATTTCAATATCGCTGGTATTCATGAAATTGAAACAGTAGATATGTATTGTTATCAATATGGAACCCTATATAGATAAACAACTTAAGAATTTAATTTATACTTTGCAATAAATACCATATTAGAAAGTAGAAACATTTTTATGCAGCAGGCATTGAAAATGAGCTGTTAAAAGCTCTTAATTGTAGGTTGTTCAACTAATGCTTGTCACAATGAAATTGGGAGCAAGCATTAGTAGTGCAACCTGCAATTTAGTACTTTCAGCGAAATTTTCATAGTCCTGTGAAATAACAATGTTTTTACTTTCGGTAGGTTATTGCATAAGTATAAGTTATATATTGTTTATCTATAAATATGCGAATAATAAAACTACATTTACAATATATGTTATAATTTATTTGTAATGGAATTTTATTGTAAAATAAGAGGGGGCGAGTGCACATGAAAAGAAAACTACCTATGATAGTGACATTTATTGGAGATATGAGTTTGATTTATGCAGCCTTAATGATAATATCAATTTCACCTATGAAAAGCATTATGGAGAAGATTGGGGTTTATCCAATTCCCATATATAATTTTTTAGATGGTGCGCTTAGAGTATTAAGCGTTATAGTTTTATTAACAATAGCCTATGGATATTTTAAGCTTAAGAAATGGGCATACTTAGAAATCATAATTTATAATGTATTTTTTTTAGCAGTATCTATGTTCTTTATAGCCATGAAAACAAACAATCCATATAATACGCCAAGTATTATAGAATCACTCTTAGGACTCATAATTGCATTTCCATCCAAGAGATATTTTTTTAAAGAGGAATGTGATTCGTAATATATATTGACGTAATAAATTTATATTTAAAATTCTGGTAAGCCAAAGGTTAAGATAAGAATGGTAATGTAAAAATCAAATTGAAAGGGATAATACATATTTCGATTTACAATTAAAAACGAGTATAATAAATTCAATTATCATAATAATTGGAGCAAGCCTTACGCAAGTTCCTAAGTTAGACTCAATTAAATTAGTTCTCCCGTTCATTACCGTATTAATTTTTTGGATTATGAATTTTAGACTAAGAAAATTGGCAATACTTAAAAAGTATGCTCAGATAAAGCAATAAGTTCTTATCCAATTAGAATCCTTAATAATATTATAAATTAATGAGAGTATAAGAAATATATGCTTTAAAGTTTATTATATTTTTAAGATAATTTATTTAAAGAGGAAGAGGAGAAAAAAATATGCTTGAATATAAATTTGATACGCAATTATTAATCGAAGGAAAAGATCTTTCAGAAGATGAAATAAATGAATATATAACAAAAAACATTGAGGGAGATTCTCTGCTTGCAGTTGGAGATGAGGAATTGATTAAGATTCACTTCCATACAAATACTCCATGGCAAGTACTTGAGTATTGTGCTTCTTTAGGGGAGATATATGATGTTGTCATAGAAAATATGGAGCGACAAGCAAATGGACTCAAAGGCTAAAACAGTGAATTATTGAAATTAAATATAAGGCTGAAAAATCGTATTATTCAAAGAAGATAATATGCTCTCTTTAAGATAAACAGATAAAAAATAAAAATCTGTTATTTGAAAGGGAGTATTTTTATGCCTAAAAATGTGAAGTTTAAAGTTAGTAATTAAGTTTCTTGTAGGTTAACTTTTTCTACTAATATCAACTAGGAATCCATTTACTGAAAATGTAGAAACACATAAAATATTATTAGAGGTGAGGAATATGAAAAAGTTAAATATAGGAGAATGTATTGCTTATAAGAGGAAAGAGAAAGGAGTAACTCAGGAGCAGCTAGCAGATTATATTGGAGTTTCTAAAGCATCTGTTTCTAAATGGGAATCTGGATTAAGTTATCCTGATATCTTACTTCTTCCTGAGCTTGCGACTTACTTTAATATTTCGGTTGATGAATTATTAGGATATTCCCCGCAGCTTACAAAGGAAGATATTAAAAAGATTTATAAGGAACTCTCACATGAATTTGCTATAAAACCATTTGATGAAGTCATAAATAGATGTGAAAAGTTAATAAAAAAATACTATTCCTGTTTTCCTTTTTTGCTTTCTATGGCTCAATTATTAATAAATTATTCTATATTAGCAAAAACTGAGGATATAAAAAGAGAAATTTTTCAAAAATGTATATTATTAAGTAAGAGAATAAAAGAAGAGTCGGATAATATTACAGAAATAAAGAGTTCAAATACAATGGAAGCATTGGCACAAATGTTATTAGGAAATAGTGAAGAAGTTATTCGATTATTGGATAATAAATTAATACCGTATAGTGGTGAGGATGTAATGCTAATTAATGCATACAAGATGCAGGGAGAAATAGATAAAGCAAATGAGGTCAATCAAATACTAGTATTTAATAATGTAATAAACATGTTAAGACTTTTAAACAACTATCTTTCAATAAATATTATGGAGCAAGTTTTGTTTGAAAAAATTTATTCTCAAGGTATTCAGATCATTGAGTCTTTTAATCTTAATGAGATTTTGACAAATGATGTTTTAGGAATTCATATTGTTGCAGCACAAGGTTATTTAATGCACAAAGATAAGGAAAAGGCCATATGTGCCTTAGAGCAGTATGTAAATATTGTCTGCAAAATAAAGTTTCCATTGAAATTTAAAGGAAATGAATATTTTACTAAGGTTGATAAATGGCTTGAGGATAATAGCTATATTGGAACGAGCACTCCTGTAGATGAGACAACAATAAAGAAAAATTTTGCCTCTGCAATTACTGAAAATCCGGCATTTGTATCATTAAGAGGAGAGGAAGAGTACAAATTTCTTATTAAAAAACTGAAGAGAAAGTTGGATGAATAAAATGAATGCAATAAATATAGAGAATCTCAACAAGTCTTATGATGGAAAGATTAATGCATTGAATGATATAAACTTGAGTATATCAAAAGGCGAGATATTTGGCTTTCTTGGACCTAATGGTTCCGGAAAAACTACAACAGTTAGAATTCTAAATGGAATTCTTTCAGCAACATCTGGCCATGCTGAAATTTTAGGGATTCCTGTTGGGGAAAATAATATTGAAATTCATAAATTATGTGGAGTTATGACTGAAAGTTCCAGCTGTTATGAGAATCTCACTGCAAAACAAAACTTAATGTTTTTTGGAAAAATGCACGGAGTTGAAGAAAATTTACTTAATGAACGTATTGATTCTATATTAAAAAGGTTAGAGCTGTTAGAGGTGAAAGATAAGAAGGTGAAATCTTTCAGTACAGGAATGAGAAAGAGAGTTTCATTAGCTATAGCATTAGTTCATAATCCCAAAATTTTATTTCTTGATGAACCAACGTCTGGTTTAGATCCAGAAAACGCATTAAATGTTACAAAGCTTGTAAAGGAACTTGCAGAAGAAAATGAAGTTACAATATTTCTTTGTACACATCAATTAAAATATGCTGAAGATATATGTACTCAGTATGGTTTTATAAACAATGGAAATATTCTTGGGGTAGGTACTTTTGATGAACTTGCCTCAAAGAGAAATGCAAAACTTCAATTAAGAATTAGAGGGAAGAATATTGCTGATAAATTTGGATTTATATATGAAGGCAATGGCATATATAGAAAACCTATTTCAGGAGACCAAGAGGTAAATACTCTAATACAAAGTATAATGAAAGATGATGGAGAAATTTATGAAGCAATGCAGCAGAAATGGTCTTTGGAACAACTGTATTTCAAATATATAAAAGGTACATCTGATGATGTGTCTTTATAAATCAGGAGTGATTAAAATATGAAGAGTAATGAAAAAGCACTTATATATAAAGATATAAATGAGTTAGTAAGTTCAAAACGAGTAATTCTCCCTATGACTATTGTTCCAATTATCTTGACAATAATAGTGCCTCTTGGAATACTCATAGGTGCAAATTTTATTGGAAGTGACTCAAGCACCATTACAAAAATGGCTCCTCTTATAAGGAAATTACCTTATGAATATACAACATATACTCCAGCTCAATTACTAGTAAAAGTGGCTATAAACTTCATGTTTCCATCATATTTTCTTATAATACCTATAATGTGTTCATCAGTTATTGGGGCTAGTAGTTTTGTAGGAGAAAAGGAACATAAAACTTTAGAGTCCTTGCTTTATACTCCAACATCCATGGAGCAATTACTTAGAGCTAAAATCTTAGGTGTATTTATTCCATCGTATATTGTGACTTTAATCTCATTTATAGCAATTGGCATAATATTTAATATAGGTGGCTTTATATACTTTGGAGAGCTTATCTTTCCAGATATAAAATGGCTGATAATTATACTTTGGCTTTCACCTGTAATTAATTTGCTATCGTTGATACTTACAGTTATGGTGTCAGCAAAGTCAGAAACTTTCCAAGAAGCACAACAAATAAGCGGGCTTCTTGTAATCCCAGTTATTCTTGTATTAATTGGTCAGATGACAGGAGTACTATTACTTAGTAATTTTATAATGATTGCAGCAGGAGGAGTTCTATTAATACTTGATTATGCTCTAATAAAGAGAATTTCTTCAAAGTTCATTCCAGAAAAGTTAATTTAAAATAAGAAAATTTATAAGATTAGATTCCATAATGAAAGTATTTATTTTAAATTTAATAGAGTGATATCTTGGTGAAAAAATACTGTGATAAAATCTGTTTTTAAACAAATTTTTTGTAGTACTTTTTCACCATTATTTTATTCTATAGGAATTTATATTGGAGTGAAATCTATGAATAACTTTTGAAAGTATAAGAAATACATAATCTGAGAAGGAGATTTTCTTGTAAATTAATGTGATGTTTTAAATGTGTGTTATAATATGGTAAGGTTTCAAAATGTTATATAAAATTTGGACAGACTTATGTTATAATGAGTGGAGTTGTTAATTATGGTATTTGAAGACAAAAAAGTAAAATTGAAAAATGGAAAAGAATGCATATTAAGAAGTCCTGATGTAAAGGATGCAGAAAAATTAATTGATTACTTAAGAAAGGCATCATCAGAAACAGACTATATGCTTAGGTATCCAGAAGAAATTACTATGACTATAGAAGATGAAGAAAAATTCATCAATGACATTAGCGAAAGTAATAAGGATGTAATGATTTCAGCATTTATTGATGATAAACTAGTTGGAAATTCAAGTATATGTATTATTGGAAATATGATTAAAGTTTCACACAGAGCAAATTTTGGAATAGCAGTTATTAAAGAAGCTTGGAATCTTGGTGTTGGAAAAGCTTTGTTAACTGAGATCTTAAAATATGCAAAAAAAGTAGGATTTGAACAAGTTGAATTAGAGGTAGCAAGTGATAACTATAAGGCAATAAACTTATATGAAGAATTTGGTTTTAAAAAGTATGGGACAAGAAGCAACTCTTTTAAATTAAAAGATGGATCATATTACACAGAATATTTAATGATGAAAAATTTATAGGTATTTCAGATTTAATGTTATTCGCTTTTGTTAATAAAGCGCTATTTTTGTTGTGAGAGTATCTTAAGTTATATAATAAAAAAATGAAATTGTAGTTTTGTGTTATATAAAATTTGGTTAAGTTAAATGGTGAAATATTACAATTTTAATGAGTAATAGCAAAATATCATAAGTTAATAACCAAGCGAAATAAGAGATAGAATTTATAATTTACTTACACTGAAATCATGGAGATAAACTAAAATTTATTTTAGTTTAAAGTAATAGGATTTATAGTTTATTGTTTAATTATATTAATGAAAATAGATTGATATTTGCAAAATAATAGAGGAATTTGACTACTTATGTAGAATTATTAATATTATTAAGAAGATAGTATAGGTGAATATAAATATTTGAGGAGGATTATCATGGGATATAAAGAACATTTAACTGAGAATTTAACAGACGAGGAAATTTTAAGGGCATTTTCTATTGTTTTGCCATATCTTAACGATCTATCAAGAGATGATACAGCGTTTGGATTAACAGATACTGAAAAATATATCGAATATGAAGATCCTAAAGGATTTCAGTTACAACTTAAAGCTGGTTCTGAACCATTAGATGTTATAAAAGATTCTTTAAGAAGTGGAAGACTTGAAAAAGGTGATACAAATGTAGCTGGGAAAGAAATAAAAGTTATATCAATACCTATTAGAAATTCAAAAGGGAAGGTTATTGGAACAATTAGTGATGGAATTGATTTAGATGATACTACTCGATTAGTAAATAGTGTTTCAGAAATATCAGAATCATTAGATCAAGTTTCTACAAGTGTTAGTGAATTAGCTAATTCTGCCTCAAATTTTGCTCTAACTGGACAAAAGACTCTAAAGCAGGCTCAAGATGTTATGGAAACTTCAAAGAAAACATCAGCAGCTATAGAAATTATTAAGAGTATCGCAGATCAAACAAATTTACTAGGATTAAATGCAGCTATTGAATCTGCAAGAGCTGGTGAACATGGCAAAGGATTTAATGTTGTATCAACTGAAATCAGAAAACTTGCAAGCCAAAGTAAAGAATCAACTAGAACAATAAATGATATTGTTATGAATATGAATCAGTCAATAAATACTATAATTGGAGCTGTAAATGAATCAGCATCAGAAAGTGAAGAACAAGCAGCAGCTATTGAAGAAATAAGTGCTACTATTGAAAGCATAAATGCTAATTTAAAAAGATTAAATGAATTTATTGAAAGATTTGCATAATTTTAAGCAACAATAATAAATAATATATATATTAAAATATCGCGGTATTCATATGGATTTGCGATATTTTTTATTTAGCAATTTTATATAGATAAACAATATATAACTTGGAAGTATGCAATACTCCACCGAAAGGAAAAACATTGTTATTTCACAGGACTATGAAAATTTCGCTGAAAGTGCTAAATTGCAGGTTGCACCACTAATGCT
>CAURJV010000051.1:0-37615 GCA_963524945.1 uncultured Clostridium sp.
TATCTGTCGTTTCTGACAGCTTACTCAGTATATCACCGCTTTCGAAGCTTGTCAACAACTTTTTAAAAAACTTTTTGAACTTCATTTTCATTAGTTCTATTAGCTTTAAGCTATTAATTCTGCATCTCTTAGCGACGTGTTTTATCTTAACATCTCTGTCATATATTAATTTCTTACTTTATTGCTTTTCTATTAAATTATTCTTATTTTTCGCTACTATTCGCCATCATACTAGCTACTACATATATTGATACGCTAGAAACCGTTGTATATATTAAATATTCCCAATTAAATATTAAAGCAACTAATTTTCTCACTTTTGATATATTGGAAATACAAAACTTTAATTTATGAATTCTTTCAATTCATCTTATATACTATTTTGAAACATTAGGATATTAGGTTATATCTAAAATACAGTAATAAAAAAATTGATGATATCAAACATTTTATATCATCAATTTTTATTAAACTATATTTATTATTTATAAATGTATATATAAAACCTATTCTCTAACCCACAATCTCATTTAGACTTTCCTCTTTGAAATAAAGTCATACCCATATTTTTAAAACTCACTTGTTAATATCTATTGAAGCCGCCATTATATACTACAAATCCTGATTTAGTATTTGTGCCTTTAGATGTATTATAAACTACACTTAACTTACCATTTTTACGATATATTGGTGTCGCAGTTTCACCAGGAGATAGTGATCCTATTGTATTCCCGTTAGAATCATAAACAGTTTCTGATGTAGAACCATTTTTCCAAGCTCCAGCATTAAAATATTTAATTATGTTTGTAGCATTGGTAACATATCCTGTTTGTACTCCATTAGGTGTTGGATATTCTACCAAGGCCAGTTGAGTTGAATAACTGACATCCAATACTGTTATTTTATCCCCATCATCAACTCTACGACCAGGAATAATATTACCACTTGAATCTCTTACGTAAAGAAAATCTCCTGATACCTGAGCATTATTTGGATAAGTAAAGCCACTTTGTGTTGGATCACTTGGCTCAGATGGATTACCCTGTAGATATATGAATCCAAGAAAATTCGCAGACCTACTCTTAAATGCTGATACTGCCTGATTTTCCTCTGCACCATCATATGCCTTACTCACATGGTAGTTAGCTTCGTTAAAGTATATTGTGTCACCAGAAACACCTTCAATAAATATAACATGCCCCGCACTACCATTCCCGAATACGGCTATAGAATTAGCGGCTGGTGTTTGTCCTTTCGGATAAGTAGTTTCATTCCACCATTGTTTTGCATTGCCATAAAACTGAGAGTTTAACTTTATTCCTAATTTCTCATATGCACGTCCCCATACAAACCATGTACATTGTCCTTTGTAACCACTCTGAGTAAATATGTTTTCACTGTTATAAGCACTACTTGATATGTTTGGTGAAGTTGCAGCAAAAACAATGTTAGGAGTTTGTCCCAAAAGCATTATTAATGATACAGCCAAAATCATCACTTTTCTAAGTTGTTTTTTCATATTACCTCTCCCCTCTTAATTACTAGTATTATTAACAACACTATCAGCTTAATCCAATCGTTAACAACACTCTTTACCACATTTATATATTCTCATATTGCTAAACCTAAATAAATAGTGTTTACTCTAAACATACAATATAAAGTATTAAAAGCAACGCAATAAATTATTTGCTTAATTATTAAGTAATTATTCTTTTCATTCCAAAATTTGTACGTTTTATTCCAATAATATTGTAATTTTATCCAATATGCTTTATAAAGATAGTATTCACTAAATAATATGGAGAGGTTAAAATGATAAAATTACTATCAACTTTTATAACAAAGTACTTAGAAGAAAATAACTCTTCTTTGATTAAAGCAGATTTACTAAAAATTCAATATACATTAGAAGTAATTTTAGGCAATTTATTCGATTTTATAGTTATATTCTTAATATTTCTAAGCTTGAATAAAGTCCCTATACTTTTGCTATCTTATGTTGTTTTAATTTCAATCAGGCCTTTTATGGGAGGTACTCATTGTAAAACTTTTATTTCATGTTTGCTTGTTACTATAATGTACTTCATAATAGTAATGCTTTTTACTACACTGGCCCCAAAGTTAAGCAATAGCTTTTATATAATTTTTTTTACAATATCTTTTATTATAGTTGCAGCTTATGCGCCATGCCGTAATAAAAAGAGACCTGTAAAAAATAAAGCGACATTAAAAATAATTTCTTTAATATCGCTAACTTTTTGGATTGTAGTATTTTTTAATCTATCAAATATGCAATTATGTAATTGCGTATTTATAAGTATATTCTTGCAAATATTTCAAATGATTATTATCAATACAAAAGGAGTTGTTTCAAATGCAAAGATCTATAAACATTTTTTCAGCTATACTTCTTAAGTTATTTAACTTAGCATCTAAATCAAGCTGTGCAGGTATGTGGGGTGAGCCAGATTATCCTGAGGATCTATTAAAATAAATATCAAAAGTAATTTCATTACATTGTATATTAATTTTAATATATCCCTTATGTAAATTAACTATTTGTTGTACATTATATAAACCATAACCTCTTGTATCAATATTTTTAGTAGAATAACCTCTTGTAAAAATCTCATCTAAGTTAATATCACTAGGATTTACTACTTGATTCTTAACTACTAGATGAGATTCTTTATTTTCATTAAAAATCTTTATTTCAATATATTTTATTAAACACGCTCTTCTTGTCACTTCATCAAATGCATTATTTAATAAATTATTTAATACATTAGAAAACTCATTATAGCTTAATATATGATCTAAAACACTATTTTCTATTTCATACTTAAAAGTAATATTATTCTTTTTTGCTCTACACATGTTTCTATATACTATAGATCTAACGACTACATTATCAATATATATAAGTTCATTTATTTTACTATCATACATATCTTCGTCTTTCATATAAATTCTAATGGCTTCCTTTAAATCTTTTTCACTTAAAACTTCCACCATTCCCCTTATTGAATTTTTATAATTAACAAAATCATGTTGTCTCTGTTTTATTTCCTGAACTATTTCATCGATAACAGTATTATATTCATTGGAAACTTTTAAGGATTCTTTTTCCCTTGTAACCTTAATAAAATATAAATATATCAAGACTTGAGATAAGGCCAATATACCAAATATTAACGATGAAATAAATAAATTATTTAAAATTACTATGTTATCATAATACCAACTAATTTTAAAAAGAATGGCATATATACTGCATATTAGAATAGAGTAAATAAAAACTATATTATCCTTATTTTCAAAAATAAAATTCTCATTTAATAAGTTTATCTTCGAAAATATAAGTTCTCCTACCAGTATTATTCCTTCTACACAAATTGCCTTAAGTATATTATCAAAAATAAATTTATCAATAAGAGCAGAAAATATTAATTCCAAACTTATTATTATAATAAGTACTAAGAAAAACCCTAATACAGCTTGTTTCAAATCTATTTTATATATTATCTTAATGATTAGAATAATGGTTATGTAGGTTATAATAAAATTTAATTGTAATACTTCAATACCTGTAACAAAAATTGAAGCAATCAGTACGCTTAAAGCTAATTTCAATATATTATTATTTTTCTTTGTCAAAGTTACCCACAAATAAATTATATTAAATGTATTCATTCCATTTATAATCGCTGAACTTAACATATTATCACTTTTCCTTTTTTAAACTCAGACATAATACCATTCTTAAATTTGTATCCTAAAAATGCTGTCTTATCATATTCGTTAAAATATACTTCACTAAGTTTAACGTCTAGTTTTTCTATTTTTCGTATATAGTTCGTGTTTATTGCAAAAGCTCTATGACTTTGAACTATATAATTGCAGTCGATTAACTGCAATATTTTTTTTAAACTTATGTTATATGCGGTATAAACTCCATTGTAAGTATTAATATCACAATTTTTCCCATCAACTTCTATAAATATAATATCATTTACCTTTATTCCAACGTATACTCCGTTTTTTAAAGTAATTACAATTTCTTTGTCTTTTTCCTCGCTATAGCTATCAATTTTGTTATTTAATTCGCTTGTTTCATTAAGAATAATCTTATTCAGCATAGCTTGTACATCATTTTTGTCATATGGTTTTACAATATAATCATAGCAATGAGTTTGTTTAAATGCTTGTGTTATATATTCCATGTGTGTTGTTAAAAAAATAATTTGTCTAAACTCATATTTAGATATACTTCTAATCTTCATAGCAAGATCCAATCCTGAAGATTGTTTTAAACTAATGTCTATCAAAAACATATTAATATCATTATTTAAAATTATTTCTAATGCTGACATCTCGCTATCAGCTTCATAAATTTTTACAAAGTCACATACAGATAATATCATTCTCTTTAAAATGTCTCTTTGTATAGAATCATCCTCTACTATAATAATAGAATACAAAAGTACCACTCTCCAATCCATATACAATCTAAAAATATGTCATTAATACTGTCTCATATAATCATGAGGTTAAAGGCTGATTTTTTTTAATCTTATTTTATATTAGATTATTAAAACGCCTCTACCTATATAATACAATATTATATAATTATATACAATTATCCCACTTTTGTGTAATTTTTATTTATTATTCTTTAAAGATAATGATAAAACGTGCTGTATAGACTATTTAATCTAATACAGCACGTTTTAAATGAAATTATTCTTATTAAATCTTTTACAAATTAATTACATAAATAATACTATTTTCTCAGAAAAAATATATCTAATTCCCCATCTCCTTCATACTATAATCTGCGTATGAAGCATACTCAGTTTTAGGATATTTATCTTTTACCTGCCTAAAATATATAAGAGCATTTGAATAATCATTTGTCTCTTTATAGCATGTCCCTATTTGATACATCAACCAAGGCATAATATCTATGTCAGAACCGATTTGTGAAGCCATTTTAAATTTAGGAAGTGCTTCCGCATATTTTTTTTGTTTATATAGCTTATTTCCATCATTGTATATAGGCCAGAGTCCACTTATTTTTAAATCTTGCCATAATTTATCAAACTTCGCTTTCGTATCATTATCAAAATTTTCGTTCTTCACATTTATTAAATCCTCAGCAGCAATTTCATATTTTCCGTCTCCAATTGATTTTTCAGCCTGATCTAACATACCCAAAATATTATTTTTATAACTATCACTTTTTATTTTCTGATCTTCTGAATCTATTTTAGCTTTCTCACTATTTTCAAGATTTACCACATTATCATCTAACGAATCATTTACTTTGTTCTGATCTTTATCAACTTCCTCTTGCTTTACTATTAGTTTATTATTTATACTAAGCTTATGCAAAAATTCTTGAGTTTCGATAGGAACCTTCGCTATTGCTATCTGAATAAACTTTGGATAAAAATAATTCATTGCAATGCCGCCTATAATGATTGCTGTACTTAATATAATCATAATTTTTTTCCCTATCGAACGCTTTGGTTTTGTAGAGTACTCATTCCATATATCACTATTACTATGGTTTATAACATCCATATCATTTACATTTCTTCCTCTGGATGATTTTATTTTTAGGCTTTGTATATAATCATTTGCCAAATTATCATATATAGCGTATTTTTTGAGTTTCTTAAAGACCTTTTCTGCATTTCTATATTGCTTCATACTAACATAGCACAATCCAATAAGCTTAATTGCATCTGAGAACCCCTTATTATAGTATAAAGCTTTTTTTAAATCATTTACAGCCAACTCAAAGTTGCTTTTTTTTATTTCTCCTATTGCTGAATTATATAGAATAATGGATTTCTTAATGTCATCATTGATCTTATATCTATTCAATTCCATTTCCTTTATATTGATTGGATTTATTTTTTTAATCTCCATCTCAAAATTAACCAAATAATTACCTCCTAAAATATTACACAATAATACACTAATGTTCAAACAGTAATATCTTCCCATTAAAATCAGAAGAACTTTGCATTTGCATTTAAAATTTAATTTATTTCTATGTATAAATCTTAGCAAATTATGTAATATAATTCAATATAAAGTCTTACTGGCAAAATATTTTTCAAGGTATTTTTAAATGTACACAAAATTATTTAACATCTTCTTTTTAAAACTACTATAAAAAACTTAAGACTATGTATAAGCTTAAAACAATTTTTTCTTATACATAGTCTTTTTTCGCTTCCAATAATATTTTATTATAAGTAATTTTCTTAATTTAAGTTTTGCTTGCTCCTAATTCTTATTCCTTGAGGAAATTTAAACACCTCATACGGATCATATTTCATTTTTATTTCTCTTAATTTTTCTAAATTTTCACCATAATATTCTTTTTCATAGTCCTCAATCTCTGCATATGGAAAGTTAATATATGAACCTGTTGTAATACTATTTATGTATTTAAGCTTTTCTTTAACCCATTCTATATTCAGAAGTGCATATTCAGCTTCTTCCCAAACAGATTGAAATCCCATTATAAATTTTGCATCTCTATAATAAAAAGCTGTATCATTTTTACCTTTTTCCATAATTGCTCCACCTAATCCATATAGGGAAACAGCTGCATATACTGCTCCTTTAGTCCTCTTCTCAACAAGTTCTATGATTTTTTTCATTTCACTTCTACTATAATCCTTATATACGAATCTTCCTGCTGATTTATATTTTTCATATGGAGGATGACTATCTTGAATTCTTCTATTTACGTCTAAAACAGAAATATAGTTAAAATTAAATACTCCTTTTTCAGAAATATTCTTAAATGGTTCTAAAATTACATCAGCTTCTTCTTTACTTCCGTATAATATCCCTGTAATTCTGATTCCTCTCCCTTTTACTTTGGAATTATATATTCCCATCTTTAAATTAACTCTTTTATCCAAGCTTGTATATAAATACGTCCAAGTCTCAAATATGTCTAATATCTCATGATCATCAGCGCCTATATAATCTATATCTATTAAAGTCGCCATTTTAATTTTCTCAGGAAGTTTAAATATCATGCTAGTAACCACTCCAAAATTTCCTCCACCAGCACCTCTTAATGCCCAAAATAAATCTTCATTAGATTTATCTGTAGCAACTATTCTTTCTCCCTTGTAGTCAATCAGTTCAATCTCAAGTAAGTTATCAGATGCTAATCCAAGTAATCTATTAGAATACCCCCATCCGCCACCTAAAGTTAATCCTGAAACGCCAACCGTTGGACATCCTCCTCCAGGAAATGGATAGCCAAGTTCACCTAAAACCTCATACAATTCCCTATTCCTAACTCCACCTTGTATTTTCACTATTCCTATTTCTTCATCTACACTAATTCTATTCATTTTGCTAATATCAATTATCAAAGCATCATTCCCAGTTGAATATCCCTCATAGTGATGTCTTCCTGACCTTATTCTAATCTCTACTGAATGCAATTTAGCCCAAGTTATTGCATTGATGATATCATCATTAGTATGACAATATACAATTGCTAATGGATATTTTTCTATAGCTCTATTCCAAGCTTTTCGTTCTTCTTCATAACTAAATTCCTCTTTTGTAATGATCTCTCCACTCAATCCTCTGTAATCAAAATCTATCAAGTCTATCACCTTCTACTTTTCTGCTAATTATTTCATCTATTCACATAATACCATATTATATTTCTTATAATAGGCGTATTTTGTCTAATAAAATATTTTTTATATAGTCCTTTGATTGAAGAATAAAATTTATTAAAACTTGTTAAAAAACTGTAAACTTTTATTTTTCATTGAATAGTATGCCTTTCCCATGTCAAATATATAGCTAATCACAAAATCATAAAGGAGAGATTTATTATGGATAAAGAAAGAGCACAGGAAATTGTTTCATCATCAGTAATGGCAAATGTAACACTTAATGGAACTCCAATTTACATCGAAAGCGTAAATACTAATACAGGAACTGCTAATATCCATTTTATTAAAAATTCCAAAAATTCACGTGAAGTACCTTTAACTAGTTTACAAGAACATAATAAAAAATAATATTAAATATAAAACTATAAAAAAACCTTATAATTTTATATTTAAATCTTAACTTTTAATGACTACAATTTTGTGGTCATTAATTCTACATATTATATCTAAAAGCTTTCACGCCAAGCATTCCTATTACTGAAAAATATTTTAAAATTGTTACTTAATTATTTTATCAATGAAAATTTATATAATCCTACCATGAATTTCATGGTATCAAACGTTTCCTTTAGGATATGCTAATATCATAAAGGATATAACAGTTAAGCAAACAAATATGTTCAAAAAATAATATATTTGTTTATCAGAATTTAATACAAGTCAAAAGACTTGTATTAAGGTTAGATGCGATTTTATAGGGTTAGGAAAAGTCTTATTTATAGTAGATTAATTTTATTATATTAGGATTCCATCTTATCTTATAAGGTCAAGCTAAGATTATATTTGGTGGTGTAATAATCATATATAGTTAAAAGATTATATATGGTCGTGTAAGTATCTTATTTAGTCGAACGAAATATTAATATGGGTATTGCACTGTTTAATTATGGTCGAAAGATTATAATTAGATACTAAGTTATTCATATTAGTGTGAGTTACACTGTTATATTCTTTATTTAATGGCCATAGGTAAATTTGCATAAATTTACTTATGGCTTTTATTTCTACTCATTTCCTATAACAAATCCTTCCTTACATTCTAACTATCCATACAATAAAGTTTTTTCCATATACCAATAAAAGTACATGGGAAGAAGTTACTCTTAGTAAATCTTCACATGTACTTTTATTTTATGTTGGAATATTTGCAAATAATAAAATTCATACAAATTATTTTTAAAGGTAATTTTTCTTAGTTATTTATTAATTTAATTTTTGCCAGAAAAAATATACAACTTAAATTCAAAGTTATAAATTAATCAATACACAAATCTAGTTCTATTTTTCTGCTAATTTAACTAATTGTTCACCGAATTCTTCTGCTTTCATATCTGGTACCCATAGCCCAGATTGTGCATCCTTCTTAAATTTATAGGTACCCTTATTGGTCTCAGATGAAGGTTTAGCACTACCTAATTCAGCTAATAAATTTTCTATATATTTATCTTTAAATTTATTAATTGCTTCTTTTTGATCAGTAATGCCTAAGGCAATGGTTGAATCCTGTGCATCATTAGTTGCTTTGGTATCCATTGCATTAAAATCAATGTATGGTGTTGTTATTGTTATTGTTGATTCACTTCCATTTTCAGAACCTGCCTCAACAGTTGCATCTAATGACTTTAATGCGTTATATTGAGCTTCTGTTATCTTGTCCAATTCTTCATCTGAAATAAGAATCCCAGCCTTAGTAAAATTCATTCTAGTTTGGTTTTTAGTTGCATCCATTTGAGTCTTGATTATGTTATTGGCATCATCTTCTTTAATGCCAAACTTACCTATATCTGTTTTATCATGTTTTATTAAAAAGTTAAAAAAGAACTTTCCACTTTCACTAGCAGTTGGTTTTTTGCTGCATCCAGCTGTTGTCAGTATAATTCCTATACATAATAAAGTAATTAGCATTAATACAATCTTTTTATTAATTTTCATTTTAAATTTTACCCCTTTTTTATTTTTTTGTAAAACTTTAAAAATAAAGTATTTAATGTTTTATTTTTACAAATTTCCACTTAAATATTATATCATAAAGATTCTCAATTTCAATAAGTACTGCTTATATCTAGACTAAGAAAAATAAGCGTAAATTTAGTATTTTTTATATCATTTTTAATTTAAGAATCTATTGATCTTAACTATATATCAACCTTTTATATCTGCTTCAGAATTTTCTTTAAATAAAATTTTATCCGAATTCAATTCAGTTTCATCATGTATATATGGCTTTTTCCTAAACACCCTTATCACTTTACCAAATACACCTACTATGCCGGCTAAAACAAATATCCATGCCTTCTTAAATATTATTAGTATTTTGGTAAGCAAACCTGTCTTAGACACTGTACCTCCAACAATTAGTGCTGCCAATCCTACTTCTGCTACTTTATCACCCTTTATGTAACCTGAGTATCTTTTCCCTTCTTTATAAGCATAATTTTTAATAATATTTTCTAACTTAGGTTTAACTGCTGCCATTAATTCCTTTGTATCTTCTCCATCCGCAAAAATGTACTCACTAGGCAGATTTAATTTCGCTAAGTCAGTTCCTACATTTACAGTCTTCGAACCTTTAGTCCAATTTATTCCTGGCACACCTATTGAATCATAAGCATATGAGATAATTGGAATAAACGTAAATATAGTTAAAGCAGCTAATGTTCTTAATATTTTTTTCAACATTTTTATCCCCCTATTTGCTAAGTTACATTTCTTATTCTAAAGTTATTTTCATTTGTTGTATATTATACTTTTGTATACTTTTTCGCTTTCAAATAATACAAGGATTATGTAGAGAAATATATTCTATAATTAGAAATACATTAAGATATTTAAAGTTGATCATCTAGAAAAAAGTCAAGAATTAATAGAAAAAAGTATCATTACTAGTTTACAATTCGTCCACCATTTTTATGGCTAATGCCAGCGCAGTATCACCTGCAGCTATTTCCATGAAGCAATCTCTAACTTTTCTTTGTGATCCATATCATAACAACACAACTACGTAAAAAATCATGGTAATATTTACAATTCAAATTTATCCTCTTAACTCCGTATATTTAATTAAGTTATGCTCATACTAACTTTGAATGATTTATATAGGAGGTGTTAAATATGCCAGGAAAAGCTAAACAATATGTTGATCAAGGCGTATCTTCATGCAAAGATACTATAAGTTCACTACAACAAGCACTTAGCTCTGCAGAAAAACAAGATAATAAGAATAAAATTCAACAAGCAATAAACTCTCTTAATTCTGCATGCCAACAATTATCTGAGTATCAAGACTAATTTATACTTAGATATATTGCTATAACAATATAATAAACCACTTTATTCTAAATAAATCAGAATAAAGTGGTTTATTATCTTTTATCTCAAATATGTCTTAAATTTATACTTTAGAAATATGGAATAATATAATTTATATATTCAAAAAACACATATATCATTAAAATCCATAATCTTTTAATATAAATTTATTTTAGTTTTAGATATTATGCTAAATTTCTTTTAACAACTTCCTCGCTTCTCGCCTTTGATTTAATAACCTTATGAATTAACCAAAGCATTATAAACCATATAGGTGTTACGAATAGAGCCACACGAGTTTCATTATTAAACGCTAATGTGATTATAACAAAAGCCAAAAATGCTAGAATTATATAGTTCATAATTGGGTAAAGTGGCATCTTGAATTTGTTCGACGCTGCAAGTTCTGGATTAGTTTTACGATATTTCAAATGGCAAACAACAATAATTGCCCAAATGAAGATAAAACAAAATGTTGATATACTTGTAATTAGAACAAATACTCCTTCTGGCATAATGTAATTTAAAATAACTGAAATCAAAATAACAATTGCTGAGAATATTGTAGCATTAGCAGGTACTTGATTAGAAGTTAATTGATTCATTGACTCTGGTGCATTACCTTCTTTTGCAAGAGAGTAAACCATACGACTTGTACTAAATATACCACTATTACATGCAGAGGCAGCTGATGTTAATACAACGAAATTTACAATACTTGCTGCCGCTGCAATTCCTACTGCTGAAAATACTTGTACAAATGGGCTTTTATCTGGATTAATTGAAGTCCATGGATATATACTCATGATAATAAAAAGTGCTCCAACATAGAAAATAATAATTCTGATTGGAATATTATTAATAGCCTTTGGAATAACACGTTCTGGATCTTCAGTTTCACCAGCTGTAAGCCCTACTAATTCGATTCCAGTAAAAGCAAATACAACCATTTGGAATGAAAGAATAAATCCAGTTGCACCCTTAGGGAACAATCCTCCATGACTCCAAAGATTTGTAAAGCTAGCTGCACCAACATCTGTAGAAAATCCTTTAATAACCATAAATATACCTATTATAATTAGTGCTAAAA
This sequence comes from uncultured Clostridium sp., assembly GCA_963524945.1. Classification (GTDB taxonomy): domain Bacteria; phylum Bacillota; class Clostridia; order Clostridiales; family Clostridiaceae; genus Clostridium. The sequence continues at coordinate 12,133 of CAURJV010000051.1, forward strand.
TTGCAACAACTTTAATTAAGGCAAACCAAAACTCCATTTCACCGAATAACTTTACTGCTGTAAGGTTCATAACCAATAAAACTATAAGTATTATAAGACTTGGAACCCATTGAGCTATATTCGGGAACCAGTATTGTATATAGAGACCTGCAGCAGTTACATCTGCCATCGCAAGTGAAATCCAACAGAACCAGTAGGTCCATCCAGTTATAAATGCGGCTCTTTCTCCTAAATAATCATATACGAAATCTACAAATGAATGATAGTTTAAATTAGAAAGTAATAATTCCCCAAGGGCACGCATAATAAAAAAACAAATTATTCCTGTTATCATATACGCAAACAATATAGATGGTCCTGCTAAGTGAATGGACCTTCCTGAACCAAGGAATAATCCAGTACCGATTGCCCCTCCAATTGCAAGTAATTGGACGTGACGATTCTTTAGCCCTCTCGATAAATTTTGATTTTCTGATTTTAATTGATCCATTTTATCCCTCCATCTTAGTTAAAAGGCATGTACTAAAAGCCTTTTCCTAATATAAATATTTTGTGATTTGAGATATAAATGGGAATAGATAAGATCTAAATGAAGTAATTTATAATATATTACTTTGATAAGATATGTTATCTGTCCCCTGTCCTTTTACCTGAGAGTTTCGCCTTTACAGCTTTCTCCTTCGGTGCTCTTTTCGAGTCTCTCCAAGGTTTCATCCAATAGCGGTCATCTCTAATTAAATAGGTACCTGAAAGATTTACTTCTTCGGTGAATGACCATAGCCATTACTCTCCCGCTATCTTCATCTGAACTTTTAGATTTTACTGTTATATATTAATACATTTTTAATAAAGTTGCAACATTTTTTTCACTTTAATCAGAATTATTAAGTATTTTTATCATAATTTTAAAACTTCCATAAAAAAGGAACCCTATTTCTAGAGTTCCTAATTATTTACCGATTCATTATTTTTTCTTGTTTTTCCACAATTCCCTTTGCCGCTGAATCTTTCTGTAATTCATTTTTAAATTCTCAATACATACAAATTTCTTTTTTTTAATAAGATTTGCTAATCTCTATTTTCTTCTTATCAAAATTCATCTTCTTTTATATAGAAATGATTTGGATAGCGCTCTTTCTTAAGCTCTTTTTCAGTTCCCAACTCACATGCTAGAGTAAAATAATCAACTTTGTAATTAATATGTTCCATATATTTATTTAATTCATCTATCTTTTTTTGAACATTTTCCCTGTGCTTTAATATTAATTTCAACCTTTTATATAATGTACCATCCCCTTGACTATTTAGAACAACAAATTCCTTTATCTGCTCAATGGGCATATTAGTGTTCTTTAGGCAATTAATTACTGCTATCCATTCTAAATTTGACTCATCATAATATCTATGTCCATTTTCAGCTCTTTTAATATTAGGCAGCAATCCTTCATTTTCATAATATCTTAAAGTAGATGGTGTTAATCCTGTAATTCTAGCCGCCTGCTGTATAGAATATTTCATAGTTTCTCTCCTTATACTAGAAATTTCTAAGATACATTATACGCCAAAATTACTACTTTTAGAATAGAAAGGAAAATAAAATGTATACATAAAGCTCAATTTTTTTTACTTATCATATTCAATACTTATTTCATCAATCATCCTTAACTCTTCATCTGTGAATTTAATCTTATGAACTATCCCCACATTTTCAATAATTTGCAATGGTTTTGATGCTCCAATGAGTACACTTGTTACTTCCGAATCTTTTAGTACCCAGCTAAGTGCCATTTGAGCAAGAGTTTGCCCTCTATTTAAAGCAATACTATTTAATCTGCGAATTTGATCTAACTTCTTCTCTGTCAATATATCTTCCTTCAAGAATCTTCCATCGACTTTTATTCGGCTATCGTCTGGAATTCCATTTAAATATTTATCTGTTAATGTTCCTTGTGCCAATGGGCTAAATGCTATAATTCCTTTTCCGTTTTCTTTTGCTGCTCTTTTAAGTCCATTATTTTCAATAGTTCTATCAAATATAGAATATCTATTTTGATTAATTATAAATGGACATTTTAACTCATTTAAAATTGCAGCTGCCTTTTCCATTGTCTCTCCATTATAATTTGAAATTCCTGCGTAAAGTGCTTTTCCACTTTTTACAGCTGTATCAAGAGCCATCATGGATTCTTCTAATGGAGTATCAGGATCCATTCGGTGATGATAGAATATATCCACATATTCCAATCCCATACGCTTTAAACTCTGATCCAAACTCGCTAATATATATTTTCGACTCCCCCAGTCTCCATAAGGCCCTTCCCACATCTTATAACCGGCTTTTGTGCTAATTAATAATTCATCACGATATAATGCTAATTCCTCTCTTAAAATACGCCCAAAATTTTCTTCTGCACTTCCTGGAACTGGCCCATAGTTATTTGCTAAATCAAAATGAGTTATTCCATTATCAAAAGCAGTAAAACATAATTCTTTCATGTTATTATAATCTGCATTGCTTCCAAAATTATGCCAAAGGCCAAAGGATATCATAGGAAGCCTTAAACCACTTTCCCCACATTTACTATACTTCATCTCATTATATCTATTTTTTGATGCTTGATATTTCATTCTCTCAACTCCTTTGTTTTTATAACTTTACTTTATCACTTAAAGTTAACTTTAAGTCAATATTACATTTTTAGATTGTTTAAAATATATTATGCAAAAATAAACTATCTAAACCAGGACTACCATAAACATTTAGTAGTTTATATTGCATAATATATATTTTCATTTAAGTTGAATTGTATATCTAATTAGCACTTGGATAAACTGAAGTATCCCATGAATGATCTACGCTTAATTCTTGGTCTGTTAAGTTATAATAGTCGTATTGTATAATATCACCGTAATTAGATACTGGATCATCCCATGTACAGTCCACATGACGCCATTGGTTATTTATATAAACCAAGTTCCATGCATGAGCTTGTCCATCAGCAGTACCCTCTACAACCATCGATTTAATTCCTGCAACAGTAAACATTTTTTGAGCCAAAAGAGAATACCCCTCGCAGACTCCAGTATGTTTAATTAAAGTATTATAAGGATCATATATAGTTAAAGATTGATCATATTTTGTATTATTTATTATCCAATCATGTATCGCACGTTCTTTCTCTGGCTGACTCATGCTATCTGGAGCAATCTGTGCGACTATAGATCTCACTTTCGAATCCAAATCTGCTTCCATTCCTGCTGTCATTTTATAATTGCATTTAACCTGTATTCCAATATTACCTGATCCATAACTTGTCATGGTTACATCATAATCAGATACATTAAACATTTCATAAGAATTAGTGATTTTCAGCTTGCTTATCTCATCTTTAATAATATTTTCTAGGTTGCTGATATCTACGCCACTACTTGGACATTCTATATAAAACGATGGATTTTGAATACTAACATTCTTTAATATTTCTTGTCCTATTAATGTATTTACTGAATCAATCCACACTCCTCTGGAATTTAAGTAACACCCATCAATAGTAGTATTCTGTGCCATGTATCCATTTTGGTAGAAATAATACCAAAAGCCATCTATCTTTCTCCATCCAATGGCATACGAATTACCTTCTGTATACCACCAGCCCTTATAATTAGATTTCCATTCTGCTGAAACACCTATTGGGTTTAGCGCTGTGATCGAAGCTGCAACTAATGTACAAATGATGATATTTCTTAATCTTAGACTTTTCATTTTATTCCTCCCTTCAATACTTATAACATAATTGTATATCACTTCATCTTTTTTTCAAATATGTTACAAAGCAGTTTTACACAAAAAATCTATTCACTTTATTTATATTTTACTACACAGGTTTAAATGTTTATTTTTCAATATACAAAAATTACAATTAAATAATGTGAATAAAAAAATAGAGTTAGTATTTTAACATTTATTATACTAGCTCTATCTCTATCTTTATGTTTATTTATTTTTAGATATATCCCGAATATTTAAATAAACCACGCAAAGTTAAAAATTATCCATTTCCAATTCCAAATATATAATCTCTATAACATCCATATGCACATTAAGAATATGTACATAGTTATATAATTATTTTAATACCCTAAAATTAACCTTTGCCTACACTCTGCTCTTTGATGTGATGACATCTTTAATATATTTTCTTCCATCCATTTTCGCTGTTCATAAGAAAATCTTTTTCCAAAGAATAACATAAATTGATTGTCATAGTTATCTCCCACTAATCCATAGGTAGATTGAGTAAATTTAATAAACCCAAGAGCCTCCAGCAATGCTGTATCATGAAGATAAATTGATTTCTCTTCATCAAACATTTCTAATCCCAATTCTTTTTCTAACCTAGATGCTAAAAGATTATGTTTAGATTCACCACATTCATAAAATTTCCCATCTCTTGATAACCAACCACATATACCTGTTTCACTCATTCACTTAATAGGATAGATACTTATGATTTAGCTTGTATCTTCCTATTTTACACCTCACTCTCTTGTATAATAATCTGAATATATTATTGCTAATTTTTATGTTTAAGCAGCGTTTTCATTCTGTAAACCAAGAAAATTCAGCATATTAGTATAAAAAACTTTTTCTTTAAATTTAATATATTTCATAAATTCTATATTTCCACAAAAATATTCAAATTCCTCTATTTTAAATGGTGTAATAATGTATGAAATTAATGGATTAATATGTCAGTTTTACCAATCAATCATATAAATGACATGCAACAAAATGCTCACCTTCAATTTCTTTAAAGACAGGAATTTCATTTTTGCATCTCTCATATGCATATACGCAGCGATTACAAAATTTACACCCATTTTCTCTATCTTGCAATGTTATCTCTGATTCTTTTAGACTAAGCCTCTGCTTTCGCAATTTTGGATGACTAACCGGCATAGATTCAAGTAACATTTTTGTATATGGATGCATCGGATTATCAAATAAATCTTTTTTTTCAGCTAACTCAACAATGTTCCCTAAATACATAACTGCAATTCTATCACAGAAGTATTTTACAACGCCTAAGTCATGAGATATAAACAGAAAAGTTAGTAGATATCGTGTTTTTAATTCATTCAGCAAATTTATAATCTGTGCTTGAATCGAAACGTCTAATGCAGCCACTGGTTCATCTGCAACCACAAATTTAGGCTGAACAGCCAAAGCTCTAGCAATTCCTATTCGTTGACGTTGACCACCACTAAATTCATGAGGATATCGATTTATAGATTCTTTATCCATACCACAAATCCTTAAGTATTCTTCTGCTATATTAAATGCATCTTTCCCATGTATCAATCTATGCTTCTTAATTCCTTCTGCTATAATTTGTCCAACTTTCATTCTTTTATCTAAACTAGCAAATGGATCTTGAAAAATAATCTGCATATCTTTTCTTAATCTACACATTTCCTTGTTACTAATTGATTTCTTATTTTCGATATCAAATAAAGTCTTATCTTCAAATATTACTCTACCACCATCAGCATCTATTAATTTTAAAATAGTTCTGGCTGTTGTAGACTTTCCACATCCCGATTCTCCTACCAATGCAAAACTTTCTCCCTTTTTTATTGAGAATGAAATATCATTTACTGCATCTAAAACAATCTTTTCTCTTCCCAAAAAGCTTTTTTCAATTACATATTTCTTTCTAATCCGATCTACTTCTAAAATCGTGTCAATCAAAATCCTTTCCCTCCTCGTATAACCAGCATGCTACTTTATGATTATCTTTAATATTGAATAATGGTGGAATTTCATTTTCACATTTTATGCAAAACTTTTTATGACATCTATTGTTAAAGCGACACCCTTCAGGCATATCTGATAAAGATGGTACTATTCCTTCAATACTTTTTAGAGGCTTTCCGCTTTCACCTCTATGCGGTTGTGATTCCAATAGCCCAAGAGTATAAGGATGTTTAGCATTATCGAATAACTCATATACATTACCTTGCTCAACCACCTTTCCTCCGTACAATACCATAACTTCATCGCAGACTTCAGCAACCACTGATAAATCATGAGTAATAAATAAAATAGATGTTTTAGCTTTATTATTTAATTCTTTTAACAGAAATAAAATTTGGGCCTGAATAGTGACATCTAGCGCTGTTGTAGGCTCATCTGCAATTAATATTTCTGGTTCACAGCCTAGAGCCATTGCAATCATTACTCTCTGACGCATCCCTCCACTCAAGTTGTGTGGATAAGAATTATAAACTTTTTCTGGATTTGGAATATGAACTGTTCTAAGAATCTCAATTACCTTATCCTTAAGAGCTCTCCCTTTCAAGCGTTTATGTATCTTTAGCGGCTCTGCTATTTGCTTTCCTATTTTAAATACTGGATTTAATGAAGTCATTGGTTCTTGAAATATCATAGAGATTTCATTTCCACGAACATATTCGAATTGTTTTTCTGTAAACTCACTTAAATCATTTCCATTAAATAATATTTCTCCCTTTTCAATCTTACTTATCTTATCTGGAAGCAATCCTATGATAGATAAAGCTAAAGTACTCTTGCCACAACCAGATTCCCCAACAATCCCCAGTATCCTGCCCTTTTCAATAGCAAAACTCACATCATCTACAGCTATTACTTTGCATTTCCCTTCCCCAAAACTAACAGATAGATTATTAATACGGAGAATTTGTTTATCCATACTCGCGCCCCTCCTATATATTCATTTTGGGATCAAGAGAATCCCTCAGTCCATCCCCTACAAAATTAATTGATAGAACTGATAAAAACACCAATACCCCTGCTGGAATCCAAAGCCACCACTCGTATTGCAATACACGCATACTTTGAGCTGCTGATAATATATTTCCCCAGCTTGGCTCAGGTTGTTTTACTCCTAATCCTAAGAAGCTTAAGCCAGCTTCCATTAAAATCCCTTGTGCAACAGCTAACGTAGCATTCACTATAACAGGTGATAATGTATTTGGTAACAAATGATTAATAATAATTTCAAAACCGTTAAGACCCATAGCTCGTGCAGCTTCAATAAATTCGCTTTGTTTAAGAGAAAGAATTTCAGCTCTTACAATTCTAGCAACTCCCGTCCATTGTAAAAGACCTATAATAAAAATAACATTCCAAACACTAGGTCCAGCTAATGCAGCAACTGTAATTGCTATCACAAAGAAAGGAAAGCACATAATTGTATCGACTATACGCATGATTGCATTATCAATCCATCCTCCATAAAATCCGCTGATGCAACCTAGCGTAACTCCTATTATCATCTGCAAAGCAGTCGCACTTACAGCAATCCCCAATGAAATACGTCCACCATATAATAATCTAGTAAATACATCTCTTCCAAGTTCATCTGTTCCAAATAAGTGCCTTAAACTTGGTTGACTTTCTATATTCATTAAATCTATCGAGTCTCTCCCATAACTTGACAAAAAGGGTGCAAAAATCGCTGCTAATACAAATATACTTAAAAGACAAAAGCCAATTGCGGCCAGCTTATTCTTTAGAAACCTCGTTAAAATTACATGTTTTAACACACTTTCCCTCCCTTAATCAAATTCTATACGTTTATCTACAGCTGCATAAAGTATATCTGCCAATAAATTCGTAAGTAAACTTATTATTGCAACCATCATAACTATTCCCATAATAAGTGGATAATCTCTACTAATAACAGCATTGTAGTTCAGCCTTCCAATCCCTGGCCAAACAAAAATCGTCTCTGTAAGAAGAGCCCCTGATAATAATGATGGTATCTGCATAGTTACTACTGTAATTAAAGTCAGTAGTTCATTCTTTAAGGCATGCTTGTATATAACATTCCTATTCCTAACTCCTTTTGAACGCGCTGTACGTATATAATCTGTTTTTAAAATTTCAATCATATCAGAACGCGTATAACGCATTAAACTAGCCGTATTCATTAGTGCAAGAACTATCATTGGTAATAACATATGCTTTGCAACATCTATTACGAATGCCAAACCAGTTAAATTAACACCTGTAGTCACCATCCCTGATATAGGGAGCCATCCGAGATTTACAGAAAACACTTTAATCAAAATCATACCAAAGAAAAAGGATGGAATAGATAATCCTATAAATGCAAATATTGTGACAATGTAGTCAATTTTAGTAAACTGTTTTGTAGCGCTTATAACCCCACATGGGATTGCTATCAAAATACTGAGAATCATTGAACATATAGATAAGATAACTGTATTACCGAGACGACTGCCTATAACACTCATAACGGGCTGCTTAAATTGAATAGAATATCCGAGGTTCCCTTGTAACGCTTGCATTAACCATTTAAAGTATTGAATTAATATAGGATCATTATATCCCAATTGTTCCAACATTTTTTCTTTCATCTCTTGCGAAAGATTAGGATCCATCATAGATGAAAACGGATCTCCTGGCTGTAGCTTTACAAGTATAAAAACAATTATAGAAATTCCAATCAATACAGGGATTGTCTGTATTAATCGCCTAAATACATATTTTCTCAAATAATCAACTCCCTTCTGTAAAAAATTGTATCGATTAAAACTGCTGTCTTAACCGATACATTAAATTCTTGACTTTAGTTCGTGGCTCCTCTATTTCTATTGAAATAGCATCTTATTTTGAAATTGTCCAGTTTTGAATATCTGGAAATACGGAATATGCTGAATATTTATATCCCTGTAACTTAGGATTATAAGCACGAATAGCATTTTGTGAATATAAAAATACATATGGTGCTTCATCATTCAATAGTTTTCCCCATTTTGCATAAACTTCTTTACGTTCATTACGATCAATCGTAGTTGCAGCCTGTTCAATAAATTCATCACTTTTGACATTTATAAAATTCGAAAAATTAAACTGTGAATTATTTGCAATACTTGAAGACCAATAACGATCTGCATCACCTGGATCAACCTCTAAGGTAAAACCTAATAATCCCATATCATAATCTCCCTGCCCCTTAGTTTTTGCCATAGCGGAAGCAACATCCATTGTGCTTATATTTACTGCAATCCCCACATCTTTCAAGTTTTGTTGGATAATTGGAGCGCTTTGTTCACGAACCTTATTTCCGGTAGGTACCATTAAATCAACTTCAAATTTCTTACCATCCTTTTCAAGAACTCCATTATTTTCACTCCAACCAGCTTCTTTTAGTAATTCTTTGGCCTTATCTGCATTATAATCATAGGTGTTGAGTCCAGATTGAGGATAAGCCCATCCTGCCAGAGATATAGGTGCGTTTATTACTTGTCCATGTTCACCTAGCAAACTATCAACTATGCCTTTTCTATTTATCGCATAAGTGATTGCTTGACGTACTCTTTTATCTTTAAAGAAATCTCTATTGCTATTCATAGTCATAAATTGATAATTTGCACTTGGTTTCTCCTCTATTTTTATACCTGCATCTTTTAACATCTTTAAATCTTCTTCTTTTGTGCTTGAAAGTTCAACAATATCAAGATCCCCTTTTGCTAACTCTGAAAGCTCTGTTTCTGTATTAGCAACCTTAAAAATAAATTTATCTATTTTGGGAGCTCCCCCAAAGTAATTGTCATTTTTAGCCAATTCAACATATTGGTCTGGTTTAAAGTCTATAAGTTTATATGGTCCGGTTCCTATAGGCTTGTTAAGCAAATCACTTTGTTTGTCCCAATCAGCAACATTTACTTTACTCCAAATATGCTTCGGAATAATTCCACGCTGTGAAAAATTAGATAATGCTGGCGCATAAACTTTAGAATATGTAAAGCTTATGGTATATTTATCAATAACCTTAATTCCACTTATATAATCTGTTTTGCCGTCATGATAATCCTGTGCACCAACTATTTTGGAAATTTCATTGAATCTTGATCCTGTATACTTTGGATCAGCTATACTAGTAAATGTAAATGCAACATCATCTGCTGTAAAATCCTCTCCATCATGCCATTTGACATCTTTTCTTAAATTGAATGTCACAGTAAGATTATCACCTGAAAATTCATATTTATCTGCAAGTCCAGGCTTAAAATCATTATTCTCATCCAATAAAATCAATGGTGAATATACCAAGCTATTTACGTTATTATCATACGTTGTATTTGATAATAATGGACTAAACAAACCTTTAGGTGAAGATTCTACAGCATATCTTAATACAAATTCACCACTTGATGATTGACTATCAGCTGATGAATTAGTTGGTATTTCTGCAGATGTACTTCCACAACCATTTAATAACAATATAGATAGTAGCATTGAAAGCATACCAGCTAATATTTTATTTTTTCTCCTAAACATAAATATTCCTCTCTTTCATAACTTGATTTTGATTCATATAACTTAAAGTATTGATTTTATCAAAATACTTTCCAAAGCAAATTCTAGGAATATATTTTTCAAATTTCAATTCATAGTATTTTAATATGATTACTTTTTTTAAATTATAACCTTAGTATATTAAAATTTTGATTAAATATATCTATGAGTCTTAAGATAACTAAGCACTACAATTAAATCTTCCTGCTTATACGAATATTAATCATTTAATCCTTTGAAAGTTTTTAGCTTCTAAATGAAAAAATCAATCACTACAAAATTGTAGTGATTGATTTTTACTTTTTATTTATAAATATTAATCCAATAATGCATAATATTATTCCTATTAATTTATTTATATTAAAGCCTTCCTTATAAAAAATTATACCTACTGGAATGAGTATAAGTGCAAGAAGAATATTAGATACTAAAGATCCTATACTTATATCCCAACCTGATCTATATACCATTATATATCCAAACTCAAGACCAACAATAGCAAAACCAAGTAATATACTCGCCCAATTCAGATCATCAAAAGATTCAAAAAATCCTTTATCTGATTTGTAAAATCTAAATGCTATAGCGGCAACAATTACTCCAGTTAAATAAGTAATGAACAAAGAAGAGAAAGGGTTAGCCTTCTCCGGAACTGATTTTGAACAAATATGATAAATCATATTTGATACAACAACAATTATAATAGAAAATGCATACATAAACATAAAAATCTCCTCCATTAATTTTTCTGATATTTGTCTATGATCATAGATAAATATCAGAAAATTCCACCCTAGTCGCTTCTAAAATATGATTATAAAAAAACTCTTTTGATGATCTGTAATCATATGTTTCGGTAACCTTTTCATTTGGTAGCATTACTATGAAAGTACTTCCTTTACCCACTTTACTATCTACAAAAATTTTCCCACCTAGTTCCTCAACAAATTTCTTTACTAATGATAATCCTAATCCAGTCCCCTCTACTTGACGAGATAGAGAACTATCTACCTGCCCAAACTGCTCAAAGATTGTATCTATTTTATCACTTGAAATACCTATGCCCTCATCGCTTACTTCTATGAATATATTTTCTTTTAAAGTATTAAACCTTACAGTTATTTTCTTATTATCAGAAGTAAATTTAATAGCATTAGAGAGAAGATTTAAAAGTATCCTTTCAAATTTTTCACTATCAATAGCCACCACAAATTCTTTATATGAGGTTTCTAATATCAACTCAATTTCTTTTTGAATAACATATGACCTTACAGATTCAACAATAGCCTCTATAAAAAAAATAATATCTATATTCTTTTTATTTATTTGGGTACTCTTCAAATTTGAACTAGTTATATCAAGAAGATTGTTTACTAGCCTTAATTGTCTAAATGTATTAAGTTTTATCATCCCCAAATATTTTTTAGTATTATTTGATAACTCATTAAAACAAATATACTCCATGGCTTGTACTGCTGAATTAATTACATTTAATGGTGTTCTAAATTCATGCGATATTATGGAAAGAAATTCATCCTTCATAGCTATTGTTTTTTCTAATGCTTCATTTCTTTCAAGTTCCGCCCGTAAAACTGAATCATGTTGAGATTTTATAAGCTTTTCCTGCTTAACTTTTTCCGTTATATCTTTCATACACATCATTCCAAATAGGAAATTACCACTATCATCATATATAGGATTACCGCTTATGCACATATATATATTTTCACTATATTTCTTTATAATTATTCTATATTCAGTAATTATTTCTCCTCTTAAAATTCTATTTGATGGGAGACTATATTCGCTCAATTCATTCATATCAACATCAAAATATTTTATCTCACGATCATTTTTATTTCTTCCTTCAATTATTTTTATAATATTAAAATGTTTCTCTGCTGCTTTATTAAGCATAACCAACTTACCACAGTTTCCTATAACCACAACTCCATCAGACATGTTATCAATAATCGCTTTTAATTGCTCTCTATTATTTCTAATTTTTTTCTCATTACTTACAAGTTTTGTAATATCATCAAAAGCGGTAACAGACATTAGAACAGTATTTTCTTTATCATAAATAGGTGATGAACTCATAGCTAAAATATTTTCTTTACCGTTAGCTAAAACTGTAATACGTTGATTTTTAATTCTCTCACCCTTTAAAGCCCGAAATGATGGCATATCTTCAATATCAATTTCTTTACCTACTTCATTAAAATATTTAGCTTCGCTATATTTTCCACTTAAAGTCTTTACATTATTAGATTGTTCCATCAACTTTCTCGATATTTCATTTTGCTGAAGTATATCTCCTTCTTTTGATTTAACGAATACTCCATTTGGAATACTTTCAAATATAGCCTCCATTTCTTTATTTTGAAAGTTAATAGCATCCATTTGTTCTTTAATTTTTTCTCTGTTAAGTACCTTCTCAGTAACCTCAGTTGTATTGCTTACCACATATTTTATACTTTCACCTTCTGCAACTGGAATAATTATGGAATCCCAATATGTAATTCCTCTTTCATATCCAATATGTTCATATTCTTTTACTTGAACTGCTTTTCCTGTAAGTACAGCTTCCCTCCAAAATTTTTCTACTTTACTTCCACTCCATCCTAATATAATCTTCTCTATACTTTTTCCTATACTGTAATATGATTGATTAAATGGAGGTTCCAAAAAATCTAAATACTCCTGATTCGATTTCATAAGTATCATATCAGGAACACTATAAACCGCTACTCCCACAAAGTTTGACTTACATAATTCTGATAAATATGTATGTTTAACTTCAAGTCTTGAATTTTGTTTTTCTCTAACAATAAATAATTGAGTATCTTTTTCCTTAATTATTTCCATTGAAATTGATCTAAATTCGAGAGATTTAGTAAATAAAAAATAGTCGGCCTTTTCAGCGATGTTTTTTATATCAACGCTTGGGCCGACTCTTAGAATTTCAAATATCTCTTTGATACCTTTTCCAAGTAAGTCAGCAGTTGTATATTCCGTCATTTCTACAAACTGTTGACTCACCTCAAAAACTTTATGATTTTTTAATAATATATAAGAAATCTCTTCTATGCACTCAAGGTACCTTCTATCTTCCATAATAGTATCCTCCTAAGTTCTCCATTATCATTAGCATATGCAACAAAATAAGTAATATTTTACCACAGTATTTTGTGTATTTCTACTCCTAAATTTACTTAATTTAAATTATTTTGAATTTTTCTACTTTAATTCTTTAACTCTATTTTATTCTAGGAATAGATCTACATTCTCAATAAAACAAATCTTCTTAATTGATTTACATTTTTGCAAATATCTTATTGTGAGCAATTTATAAAGGATATTATATATGGATTGTTGATATAAACCATAAAAATATTTTGCTTCAGTTAAATAATAAATTTAATTACAGATGCGCTTACAGTTGTATCTATTAACGTAGTCCCAATATTGTATCTACTATAACTATTTACACTAAAAAGTACCCATAAGTATTTTTTAAACTTTATCACTCTCACTTCTGTCTATTATTTAAACGTCTTCTCCATTAGATGAAATAACTTTCTTATACCAATCAAATGATTTCTTTTTGGATCTTTCTAATGTTCCATTTCCTTCATTATCTTTATCTACATATATAAAACCATAACGTTTCTTCATTTCTCCTGTAGTAAATGAAACACAATCAATACATCCCCATGGAGTATATCCTAGTAAATCAACACCATCCAATTTAATTGCTTGCTCCATTTCTTTTATGTGTGCTCTTAAATAATCTATCCTATAATTATCATCACATGAACCATCTGCTCCCTTAACATCAATAGCACCAAATCCATTTTCCACTATAAATAAAGGAAGTTCATATCTTTCATATAATAAATTTAAAGAATATCTTAAACCAACAGGATCAATTTGCCATCCCCAATCTGAGGCTTTTACATATGGATTCTTAACACTCGCACTTGACCCTCCGGTTACTGAATCTTTATCAGCTTTATTAATCCCTGATTTAACTACATCAGACATATAATAACTAAAACCTAAATAATCTACAGTTCCTTCAGCTAAAACTTTAGCATCTTCTGGCTCAATCTTTATATTATATCCTTTTCTGCCCCATTCTCTTAATGCATATGAAGGATAATGACCTCTACAATGTACATCAGCAAATAAATAACGATCATGCATTGATTCAACCTGAAGCATCATATCATTTGGATTACAAGAGAAAGGATATATAGGAACAAATGAACACATACATCCAATTTGAAAGTCCGGATTTATTTCATGCCCTTTTTTCACTACTAATGCACTAGCCACTAATTCATGATGAACAGCTTGATACATTACCTCTTCTCTATTCTCACCTTCTTTAAACTCAATCCCTGAACAAGTCCATGCAAATATAGGATTCACAGTATTTTTCTGATTATTAATTTCATTAAAAGTCATCCAATACTTAACTTTCTTTTTATAACGCTCCATTACAGTAGTTGCATAGCGTACAAAAAATTCAATAACTTTACGATTACTCCACCCTCCATATCTTTTAACTAAATGATACGGCATTTCAAAGTGACTTAACGTAATAACAGGTTCAATTCCATACTTTAATAATTCATCAAACATATTGTCATAAAATTTCAAACCTTCTTCATTAGGCTTAAATTCATCACCTTTAGGGAAAATTCTCGTCCACGCAATACTTGTTCTAAAGCATTTGAAACCCATTTCTGCAAAGAGTGCAATATCTTCCTTATAATGTCCATAAAAATCAATAGCCTCATGGTTAGGATAATTTTCTCCTTTAATTACTCCCTCTGTTATTCTTCTTGGTACTCCATGAGCTCCTGCAGTCATAACATCTGCAACACTCGGACCTTTTCCGCCTTTATTCCAACCACCTTCAACTTGGTGAGCTGCAACAGCACCGCCCCACAAAAAATCTTTACTAAAAGCCATAAAATCTCCTCCTGACATTTACAATTTAAAAATATTTTTTATATAACCATAGCGTAATCAAATTTCTACACTCTAATTTTATTTTAATATTTAGTTTACTTCAATTCTAAATATAGATTTATTATTACAATACTTATACGAGAAATAAAATTAATGATTATAAAAAACTTAACAATACTTCTTATATAATACATATTTTAACCTCTCGAAAAATCCCAAATAAATTACCTATTTAATTGCAAAAATTTATTCAAATATTATGCTAAAATTTTTTTGAAGTTAACTATAAACATCGCACTTTTTATTAGGTATTATAATTACATTCTATAATAAGCATAACCTAAAATTATATACATATGTGCTAATAAGACAAAAAAGTATACCCTAAACGGCACAGTCTTTTAGACATTACCTTTTAGAGTATACTCTCCTCAGTTCAATTCTATTGATTATGTATAATTAAATTAAGCTTATGATTAAACCAAATATCAAAAACTAGAAATAAAGGACTTTCATAAAAATAATTGTCCTTTATTTCGATAAGCCACATGTAATTATTATAGCTTACTAGTTTGAGAATTCTTGTGTCCCCATGTATTTACCATTTCCATAAAGAACTCCTACACCAACTTTAGTATATGAAGAATTCATCATGTTTGCTCTATGACCTGGTGAGTTCCACCATTGGGTAAATAATTCAACAGCATCATATGTGTTGTATGCTATATTTTCACCTGCTGTAGTGTATCTATAACCTACTGCTTGCAACCAATTTGTCCACTTTGTTCCATCTGGATTTGTATGGTCGAAGAAATTATTTTGGATCATATCATTACTCTTATATCTAGCCACTTGTAATAAAGTATTATCTAATGTTAACGGTTTTAAACCAGCTTCTGTTCTCTTTGCATTCATTAATTCAAGAATCTTTTGTTCAGCAGCAGCTTGTACAGTTACAGAATAATTAGCAGGTAACTTAGGCAACCCCTGAACATCTAGCGAGCTTGTACTTGTAGAAGTATTAGCTGTACTTCCTGAATTTGTTGTATTTCCAGTTGTTGTAGTACCAGTACTATTTGTGTTTCCTGTTGTAGGTTTTGTTGTTACAGTACCAGTTGTACTTCCTGTTGCGGGTTTAGTTGTTGTTACAGTTCCAGTTGTACCTCCTGTTGTAGGACAAGTTGTACTTGTCGTATTTGAAGGTTTTACTGTAGATGTTTTGTTATTATCTTGTACTACGTTATTTCCAGAATCGAATACCTTATCACTTGATGGAGCTTTAGTCCCTATAACTTGTCCACCTTGAGAAGTTGTATATATTCTATTGTTTACTAAAACCTTTCCAATCTCCATTATACCATTCTGATTTAGGCAATAAGTCTTACCATTAACTTTAATAACACCAGTTTGCATTACTCCACCATTATCAAAGTATGACCATTGACCATTGTTATTAACCCAACCAGTTTGTAATCCTCCATTAGAGAATACATTGTAATAATTGTTAAACATTGAATTAGTAGTCGCTGCAGATACTCCTAATGGTGCAATACTAGTCATTGTTGTAGCAGCAATAACAGCCGTCACTATCTTTCTTAAAAAAGCTTTCTTCATTAGTTTTTCTCCTTTGTTTTTTTATTTGTCTTCTGAATTTTTAAAGTAAACATTTTCTTTATTAATTGCTTTACTTGTTTACTCTTTCAACGAAGTCCATGCCTTAATACTATCATCTTTTCGACATTATTCAACACGATTTTCCTTAGAGATTCTCTTTGAAAAGAAAATAGCTGTAACTTTCTCTGTTTTGCTTATTTTTACTCTATCATCCGCCCTTATATGCGCTAAACCCTGACTCTACAAAGGACTCCCCCCTATATATTTTTTCAAAATATCATAGTATTATTAAAAATGTCACCAATCAAAAACCTTGTTTTTTACATTTTATTCATAATTGTTATAATAATTTTAACATTATTTATCTATATTTAAATTTTATAGTTTTACAAAAAAATATAGGTGGATAATCCACCTATAAAATATTAATATAAGAAAGTTAAGTATTAGTTAATGGGGTATCTACACAGTATACATTTTTTTCTCTAAATATATTCCATGTCATTAAAAATAAATAAGATTTATTTTTAAATAATTTTTATTATTTTATCTACAGTTTCCAATACAGAAATGTTGCTTGTATCAATCTTTTTAGTTGACATTTCTTTATATAAATCAAGACGTTCAACACTTCTTCTTACGCACTCTTCATCCCTTAACTTTAGCTTTACATCTTCTAAAATCCTCTTCTTTAGAGCATCTTCATCACAAATTAAAGTTATCTTGATAATCTCAAAATTCAAATCATTTAGCGGTTCTAATATATCATCAAAAATATCTTCCATATGTATAACCCAATTAAAAATAATATATTCTAATGATGAATTAGTAAGAAAGCTTCTCAGTAAATAATTTATATTATTTATAACCATTTTCTTATTTTCATCATTAACCACGAATGGATTTATCATCCAGCACCAATCCCCATCAAGCCATACTGAATTTTTCAACTTTTTATTTAACTCTCTACAGGTTGCACTTTTTCCAACCCCCATAGTTCCATTTATTATTATCATTTTTTTCTTCATAGCTCTCTCCTTTTTATAATGTCCAATTCACACGAACTAATATGATACATCTTTAGAATAACTTCTTTTATAGTCCCATATTTATAATAACACCATCCACTTAATTGTTAAAGATACCCTTTTTATCATATATATTCAATAACAATTAGTGCATTGGATATAAAAAATTTTTGCTCCTTATAATAAAACTCAAAAAATATAGTTTCTAATGCAACATTTCATGTTTTTCATATAATATTCCAGCATTGCCACATAATATTCTAAACTATATGATATAATAATTAATCAAAGTTATTTATTTTATGAAACAAAATATAATTATATCGAAGAACTAAAACAATTATGTTTTTTAAAAGGAGCTTAAAAATGAAATACGAAAAAATATTCCTATCAATCACTTTTTTATTAACTTACTTTATAAGTATAATACTTTTACCGAAAGGTTTTATTGGAGCCTTAACTATTATAATGGTTATTCCAGCTTTCGCTGCTATAATTTCGATATTGATGGAATCAAGGTCATTAAAAGTATTACTAAATCCCTTTACTTACAAAATCACATTGAAGGGCTTAATTTTCGCTATTGCATTTCCATTAATTGTGATCTTTCTATGCGGGTCATCTGCATATTTAACTAAACAAGGTGTATTATCAGAAAATATATCGTACATATTTCTCGACGCTATAAAGATTACTTTGATCTCTTTAACACTTTTTATAGCTGGATTATTTGAAGAGTATGGTTGGAGAGGTTACCTTTTACCTCGGCTTTTAAAAAGATATAGTATTAAAAGAACAAATTTTATAATGGGTATCATTTGGTCATTATACTATGTTCCAGCATTCTTTATTCTAAATATGCATTTTGGTTTACCTAAAGCAATTACATATGTAGTTTTGCAATGTGCAGCTATTTTTGCATTGAACTACTCCTTTACTTATCTTTATACAATGTCACCCAATGTACTTTTACCAAGTATAATGCACATATTATGGAATAATATAAACATAGCCACACTTGGCTACTCTTATAATAATGTTTCTTATGGATTTATTATTGGTAATGTAAAAATTATTAATGGGGAAGGATTATTAGGGTTAATTTTTTTAAGCATATTTGCTATTTACGCTCACAGAAAATTTTCCAATCATCCGAGTTTAAATATATAGCTATCTAAAATTAGCTTAATCATAGCATGTCACTCAAAAAAGCAGTATAACTCCATACTATAATATCATTATAGACTATAGCATATATGGTTGTGTTCTTTAAAACTCTGCCCTAATATCTCTAGTTTTAAATCTAGTTTTCTTAAAGAATTAAAGATAGGCCGAGCCACGCTCTACCTATCTTTAATTTTGTTTTCAGATTATTATGTTTGAATTGTTTTGCTTATGTCTACATTATCATATTATAGCAAAATAATCCATATTTTCTTATACATTTGTAAAATCTCACAAAAATAAGGAACTTTCAACAATTTTAATATGAAAGTCGTTGCTAGAACTTCTTTAAATAAGATAAGCTAACTTAACTCATTATATCATTTAAACTAATTAAATGCCTTTAAAACTAAAGTTGCATTGTGTCCCCCAAAACCAAAGGAATTACTCAAAGCATAAGTAAATTCCAGATTCTTTCCTTCATTAGGTATATAGTTTAAATCACAATCAGGATCTTGATTTTTGTAATTTATTGTTGGAGGGATAAATCCTTCTCTTAGAGCACATGCCGTTATAATAGCCTCTATAGCACCTGATGCCCCTAAAAGATGACCAGTCATTGATTTTGTTGAGCTTATAGCAAGTTCATACGCATGTTTCCCAAAAACAGATTTTACAGCCATAGTTTCATTTTTGTCATTTGCTTTTGTTGATGTTCCATGAGCGTTTATATATCCTATATCGGAAGGTGTAATCTTTGCATCTTCAAGTGCAATTTTCATACATCTTGCAGCCCCCTCCCCTTCTTCAGCCGGAGCAGTTATATGGAACGCATCATTAGTGCACCCATATCCAACTATTTCGGCAATTATATTAGCTCCTCTATTTAAAGCATGCTCATATTCTTCAAGTATAAGCACACCCGAACCTTCTCCAAGTACAAATCCATTTCTTTCTGAATCAAACGGCCTAGATGCAGTAGCCGGATCATGATTTGTTGTCATAGCTTTAATTGCACAAAAACCCGATAAAGTTAGTTTCGTTACACAAGCCTCTGCTCCACCAGCAATCATTATATCCGCATCATTTCTTTGAATCACTTTGAATGCGTTCCCAACTGCATTTGTTGAAGTTGCACACGCTGTAACAGTACATTCATTATAACCTTTAGCCCCAAATTTTATAGCAACAACCCCTGAAGCCATATTGGCTATCATCATTGGTACTAAAAACGGACTTACTCTTCTAGGACCTCTTTCTTTCAATTCATCATACTGACTTTCTAGAGTCCCAATTCCTCCTATGCCGCTACCAATTATTACTCCCATACGTTCTTTATTTATTTTTTCCAAATTAAGTGCCGAATCTTCCATAGCCATTTGAGCTGATGCTAGAGCAAATTGTGCAAATCTATCCATTCTTTTAACTTCTTTTTTATCAATAAAGCTACTTGGATCAAAATCTTTTACTTGAGATGCAACTTTGGTAGGTAAATCAGAAACATCTATTCCCTCAATCATACTAATTCCAGACTTTCCAGCCTTTATTGACTTCCAAAGCTTATCTGCTCCAATTCCAAGTGATGTAACCGCTCCAATCCCTGTAATAACTACTCTTCTACTCATACTAAACCTCCTACTTTCCATAACCAATACAGTATAATTCTTTCTAATTTACAAAGTATTTACTTTATAACTTTTAATCGATATAATAAATCTAAACAATTTAATATCATCTTTCAATATGATTTTATATGTAAATTGTTAATTAAAATGAACAGATATTGCTTTTTTAATGTCCGATATATTTCCAAAATGAATAAATTAATATATTTAATTTTGTTCATCATCAAATATATTACATAAAATTGTTGCTTTATTATTAATAACTATTTTTTAGAAAAGGTGTTTAAAATATGAAAGACTTAAAAGAAACCATTATTGAAACTGTAGATTATATTGAAAATAACCTTTATAATAAGATTTCTTTGGATGACATCTCACTTCATACAGGAATATCAAAATATTATCTACACAGAATCTTTAAATCTTTAACCGGCGAATCTATTATGGAATATGTTCAAGGTCGAAAATTAACATCTAGCCTTAACGAATTAATTAATACAACTATGAGAATTATAGATATTGCTCTTGAGTACGGTTTTGATTATGAACAATCCTATATTAGAGCATTTAAAAAATGTTTCGGACATACACCTCTTAAAATCAGATCCGATAAAATTTCTTTGAGTTTAATACTTAAAGAAAAAATTAATTGTAATGATATCTTATCCATAGGTAATTCTATTACATATAATCCTCAATTTGTCTTTAAACAAAAATTCAATTTGATCGGGATAAAACATAAGATATTAAGTAAATCTGGTGATAAAAGTGCAAATTCATATGGTCGAGATTTCTTCTATAATCATAAGCATAAAATTAATAATTTGATAAACCCACACGAATACTTTGGCTTTACAGACTGGGGTAGTGATGACTTCATATATTACATTCCAAGTGTCCAAGTTTCTGATATAAATACTATACCTGAGGGAATGATTAGTATTTCTATACCGGCTCATAAATATGTAGTGTTCCGTTTTGTTGGTTTCTTCCGCCCTGACGATCTTAACGGAAGGCATTTAGGCCGTTTATTAGTCCAGTTATATAGAAAATGGATTTTTAAATCTGGCTATAAATTTGCTGCCACCTTCAGGTTTGAATATATAGACAATTCAAGATCCAAAGACAATTACTGTGAACTATATGTATATCAGCCAATAGAAGATCTAAAAAGAGAAAACTAGACTCGTATTTACTAATTTAAATTAATAAATACGAGTCTAGTTTTCTTAGCTCCTGAATATCATATATTAACAATATAATCAACTTTTATAACTATAATTGAAAAATTATAAGGGAGAAATTTTATGGTATTATTTTTGTTATTAGTTTGTGGATTTTGTTGGTCGATTGTTTATATAAAATTAATTCATTTAGGTTTTAGATACAAAGCTTGCGGAATTCCATTTATTGCATTAACTCTTAATTTTGCCTGGGAAAGTGTTAATTCCTATTTCGATTTAAAAGGTAATATATTAAATTTTACAACTTACATCACTTTAATTTGGCTATGCTTAGACGTTTTAGTTGTTTTAACTTATATATTATATGGGAAACGCTATTTCCCAAAACATACAAATAAAGAATACTTCTGGCCATGGACTTTGATTATATTTATAATGTCTTTTGTCATCCAATATTTCTTTATCATAGAATTTGGTGATTTAGCAAAATTCTACTCTGCTTTTATTCAAAACCTCATAATGTCTATATTATTCATAATAATGCTTGTCAGTAGACCCGATATAAAGGGGCAAAGTTTAACTATAGCTATTAATAAATGTATTGGCACCTTAGCAGCTACAATCTCATCCAGCATTATTTTGCATAGCGGATTAATTATTACTTTAGGAATTTTCTGTTTTATATTTGATACTGCATATATATACTTTTTAAGTCATATAAAACGATTGCATTCTGATTTTCTTAAATCATCTACAAAAATAATTCCTAAATCATAATTCAATAAAAGATAAAGGCACCATTAGCGGTGTCTTTATCTTTTATTGAATATATTAAAGTGATTCAAATACATTAGATTTATCCGCTTTATTTCTTGAAACTCTTTCACAAAACAAATTCTAATTTACTACCAAATTTGTATTCGATCTTCTGGTTTAACATACATCTTATCAGTCTCTTTAACTCCATATGTTTTATAGAATTCATCAAATTGTGCTAATACTATATTGTCTCTCACTTTATTTGGTGAATGCACATCATATTCAAGCTTATAATCTTCATATTCTTTTGTGCCAATTTCACGCCACATAGTAGCATTACTTTCAAAGAAGGCCTTATAATCTGGATTAGGCATTTTCTTTAAAATATCTAAAGTACAAGCCACTCCACCTATATCAGCTATGTTTTCTCCCACAGTAAGATCTCCATTTACATTTTTGCCATCATCTACTTTGACAGTATTGTAAAATTGTCTAACTTTATTAGTCTTTTCTTCAAACTTTTTATAATCATCTGTGCTCCACCAATTATTTAAATTTCCATCTGCATCAAATTTAGCTCCAGTATTATCAAATGCATGACTTATTTCATGACCTATAATTGCGCCTATTGCGCCTAAGTTTTTTTCCTTACTAGAATTTACATCATAAAACGCACCTTGTAATATTCCAGCTGGAACAGTTATGGTATTGGCTGACGGATTATAAAAGGCATTAATTGTTTGTGGTGTACACGCAAATCTTGATTTATCAACAGGTTGATTTAGCTTGCTTATAGACTTTTCATAAGCGAACTTACCTAAGTTCTGAATATTTTCCCAAAGAGATCCTCCGTTTTCATACGATCTTATTTCCAACTTTGAATAATCCTCCCACTTATCTGGATATCCAATTTGTACATTGAGTTTGTCCAATTTTTCAATGGCTCTTTCCTTAGTAGCACCACTCATCCAATCAAGATTATTTATTCTCTTTTTATAAGTTTCTATTATTTCATTAGTCATATCTTTAACATTTTCTTTAACCTTATCTGAGAAATACTTTTTAATATAAATTTTACCAAAAGGTTCACCTAATGCTGAATTAACCATATTAATAGCTTTTTCATCTCCAGAAATATCTCCTTGTGATCCTAAAAGTGCGTTTCTAAAGTCAGTTTCAGCTTTTTCAAAATCTTCTCCCAAATACCGTGACGCGCTAGCTATATTGATAATTTCAATATAATCTTTTATCATTTGCAAGTTTTCTTGTTTGTATACATCATTTAAGGTCTGAAACCATTTCGGTTGTGTCAAAATTATTTTATTTGCATTATCTACTTTAAAATTTTTCATAATGGCTTTTATTCTTAGGTTTGGTGCCAAAGAATCAAGCTGATCTAGAGTATACACATTATATTGTTCATCTATAGAATTATTATTTTTTGATGTTTCTTCTTTCCCCTTTATTGATGATGCTATTATACTTTCAAATTTAAATAAGTTGTCCACTTTACTTTTGGCTTGTTCTTTTGTATACCCGCTTAAGGTTAAAACTGTATTATAATAATTTTCTTCCAAGCTTTTAATTCTTGCACTACTTTCTGTTGGTTTTACATATACATCAGAATCTCCTAAACTAAGAGCTGTCGGTTCAATATAAAGAGCATTTTTAGTTGCATCTTTTAAATCTACAGAACAAGAAAATTCTATTAACGGACTTTCCACTTTTGATTCAGGAGTCAAACTCGAAAGATCATCTATTGTTTTAATATTTCTCAATTCTTCCAACATTTCTTTTATCGGCTCAATTCCTTGCTTATTCCTTGCATCAATATTTACAGTATTTTTGTATAAGTTAATTATCTTCTTTTCGTCACTATTCTCTGCGTAATTTTTTTCATTAGCTAGCAAATCACTTATTATTTGCTTTTTTTGTTCTGTTAATACTTTATTGGTTTCCATAAATGTTGAATTAGATGTTTTACCAATATCAATTTTAGCTGTATTTAACCATTCTCTATTCACTGCTGAATAAAAATCATCTTGCACTCTTAATGAACTCGCTACGATTGTGCTATTTACATCAGCTGATTCTGCTGCTTTTGCATAAGTACCCTGACACATTAAAAATGAACATATCAATCCAGTTGCTACGACTCCTCTTACTTTTAGTTTCCTCATCTAAAATCCCTCTTCTCTTATTTTCATAATTTTACCAATCCACAATAATTATACATCTTATTTGTTTTTTTACAATTCTAAAAAGCTTAATTTAATCTTAAATAAATTTATAGATTTAATTCTTGAAAATAAGATGAGAGGTAGCTCTGGCTATGAAAATTTTTATACTTCTGACTTATGGAACGTATGTAAGAAAAATTTAGTAAGCGAATAAAAAAACAGCACTCAGATATATAGAAATATCTAAAAGTACTGTTTTAATTTATTCATTTAATTTTTTGATTAATACTTGATTTATTCTTTTTCTATCACATTTTAAAATTATAAATTCATACTTGTCATAATTTATCTTTTCTTTAGGCTTTGGATATGACTTCAATTGAGAGTAAATCCACCCACCAATAGTATCAATATTTTCAACTTCAATATTAGTATCTAAAAGTTCATTGATATCTCCTATTAGAACTTTACCATCAACTACATAACTGCCATTTTCAGTCTCTCTTATTTCCTCTTCGCCATCATCATCAAATTCATCTTGAATTTCACCAACAATTTCTTCTAAAATATCTTC
>CAURJV010000052.1:0-37222 GCA_963524945.1 uncultured Clostridium sp.
CTTGGATGTTTTATTAGTTTTAAGTTATTGAATTTTATACTCTTTAGCAACGAATCAAATCATACCATCACTAGTTAATATTGTCAACACTTTACAAAAAACTTGTAATCTTACATTTCAAGTATATCGTAAGCTTGAGTTGTTTTTGCTTATATCTCTTAGCGACGAGTTTTATCTTAACATTTCTAACTTAACTTACTTTTTAAATTATTCCCTGATTTTATAAAATTATTTATACTTTTCACTATTATTCTTTCTTATTCTAATTCTTATTTATATTGATACACTAGCACCAGTTGTTCTATACATAAATTAGCTATAATAAAATTTGTACCATACAAACTATTTTCATGAATTATGTAACAAATAATAATTTCGCCGCAAACACAATTACTTAGCCAGCTTTAAAAAGCCAATATACATTGAGATCTTATTTCTATAAATTATATTTAAGCAATTTACATCCTGCTACTATAACTTAGACTTGAAATTTGTTTTAATCCTGTACTAATTAATATTAATATGACAAACCACGCAGTTATTGTAAGAATTCCTTGAACGATAGGAAGATTACTGCTATTACTTATTGGCATATCCCAAGTTGCATGCAATGCAACTGCAATAATAAAATATTTGAGGAATTTCATATTCGTTATATATTTAAATTTTAACCTATTATCTTCCTTCACCATAACTAAAGCAGCTCCATACATTGCTGCCCAAACAATATGGCCTCCAAATGCCAAAATTCCTCTTGTATATATTATCCTCATCATTACAGGTATTTGAAATCCATAAGCAAAAGCATATCCAGCCGTTTCAAAAACTGCAAACCCAGCGCCCACTGCTGCACCTAGTAATAGTCCATTTAAGATATATTTTTCCTTACTCCCTTTTAAGAAATACGCAACTACAATGAATTTTGCGGACTCCTCAATAATCGCTATAATTATTGCTCCAAAATAATCTACATTCCTAACATAAACTACTCTACTTAAAATCATTGTTATTAATAAAGAAAACACACCACCAAAAAAGAATATTTTAACTACATCAAATATATTAATATTTCTTGGAGCATTTACTTCCCAAAAAAAAATAAGTAGTGAAAAAGGAATTATTAAAGCTCCTATAAATATAATACCTGGATAAGCTAATATATTTTCAAAAATTCTTAACAAAGCCACTAATCCAGCAAAAGTTATTGCAAATAAAAAAAACACTCTTGAAAATAGCCAAGGTTTAGGCCACTTTGAACATATCTCGCCTTCCTTAGGGGATGTTTTCGCTGTTCCGCAAATAAATGTATTTTCTCTCTCTTCTGGTGTATGCTTTTTAAATACATTAACAACCAAATCTCTTAATTTTAATTCTACTTTGCCACTTCCTCCAGCCATTTTATTTAACTCGCTCAAAAAACTATCATTTCCATTATTAGTTTCTTCTTTAGCCCTCATATAATTTTCATCGCTATCAAGATCGAATCCACATGAACTACAAGACTTTGAATTATTAGAAGTCTTTTCCTTGCAATTTGGACACTCCTTATTGTTTTTTCTCATATATTTATCCTCCTTTAGTCTGGTTGTAATTATTTTCCCCAATACTTTTTTTGTAATTCAAATTTTCTAATTACATACCCAACTAGTCCCCTAAAAGTATAAAAATAATTTCTACATTTTTCACCCTGACTAAATATCATGAATAAACCCATTTATTTTTTATGGAATTAATCCATGAATCACTCTCATAAATTATTCTAAATATAAAAAGCCAATTATTTCTAAATAATAGCTTATTCATCATTTACTTCGCACGTATCTATTTTTTCAATAATTTCTCGCTCTACAAGATCTATATTTGTCTTTCCTATATATCCAAATTTACATTTATTAAGTTTAATAAAATCCATAGCTCTATGAAACGTTGAATGATTCATATATTGGGTATAAAAAAATATATAGTCAGCTGTATTTAAAATCCTTATATCAAAATTTTCGTTAAAACCATTTAACATTCTTATTTCTGGATATTTTATTCTAAATCGTCTTCTCCATTCCTTATCTCCTCCAATTATAATAATTTTTTTGCTTATAGTATATTTATCTAATTTTTTGTTAGAATCTGAAATCTCGTGATTAATATCTGAATTAAACTCATATTCTTTTAAATATTCTAAATCTAATCTTAAAATCTTTTCTTCATTTAGTTTGTTCTCAAGAATTCTAATTTGATCTTCCTTCTTCTTTATTTCTAATTTATAGGCATTATCTAACTCACTTAACTCAGACTTCAGCCTCTTTTCATACATTAACTTTTCCTTGTTAGAATGATCCAGTTTATTTTTTAAGCTAATGTTTTCTTTTTTTGCTTCAATCATCTGTTCTTCTAATATACTTAATTTATAACTAAATAACTCTTCGGTATTATTAAAATATAAGTTTCTTGCCTTCTTGTACTCATTAATAAGTGACTGTATAAATATTCCACTGATAATCCCAAATAAAATTATATCTGAATCTTCATTTTTTGACTTCCTCACATAAGGTAGTATAATTTTCTCAATACAAATAAATTGTGATTCTTCAAACATACTCTCTATATTAATCCCATTGATTACAAACAAATCCTCTAAAATTTCGCCTAGTTTTCTAACATCTTCATTATTATGTCTTAAAATATCTTTAAAATTATATATTTTTCCAAACTCTCGCTTTATTAGCAATTTAACTTCCTGTATTCTATTCTTATAATTTTTAAGCTCACTCTCAATATTTTGATTTATAAAATTCTTAGATTCGAAATCTTCTATATCGTTTAAAATAGAAATTATGAAACCTTGGTCTACTATTTCTGGTGAAATATAAATAGCAAAATATAGATATACTGCCGCATCAAATTTTGCTTCCTTATTTCTAGTTACTAAATCCATCTTCATGTACCTATTTTTCAATATTTTCTTATCATGCTTCTTTACAGCATTATATATAATTGGATAATACTTTCTAAGAACTTTAATAATTTTGCTTCTTAGTGTACTATCCGTTTCTCCTTCTATAAGTACCCCCACAATCCTACGTGAATATATTTCTTGTTCAATATTTGCTTGCTTTATAGAAATATAGTTTATACAAGTATCATTTAAAGCAGCATTATAATATTTTAACCTATCCTCACAATACATTTTATTTATATCTTTTTTCATTTCTTTGCTTCTCGTTAGACTTATACTTATATTAGCAAATATATAATTTCTTATAGTGTTAATCTCAATATTCAAATGTTCAGAAATAATTTTTGAAAAAGAACTTACATTTATCTTTCTATTGTTACGTACTTCAATATCCCCCAATATTTCTCCTCCTTGCATTTAATGCTGAATCCAGAATCTAAATCCTAATATCCATCATAATTATTTATTACCAATATATAATCATTTTCTCCAATCTTTGAAAACTGAAAATTAAGATTCAATTTCATTAAATCCTCTTCTAGCCAATTTGGAATATGGCTACAAGCTATTATTAACTCATTAAAAATTCTTTTATTTAGAAATGGCCTCAAAGCTTGCTTAGACGTAATCCCTATATTATCTTTCTGCAAATTCTTAAGATTTAAGATATAGCGCCCACATTCTCCATTCCCTAATGAGATAATAAATTGCCCATTATCACTTATATCTGAATGCTTTATAAACTTACTTACTTTCTCTTCCTCTATTTCTTGTTCTAATATATATTCCAAAAAATATATTGGATTTCCATCCATCTTCCACAAACTCATTCCCATTTTATCTAATATATTATGCACTAAATCCGAAAATTTCTTAGCGACGAAAACTTTGCATTTGCCTAGTTCTTGCACAATATTTAAAACTTCTAAGCAACTTTCTTCACTATCATTGATACAATAAAATTTAAACGCTAGTTCTCTAACCACTCTCCATTCATATCCCTGCTTTGCAAAAACCTTAATAAATTTAGCTTTCTTATACTCGGTAACCTCTCCAAAGTTATCCACACAAACCGCAATTTCATTAACCATAAATACCTCCTGTTATATCTTAATTTCCGTAAATTATTTTGTAACAAATTTTATTTCAATGACAAAAGAAATTGATACTTTTAATTAGCAGAAATAAAAAAAGTCTAACTTATATACTTTTTTAGTATAAAAATTAGACTTCATAGCCATTTTGAAAGAATTATTTTATCTTTATTTTTACAACTTTGGTTTTAAGCAGCTGTTTAATAATATTATTATATATTTTAAAATTATATTTTTCAATAAACCTTTATTCTTACTCATTATAGATAAGTTATAGAACTCTTATATTTTAAAATTTATACACAGCTTAACTCCACATATTTTGAATATAAGCTTCCCGGAATTATTTCCTGATATATATCCTTCAATCCTGAATAAATTTCTAAATCTTCAAGATCTGCATTACATAAACACATAATACAATAATCTATATCAAATAATTTACAATAAATATCTGTCATTCTCATCCCGTTTCTTTTATAAAATTCAATTCTTCTTTTTCGAATTAGTCTCTCGCTTTCATTAGGTCCGCACTCTACTCTTTCTACTTCTACTATAATTCCATTACAATTTCCAAAATACTCCTTAAGCATGCTTAGAAATTTACTTCCAATCCCTTCATCTCTATGTTCTTTACATACTGCATAGTAATCAATCAACAAATATGATTTTGAGGAAGCTAACAATGCGTATGCCAGAAGTTCCTTATTATTGTACAATCCTAAACATATATAATTCTTTCGTTTATTAAGCTTCTGTATTACATCAAGAGGTTTTAATTCTCCAGATGGAAAATCTTTTATCATATGTTCATTATAGATATTTTCAATATCTTCATCATTTAACTCTTTTAGATCCATTTTCGTTCATCCTATCATTATCTTATTTTCTCAAAATCATTTCTTTAATTATATCATATCTTTATTCATCTTAAACTATCAGGTAATTCAACTAAAATAATTTCATAAATAATGAATTATATTATTTATAACATATATATCATCTTCTCCTAATTATAATGCTCATATTTTTTCATATATTATCAAGCTAAAATTTACCCTAAATAATCATATCCAATATAAGCCACTTGTGGTAATATATAATTATTTCAAAAAGGATGGTGTTAGTATGAAAACTGGTATTGAATTGATAAAAGATATTGATGATTGTATTTTAGAAAAGGGATGTGTTGCGTTCTGGTGGCTTGGACAGCTCGGATATGTTATTAAGGTAGCTGAAACCACTATCTATTTAGATGTATTTCTATCAGATTGGCCTAATAGAAATATTCCTCCACTATTAAAACCGCAGGAAATTGTCAATGCAGATTTTATAATTGGCACTCATGATCATTCTGACCATATTGATCGAGATGTATGGCACCAATTATCTATTAGTTCGCCCAACGCAAAATTTGTAGTTCCAAAGCTTCTTATCACTGAGCTTTCAGATGACTTAAAAATACCTAGAAATAGATTTATAGGTCTGGATGATGGATTATCCTTTTCAGAAAAAGATTTAAAAATATCCGCAATTCCTTCAGCTCATGAGTTTTTAGATCAAGATTCGTCTGGTCTCTATCCATACTTAGGTTATATAATTGAGGGAAATGGATGTACTGTATACCATTCTGGTGATACATGTATGTATGATGGTATCTTCTCAAAATTAAAGCAGTGGGATAACTTCGACATTATGTTTCTTCCTATCAATGGGCGCGATGCTAAAAGATATAGGAAAAATTTAATAGGAAATATAACTTATCAAGAAGCAGTTGATTTAGCTGGAACTATTAAACCGAATTTGGTCGTTCCCGGGCACTATGAAATGTTTGATGATAATAGCGAAAATCCTATATTGTTCTATGATTATCTTAATGCAAAATATCCTAGAATTAAATGCTGGATTGGAGACCATGGTGAGATGGTTAAAATATGTAAAGCAAATAAATGAGCAAACGGCCTCACTAATTTTCTAAATAGCGATAAACAATTAGTATATATCCCAACAATTATTATTAATTAATTGCTGGGATATAATTTTTTGTCATATAAAACCTATTGAATCTATTGTAAATTCAAAAATATCCCTATTACTTGATACTTAATCTTAAACAATAATGTTAACAGGTTCGTTCTTAATAAAAGCTTCTATATTATTTGCTAATAAATTTATAAGCCTTTGCCTAGACTCAAAACATTTCCAACCTATATGTGGAGTAAGAATGACATTTTCCATGTTAAAAAGTGGATTATTTAATTCTGGAGGTTCTGGATCTTGAACGTCAAGTGCAGCACCTGCAATCTTTTTATTATTCAAAGCTTGAATTAAATCAGTTTCCTTTATAATGGCTCCTCTAGATGTATTTATAATAAATGATGACGATTTCATAAGATCTAATCTAGACTTATCAATAAGATACCTTGTTTCTGTTGTAAGTGGACAATGTATTGTAACAAAATCACTTTCTTTTAGAAGTTCTTCAAGGCTCACAAATTTGATGTTTGAATCGCCTAAATCTTTATAGCTTCTACTGTATACAAGTATTTTCATTCCCAATGATTTAGCTACATTCATGACTTGTATTCCTATAGATCCAGCACCTATAATTCCAAGTGTTTTATTTTGTATTTCTATATGAGGAACCTGAAGATATTTAGTAAAATTACTGTAATTTTTATTTTCAATCATTCTTTGCTGCTGCGCTAATGATGAACTTAAATTTAGAATAAATGTAATTACTAGTTGCGCAACCGCTTCGCTGCTATATCCTGGTACATTGCATACAGATATACCTTTTTCTCTTGCTGCTATAATGTCAATATTATTATACCCAGTACCAGCCTCACAAATTAATTTAACACTGGATGGAAACTTTTCTATTAACTCCTTGCTAATTGTAAGTTCCTTTGTAATTACAATATTTTGTTCTCTTACTCGTTCTAAGATTTCATCACTGCTGCTATCTTCATATTTAGTCACTTTACCTAAATTATCTAGAGATGAAAAATCAAGTTGTCCATCAAAGTTTATTCTGCTTGCATTAAGAAACACAATATTATTCATTTTATCCTCCTACTTCTCTTTTTCACTTCTTATAGAGTGAAAGTATTATTAAGTAATATTACTCTACAATATTATAACATTTTCACTGTTAACTTTATCCTATTAATTAAAATTTAATAATATTTCACCTCTCTTAAAAAAATAGATGTTTTTCTGCATTTTTTATTTCAAGAATTAACATAAGTATTTCGATAAATCTATTCAATCCAAATTTTTATTAGCTACAAAATTTTAATAATAAAAAACATATTCATAGGGAAATATATTTTTGGAGGTGATCATTATGCAAATAAAAGATGTAATGTCAAAAGATATAGTAAGTTTAAATTCAGAAGATTCTATTGAAAGAGCTGCTCAAATGATGAGACAATTTGACGTGGGCGCAATACCTATTTGTGATAACTCAAACAAATTAGTTGGAATGATTACAGATAGAGATATTGCTTTGGATTGTGTAGCATCAGGTGCAAGTGCAGACCAACAAAAGATATGTGATTATATGACTTCAAGTCCTGTTACAGGAAGTCCTGATATGGATGTTCATGATGCAGTAAGGCTAATGAGCAGACATCAAATAAGAAGATTACCTATTGTTGAAAATAACAGTGTTATCGGTATCGTTTCTCTTGGTGATATTTCACAAGAACCAAATCTACAGGATAATGCTGAAGTTGCTCTTAAAAATATTTCAGAGCCTGGAACAAACAATCATATATAGATGTTATATCAGTAAAAAATAGTACAATTATACTTTTTTAATTGTAAATATAAAAACAATTTCATGATGTTTATGCCATGAAATTGTTTTTATTTAATGTTATAAAAATTAATTATTATCAATATTTAATATTGTCTTCAACAAAACATTTGCACCCTTTAAACAGTTTTCAAGTGGTGTAAATTCTTTTTCGCAATGACTGTGCCCCTTTTCACTTGGAACAAAAATCATTGTAGTTGGAATGATCTCTGTAATAAATTGTGCATCATGTCCCGGACCACTATACATTCTTTTTGTTGAATATCCAAATTCTTTTGCATTTCTTTCAACATAATCTACAAACTCAGAATAAAAATGAACTGTATTTCTTGACCAAGCTTTTTCATAACTTGCTTCACATTTTTCAACAACTTTAGGAATAGCCTTAATTATTTCAAGAACTTGATTAATTACTTCTGGATCTTGATGCCTTGCATCCAAAGTGAATTTAACATAATCAGGAATTACCGTATGGATATTTGGATGAGCTGAAATCTTTCCTGTTGTATATACTAGCTTACTATCAAGCTTGTCTAGTTCATCATGAAGATATTGAATAGTTTTTACAGCCGCATATAGAGCATCTTTTCTATATTTCATTGGAGTTGTTCCAGCATGATCTGCTTGACCTGTAAATGTAAATTCATAATTTATCATTCCGCAAACACCTTCAACTACTCCTATATCAATTTTTTCATCTTCTAAAACAGGTCCTTGTTCAACATGTAATTCAACTAGTGCCCTGTATTTTTCTGGATTCATTCGATTTTCTATTTTTCCCATATATCCACTAGCTTCTAATGCTTCCTTAAATGTAACTCCTTCAGTATCCTTAGATGCTAACATAACATCTTTATCAAATTTTCCTGTAATAACACCCGATGACATCATTGCTGGTTCAAAGCGTGCCCCTTCTTCATTAGTCCATATAACAACTGTGATTGGATGTTTATGAGCTATTTTTTCAGTTACTATAGTTTCTGCAACTTCTAATCCAGTAAGAACTCCCAAAATACCATCATAATTACCACCTTGTTTAACTGAATCAGCATGAGATCCCATCATAATAGCAGGTAACTTTTCCTCTCCAGGAATGGTTGCGTATATGTTCGCCATATCGTCGGTTTTTATCTCCATACCAAGTGCTTTACATCTTTTGCAAAATTCTTCTCTTGCTTCTAAAGCAGCAGGTGATAAAGACAACCTTGTGATTCCTCCTTTACCTGTATCTCCGAATTTACTAAATGTTGTGATTTTGTCTTGAAGCCTTTCTTTATTACAAGTTAACATATGAATATCCCCCTTTAAATTTAGTATAGTAATTATTTTTTCACTCTCTTTCCTGGTTCTACTGCTCTTGCAGGACATACAGTACTGCATAATTGACAGCCTACACATTTATCTACTAACAAGATTGGCATTCTTGTATTTATGTCCACCTTAATTGCTTGATGCCCACCATCATAACATGATAAGTAACATCGTCCACATCCTATGCACTTTTGCCTATCAAACCTTGGATAACAAATACTGTCTCTATCAAGTTTATCTGTTGGCACAATATTAGGTAAAGCACTACCAACAATTTCAGATATATTTTTATAGCCTT
This sequence comes from uncultured Clostridium sp., assembly GCA_963524945.1. Lineage (GTDB taxonomy): Bacteria > Bacillota > Clostridia > Clostridiales > Clostridiaceae > Clostridium. The sequence continues at coordinate 9,480 of CAURJV010000052.1, forward strand.
GTGAACTTAAGTACAATTTCATCCCATTAATTAAATCATCGATAATTCTATAGCCATATTGCATTACAGACGTTGTTATTTGCAAATTTTCACATCCTAAGGCCATAAATTCAGCTGCATCTTTCCATGTTTCGATACCGCCCATCCCACTTATTGGCGCATCTTTTAGTTCTTCACAAGCTTTCATATCATGAATAAAGCGTAAAGCAATTGGTTTTACTGCTTTTCCTGAGTATCCTCCTACACTAGTCTTGCCTTCAACATTAGGTTCCGATTCAAAGTTTTCTAGGTTTAGATTCATAATACTCTTAATTGTATTAATGGCTGCAATACCTGTTGCTCCTGCCTCCATTGCAGCCATTGCTGGTATTTGCATATTTCCAATATTAGGTGTCATCTTTGCAAGTATAGGTAAATTTGTTCCCTTTCTAGTAGCTTTAGTATATAGTGCTACCAAATCTGGATTTTGTCCAACATCTGAACCTACGCCTTTACTTGTCATATGAGGGCATGAGAAATTACATTCAATAATGTCTGCTCCTGCCTCTGTCATTAGCTTGGCCAATTTAGTCCATTCTTCTTCGTTTTGCCCCATGATTGATGCAACAATAATTTTGCTTGGATAGTCTTTTTTCAATCTTTTTAAAAATCCTATATTCTCTTCCAATGTGTGATCCGAAATCTGCTCTATATTTTTAAAACCAACAAATGGAACACTTTCTTTACTTAAAGCAGTAAACCTTGGTGAAACCTCCTTTGGTACAAACATGCCAATAGTCTTAAATGCTACCCCTGCCCAGCCCATTTCAAATGCTTTAGCTACCATTTCGTAATTACTTCCAACTACTGATGATGAAAGGAAAAATGGATTTTCACACTTCACCCCACAGAAGTCTATTTCTAAATCAACTTCATTTTCTTTAACTCTAGATTCAGTTGATATTGCTTTCATAACTTTGTCAATTGGTACTGATTCATTAATTTTCCCTTTTAAGCAAGCCTCCTTACATGGCTTTTCTTCACATGTGTCACAAGGAAGTAGATTGGGCAGTTTATTTACTGCCCCAGCCTTATTTTCAAACCTTAAAGAACGGATAATAGTATCCACTTCAAGGGAGTGGGGACAAGCTTTGCGACAAGGTGCTTCATCACACAACAAACACCCTGATACATATTCATTTGTTGAAATATCTTTATAAAATAAACTACTCATTTCCATTCCTCCTAAATTATCGCTTATCTGATGTTTAGCCACTATAACTCTCATTATTCTTAATCTGTAGATAACAGTATCATAATCCTAGATAACTTGAACTACAGTCCAGGCACTAAATATAACCTAAGCCAAGTTCCTATTTACTTTCTTCCTACTCGTTTCACAAATTGTCCAAATCCTGCTTTTCCAACAAATTCACCATTATCATAAACTAAATTCCCACGCACATAGGTTTGAACTGGATATCCATGAAGAGTTTTTCCTTCCCAAATTGTATGATCATAATCTGAATGCATATTCTCTACCGAAATTGTGAAGTCTTTATTTGGATCATAAATTACAATGTCTGCATCTTTTCCAACTGTTAGAGAACCTTTTTCTGTACATCCAAATATTTTAGCTGGATTAAATGAACATAATTCTACAGCTCTATTAAAAGTTATTTTTCCTTCATTCGCTGCTGAAAGCATATATGGATATAAGTTTTCTACACCTGCACACCCATTTGGAATCTTCGTAAAATCATCTTTCCCCCAGTCCTTTTCATAGCTTTGGAATGGGCAGTGGTCTGTAGCTACAGTATCAATATCTCCTGATTTAATAGCTTTCCAAAGTGCATCTTGACTTTCTTGCCCTTTCATTGGTGGTGAACATACAAAATTCCTGCCATCTTCTCTTTTATAAACATCGCACGTAAATTCCAAATATTGTGGACATGTTTCAACATATATATCATGACCTTCTCTTTTGGCTTCAATAGCTGCTTTTAATCCTTCCTTATCTGCCATATGAACTAAATATAGTGGCGCTCCTATAGATTTAGCTAAATGAACTGCTCTTTTATCTGCCTCAGCTTCAACAAATTCTGGTCTGCTTAAGTAGTGATACCATGCTGAAGTTTTTCCTTCTTTTAAGAAGTTTTCAATATTTAAATCAATCAAATCTGGATTTTCAGCATGGATGTTTGTCATGGCCCCAGTTTCTTTAGCCTTTAACATTATTTTCACTAAAGTCGCATCATCTACCATCATGCCTTCTTTTTTATAAACTAAGAAACATTTAAAACTAGGTACTCCATATTCAACTGCATCTTCAAATTCATCTAAGATAGTTCCTTCATTTAAATCAGTTATGATACAATGAAATGCATAATCTACGCACGCTTCTGGATCACACATTTCTTTTCTGGTTTCAATAGTTTCAATTATTCCGTTGCCTTTTCTTTGCATTGGATAATCAAATACTGTTGTAACACCTCCGCAAGCAGCTGCCCGTGTTCCGGCAAGATAGCTGTCAGCTGAAACAGTCCCTCCAAACGGCATAGCTAAATGAGTATGTGCGTCTATGGCCCCTGGTAATATTAACTTACCTTTAGCATCTACAACACTTGCACCTTCTTCTGAAAAACCTGTTCCAATCGCTACAATCTTTCCATCTTTTACAGCAAGGTCAGCTGCATAAGATTCTAATGGTGTTACAATAGTTCCATTCTTAATAATTAAATCCATAAGTATTCTCCTCCCATTTATATATATCCTTAATATCTAAATAACTAATTTAGTTAATAATTTTCTCTTTCATACTTCTGCTTTTTGTTGTACTTTTGACTTAAGCCTATTAATGTATTTGGATTTTTAACAAATTATTTCTTTTGTGATAAATTACTTTCTTAAATAAAATTTTTGTTATATAAATTTTAAGATGATTCTGTGTGGATTTAACCACACATGAATCAATTTTTATCATATTATTTTGTTGCTTCTTCCCAATACTTTGAAGTGAATGTTGTATCGTCTACCACTGGAGTTTTAGCTAAATCTTTATTATAAAGTTTTAAGAAATCCCCTGTTTGCTTAATTGCATTCATATCTATTTGTCCAATTTTTGAAGTATCAAATCCTTGAGGTGCTACAAGTTTAGCAACTTCTTTCGCCATATAAACTTGGTGATCTAATGAAACTGATTTATCTACATCATAAACTGTTTTTCCTGCTGCTTCTGGATCTTGGACTGCATCTTTCCACCCCTTTATAGATGCCTTTAAGAAACGAACTAATAAATCTTTATTCTTACCTGCCCATTCAGAGTTTACAAATAAACAATCTTCCATCATTGCAACACTTTCATTGTTCATATCAATTACATTTAAATCCTCTTTCTTCATGCCGCCTTCAAGTAATAAACCAAATTCGTTATAAGTCATTGCTGATGCCGCATCAACTGATCCTTCTTTTAATTGATCCATTGTAAAGTCTTGTTGTACAAGTTTTAGGTCTTTGTCTTTATCTAAATTGTATTTTGAAAGCAGAGCAAGAAGTTCATATTCATTACCACCAAACCAGTTACCTACTTTCTTACCAGCTAAATCTTTTGGCGAATTAATGCCTTTTTCTTTTTTAGATACTAATAACATACCTGATTTTTGAAATACTTGAGCGATTTCTTGCAAATCATATCCTTGAGCTTGGTAAGTCATTAAACTTGAAACCCAAGTTACCCCTATATTTGCTACACCATTATAAACATTTTGTTCTGGAATAATGTCACTTCCTCCTGGAAGAATTTGAATATCTATCCCTTCATCTTTATAGTACCCTTTTGCTGCTGCTACGTAATATCCCATAAATTGTGATTGCGGAAGCCATTTTAATTGAAGTGTTACTTTTTCTAACTCCCCATCCTTCTTTGTAGTATCCTCTGATTTAGTTGCATCTTTCGCTGTTGTTTCTGATGTTTTTGATCCACATCCTATAAGCATCGTCCCCATCATTAATACAGCTAACCCTAAAGCTAATAACTTCTTTTTCATAATAAATTCCTCCTTATTAAATAAATATTATTTATCTTATACATGCCATCTGTGTGTTCTCTTGAAGTTCTAAGAGATATCGGTGACTTTCAACTTTGCTTATAAAGCAAATAGTATATTAGGTTGAACTAAACTTTTCTATTTTAAAGTTGGTATTATCTTTGTGACGCATGCCATTTTATGGTTCTACGTTCTATTAATAAAATAATTAAGTATAAAACAATCCCAACTAATGCTGCCATTACTATATAGGACCACCCCATGGCCATCATTCCTTTTCTTAAATTATCTTTAATTCCAAAACCAATACCTGAAGTTGATGCTGCAAAGTATTCACTTATCATAGCCGCCATTATTGCTGCTGCCACATTAATTTTTAATGCAGTTAAAACACTCGGAAGACAATTAGGTAAACGAAGCTTGAAAAATATAATTTTTTCTGGCGCTGCATATGACTCTAATAAATCTTTTGCAAATGGTTTTAAATCATTTAATCCCCTATAGGAATTAATTGCCATAGCTGCCATACATACAACCGTTACAACACCAACTTTTTGTGCAAAACCACTTGTAAACCAACGATTCATAATAGGAGATAATGCAACAATTGGAATTGCATTAAATGCAGCTATTACACTAAGTCCTGTATATCCCCACTTTGGAAACTGCGTAGCTATAACTGCAACAATAAACCCAATTATGCATCCTAAAGCAAGTCCTACCAATGCTCCAGAAACTGTAATCATTGTGTCAGTTAGTGCTTTAGAAAAATTATCACTTAAAGTTTTTATAATTTGTGATGGTACTGGTAATTGAAATGGCTTAAAACCCAATGCAGCATGAATGATACCAACTTGCCATGCGATTATCATTAATATTCCAAAACCTAAAGGCCATAAGACATTTTTAATTTTTTCATTCATAAAATTACCTCCCTATGTAGTCTGTTTTCTCCAAGGCATACAAATTTTTTCGAATAGTATTACTATAAAATAACTCAAAATCCCCATTAAAGCGCTGGTAACTACTGATCCCCAGAATACATCTTTTGTTCCTGAGTATAACGAGTATAAAAGTTTCACTCCAATTCCGCCACTTGAACCTAACATGTCAACTAATATAGATGCTGTTATTGACATTGGTGCCGCTATTTTTAAACCAGCAAATAAATATGGCATTGAATATGGAATCATAAGCTTATAATATATGCTTTTCTTTTTTGCAGCATATGAGTATAGCAATTCTTTTTTATCGCTTTCTACACTATTTAATCCGCTAAGCATATTTACTGAAACTGGGAAAAATGTGATATATGCTGCAATTACTATCCTAGAAGTATTCATATCCCTGACTAAAGTAAAGATTATAGGAGCTAACCCTAAAACAGGTATCATTTGTGATATTATTAAATAAGGTAATGATATTTTTTCTGCTATTTTCGATAAACTCATAATTATTGCTAAAACAAATCCTATTGCAGCTCCAAGTGCAAACCCAAATACAGCTCTTGAAAAAGTAAGTCCAGCTGCGCTCATTAAATCAGTGAAATTTTCTGCTATTGATATGATGACACTATGTGGATAAGGCAGTTTTGCTCCAGCCATTGGATCATGCATCACTTGTTCTAGAAAGAAAGCTACTAATTCCCAAGCTATAAAAATTCCTATAGCCCAAACTAGATTAACTTTATATTTCTCTTTCCTGCTAATCATAATCATACCCCCTCAAAGCTATTTCTTATTTTGGTTATATAATCATAAAATTGTTTTGACTGTTTTGACTCCATATTTCTTGGTCTTGGTATGTCAATATCAATCACAGCAGAAACACGTCCTGGATGTGGAGATAAAACCACAACTTTATCCGATAAAAATACTGCTTCTGAAATATTATGGGTTACAAAAACTACTGTCTTTTTGGTCTTTGTCCATATTTCTAAAAGATCTTCATGAAGCTTTTCACGTGTAAATTCATCTAAAGCTGAGAATGGTTCATCCATGAGAAGTATTTCCGGATTAATGGCTAATGCTCTTGCTATACCAACCCTTTGCTGCATCCCTCCACTTAATTCATAAGGATAATGCGTACCAAAGTTAGTAAGTCCAACTAGATCAAGCATTTCCGTAACTCTTGAAGTACGATCCTGCTTCTTCATTCCTAGAAGCTCCATTGGCATACAAACATTTCTTCTTACTGTTCTCCAATCGTATAGAACTGGATTCTGAAATACTATGCCATATTTCTTTTGAAGTCTTATTTCTCTTGGGCTTTGTCCTCGTACTATCACTTTTCCTGAAGAAGGTTGCAATAGATCAGCTATAATACGAAGTAATGTTGTCTTTCCACAACCAGAAGGACCTAGTAATGAAATAAATTCTCCTTCTTTGATTTCTAAATTAACATTCTTAAGCGCTGTTACTGGTTCTCCACCATTCTTATCTTGGTAAACCATACTTAAATCTTCAATTTTAATTTCTACTTTTTCTTCTTTCGTCCTAAAAACATTTCTGCTTTCAAATTCTGTATCTATTTCATTTAACATACTCATTGATTTACGCCTCCTTTTAAACAAAAAACGGTACAAAACTATTTGTTTTGCACCGTTGCAATCACTTCATATTCACCATAACTTACTGTATATAATTAATAAGTCTTCCTTTTTAACTTCTTTTATAGTATTTGATGGACTTCCACTGTTCATGGCATCTTGCGCCATCTTATCTACGACTTTATTGAATTCTTCTTTATTAATTCCATACTCTTTTAAAGTTGGTATTTCACATATGTTACATAACTCTGTTAATTTTTCTAGAAAAGCTTCTGCTGCTTCCTTATCACTTTTCTTATCGTCTGCTGCATTAATTGCTCTACCTATTGCACCAAAACGTTCATAGCTTCCATCTAAAACATAAGATAAGCATTCCTTTATAAGCATAGCATTTGAAATTCCGTGAGCAACATGAAAATTAGCTCCAATTGGTCTGCTCATGCCATGTACCAAGGTAACTGAAGAATTATTTATACATACGCCAGCTTCATATGCAGCAATAGCCATTTCTTCTCTAGCCTTTTTATTTTCACCATCTTTATAAACCAATGGCAAAAACTCAAAAATTCTTTTGATTGCAGATAATGCAAAGGTATCTGTTAAGGAATTTGCTTTTCTTGATGTATAAGCTTCTACCGCATGAGTTAGGGCATCCATTCCTGTTGCCGCTGTTACGCTTTTAGGTGATGTCATTGAGAATTTGGAATCAATCACTGCCAAATCAGGTAGTAATGCTTCTCCCTTTAGAAGCATTTTTATATTCCTCTTTGAATCTGTAATAACCGTAAATTTGGTAGCTTCTGAACCTGTCCCTGCTGTAGTTGGAATCAAAACCAATGGTGGAAAATCTCCTTCAATTGTTTTTCCCATGTAATCAGATATTGAACCTTCTAATTTTGTCATAGCAGCAATTGCTTTACCGCTATCTAATGGACTCCCTCCTCCGATGGCAATACAGAAATCACATTCAGCATTTTTATAAACTTTTACGCCACTTTCAATCATTATATCAGTAGGCTCTCCAATGATATCATTGAAAATTTCATATCCAATTCCCCAATTATTTAAACAGTCTGTCAAAACTTTAACTGTTCCAATTCTAGTTACATTTTTTCCAGATACAATAAATGCTTTTTTTCCAAAGGATTTTATCAAATTTTCACTTGATTCTAATGCATTATCTCCAATAATCGTACGTCCTGGTAAACTAAATTCATATGCCATTTTCTCACCTCATCTAGATAAATTGTTTGTCTACAATTCCAAGTACTTCGTCTAATTTAGCTAGTTCCTCTTCTAACTGCTCCTTTGTAATTATTAATGGAGGAGCAACAAGTATCATGTTCTCATGAGTATATGTCATAAACTTTCTTTCCTTTAATAATCCTAGAATTTTCCCCATAACTCCTTCTGGATCCTTTCCATATGGTACTAAGGGTTCCTTGCTTCCTTTATCCTTTACTAATTCTACTGCTGAAAATAATCCAATATATCTCACATCTCCAACTGATGGGTGAGAAGCTTTCATCTCTTCTAGTTTTTCACCAAGTACACTACCTACTTCGTTAACATTTTTTAGTATACCTGCTTCTTCATAATAGTTTATACACGCTACACCTGCTGCACAAGCTAGGGGATGTCCACTATAAGTTAGTCCGCAAGATAATAAATTATCATCAAAGTAAGCTGCTATTTCTTTACTTACTACAACTCCACCAAGTTGAACATATCCACAAGTAACACCTTTTGCAAAAGTTACTATATCTGGTTTTACATCAAAATTCTCAAAACCAAACATTCTACCGGTTCTGCCCCAGCCTGTCATAACTTCATCACAAATCATTAAGATTTTAAATTCATCACATAAAGCTCTAACTCCTGGAAGATATCCTCTTGGCGGAATGATAACTCCATTTGAACCTGTTATAGTCTCTAAAACTATTGCAGCTACGCTATCAGGTCCTTCATAAATTATTTGTTCTCTTAGCTTGGCCAAGTAATATTTTGTTGCGGCTTCTTCTGATTCGAATTCTATTGGTTCTCTATAAATATATGGATCAAAGAATTTTACGAACCCTGGAATACCAGGTTCTAATTGATATCTTCTAGGTTCACCAGTTAAATTACCAGCACCAAACGAAGATCCGTGGTAACTTCTATAACGACTGAACACCTTTGTCTTACCTGTAAACATTCTTGCTATCTTTACAGCATTCTCATTTGATTCTGCACCTGCATTTGTAAAAAATACCTTCCCCATATTATCAGGCATTAATTCAATGATCTTCTTTGCAAGCTTGGCTCTAGATTCAGCTCCATAAGATGGCCCTACAAAACAATATTTATCTACTTGTTCTTTTATTGCATCTCCAATCGCTTTATTTCCAAAACCTAAATTCATATTAACAAGTTGTGACGACATATCTGAATATCTATTTCCATCATAATCCCAAAAGTAAATACCATCAGCTCTTTCAACTGAAATTGGATTTAAATTTCTTTGTTTGCTCCACGATTGTAAATTATATTCTTTTAAAGTACTCCTAATTTCTTCACCATTCATCTTTATACACTCCCCTATATACATTTAATATTTTCCTCAAATAAAAAACGGAACTTATTCAAGTGAACAAGCTCCGTTGCTGTTATCTCTATTAAATTCGTTTTTTCTTTAAGTTGTTTTTATTATATACTAGTAAAACTGTTATATCAATGAATAAGTGACTAAGTTTATTTGTGCAGCTGCACATTTAGGCACATGAAAATTAATAACAAGTCCAAAGTTTCCATGCATATTTTTCATCAGGCAAGGAAGTAAATTGCCATCATAGCGGGCCTATTAGGTCAATTTGCCGATGAGCAGGGAACCCAAATCTATGATTTGGTGTGAATCGCTTACTCAGGGAGCGTATGCGAATCGAGCTTCCTATAATGGAAAATGGACTTGCTATTTTTTTGAATGTGCCCTACATAACATCTTTAACAAAAAAGCCCAAATAAAATCGTAATTTCTCTTCTAAATTTGAAGGATTATATCCAGTAATCTTTTCAATCTTTTTAAGCTGATTATTTACTGTATTCCTGTGAATATATTGTTTCTCAGCAACAAGACTTTGACTACCGTTGTTCTGTAAAAACATATATAAGAAGCTCATTAAATCAGTGTTGTTCTCCTTATCATATTTTTCTAACTTACCTAGAGTATCATTGTAATATTCTTTAAGCACTTCTTTATCCTTAGCATTTAAAAGCAATTTATGAATATCTAATTTATCATAAAACACCATTTCTTTATCCTGTTTTTTGGCCATTGTCATTGCGGTAAAGGCATTATTAAAATTCTCAGCCTGCATTTTAATACCTGCTTTATTTTCACCTATTCCCATATGCACCTTCCACGAAGGTTCATTCCAATTCTTAAAAAAAGTATTAACAAAATTGGTGATATCGTAATTTCCATAATTCACAAGAGCCAGAACCCAACAATCTTTATATGAAAATGAAATATATAATTCATGAATACTTCTTGCTAATCTTTCTGAGTACATTTTGATTTTATTCATGTTAAATTCTAATTGCTTGTCTTCATTATGTTCAAAGGACATAACTATAAAACAGAAATGGCTGTCTCTCAAATATCCATATCTCTCCATCTGTAAAATTAATGTTTCTATATCACCTGTTTTAAATATAATATTCTTAATTGTACTTGCTATACTAATTTCTACTTGCTCGCTTTGCATTATGCGATAGCATATATTCCGTGTTAAATCTACCATTCTTGTTTCCCATGGAATAGTATAAAGAGGCATTTTTACTTCGTTACAGTATTCTACAACCTCATTAGGTATTGACTTGGTGTATGGTCCAATATTTACAACAAAAGCACTTGTCCGAGCAGCATATAGTTTTTTTGTATATTCTAGCAGCCATCCATCACCATTATTTAGAATACCAGATGTAAGCACAACTTCATTTCCATGAAGAAATTCACTCACCTCATCATTTTCAATAATATGTACCCATTCCACTAGATTATTAAGACCTTTCTGTCCTGCTAGTAGTTTCATTTGATACAAAACAGCCCCATTTCCAAATAATTTTCCTACAGTAATTGACATATACTCACCCCAACTTTACATAAAACTATAAGAGTTTTATGCTCATTATATCATAATTTTATTTTAATTAAATTTTATTAAATAATATCAAAACTTATTTATATTATATATTTATAAAAAGAAACTTAATAAAGTTAAGTCTGTTTTATAATTAATCACCTTTGTTATAAAATAATTCGTATGTGTTCTGCATGAAAAAATTCTTTCTAAATTGCTTAAAATAATAAACAAAGAGGCACTTTGATAAAAATCAAAATACCTCTTTATTTATTAATTTACTTATGATTAGTTGATTTTAAATACTCTTTAACACTTGGTGATATTCCTATAATGTATACACTAAAAATATACACTATCATTAAAATAATAATCATTGTATTGGGTGAAATTATAATTGCTGCAACTGCCGCTAAAATAACAATTATAAGCAAAACTATCATTATAACCTTAGCCCACACTTTTCCCTTAAATATAAGAGAACAGCTTCTACTACAGTTCTAGTTAGTCCTGAAACTATAGCTATATTCCCCTGCATAAAATAGCTATATGCAGTTGTAATTATGCTTACAGCTAATATTGCTATTACCATGGATAAAAATAGCCTTTTTCCTTTTTCTACACTTTTCATAATATCCTCCATAAAATGTATTAAATCAATTAGGCATAACGTTTTAACAAATGAGTCATACCCTTTTATTTAGGCATTAATTATTTATTTTTACTTAACATTGCGTTATTATCCCTTAAAAATAAATCTTTATGTACATTTCCATATTTTATATTCATTATAACATGAATTTATAAAATTTTATGTTATTATTTTTATTCATAATTATTGGGAAGCTAATAAAAGCTCCCCCAATTTTAATATTTTTAACTATAGGAATTTAGTTTTTACATTCTTTTGAAAATATATTAGTTAGATTTAGTTTTTTAACTCTTGATCTTATTTCATTATTATCTATGCTGTACAATCCTAAGTCTTTCATCCTTTCAAAATATTCTGCTCCTGAAAATGTATATCTTTCACTCATTTTTCCTTCCTTAACTTTGTCGTTTGCATATGCAATAATATCACCTGTAGTAAGCTCTCTTGGCAATTCTAATAAAGGCTTTTTCTCCAAATATTGAACTGCATTATAACCTGCTAAAGTCCCTGTAGTCATAGCCTCAGTATGACCTACAAAGAATCCACTTTTTTCACCTCCACAAAATAAATTTTCAACCCCATTTACTTGCATTGAATTATTTCTAGGTGCAGCACATAAATATCTAATTGAGTTACCATTACTTCCAACCAGTGGATCTATATAAACTACATTTTCTAATCCTTTGATTTTCCTTAACTTGTCCAATGGATAGTGAGATGTCATAAGCTTAACGCGCCCTGTATCCAATAATATAATATTCTCCGCAAATTCTAAGGTCGCATATTGCTGGCATACCTTTTGTTCTAACTTTTCTAAATGTATATCTTCCTTAGGTATAGGAATAACTACAACTCCACTTTTCTCTAATTCTTTTATTATGTCTTTTGATAAAGATTCTCTAGGAAATTCACATGATCCACTCATTGCACCTTTCATTCCATTTGCTCTTTCTCCTACTAAATCATTTACTCCTGCTTTACTGCTTATACTAACTCTTGCACCAAAGCTAGGACATCTTAATGTACACATGACACATCCATTTCCATACTTCACACAATTAGGCATTGACCCTGTTGACCCTGTAGTTTCTATAAATACATCTCCAGTTACATTATCTTTATTAAATAATACTAATGATTTTATTTTATTACCTTCCATATTCACATCTATTATCCTACTTTGCAAAAATATTTTAACTCCACATTCTATTAAATACCTTCGAACAATAGGTTCAGCTTTACCTATGTCACACAGCCATGCATGTTTGTGTTCTGGGAAATCTATATTCTTATGAATTGCTATAGAATCCATAATTCTTATGAAATCACCTGCCCCAAGACTTATCAACTCTTCTGCAGCAGTATATCTTCCATTATTTCTCATTATCCCACCAACATTTCCTACTCCAAGTAGCAAGTCAGTTCTCTCATATAACTCAACTTCAGCACCTAATTTTACTGCTTCTAATGCGGCAGAGCATCCTGCCCATCCTCCACCTATAATTATTACCTTCATTTTATTCTCCTTTAAAATAGTTATCTATTATATATGTATTCAATTTTTTGTCTAAGTTGAGTCTTATCATGTTTACTGATCAAATTCTCTAAAAATTTATCATTACGTATTAAAGTACAGAAAAGCCAAAAAGCTGATCTTGTCTGCTTTTTGGCTCTTCAAAGATTTATAACGATGACCATAATTCCTGAAATAATTTTTATCTAGCCATTATATAAATTTTTTTCATGTCTTCCATATTAAGCTTTTGGAATTCACCTATTGTTCTAGTATCTTTAAAGCTACATTTATAAGCTAACTCATCAATTTGATCATCTGTCAAATTAACTCCAAGTTCTTCTATTGATATTGGCATATCGATAGAATGATAAAAACTTTCCATCGCTTCTATTCCCTCTAATGCAACTTTTTCTGGATTGTTAAAATCATTGGTTATTCCCATTACATTTACAGCAAATTGTACAAAACGGTTTATATTACTCTTGTACACATACCTAGCCCAACTTCCCCAAACAGCTGCCAAACCAGCTCCATGGGCAACATCAAACATACCTCCAAGTTCATGTTCTAATTGATGACATGACCAATCTCCGACAGAACCACATCCAGTTAAATCGTTATGTGAAAGGCTTCCTGACCACATTACTTCCGCACGAGCATTATAATCTGTTGGATTTTTCATTAATATCTTTGCATTGTGAATTACTGTCCTCATTAATCCTTCGCTAATTCTATCTGTTATCTCCATACTTTGTTCTTTCGTAAAATAACGTTCCATAGTATGCATCAATATATCAGTAGCTCCACTGGCAGTTTGATATTTAGGTAATGTATAAGTAAGTTCAGGATTCATAATTGCAAACTTACAGCGTGCATACTCAGAATTACACCCTCTTTTCAGCCATCCTTCTTCATTTGTAATAACTGATGAATTGCTCATTTCACTTCCTGCAGCTGCAATAGTTAAAACTGCCCCAATAGGTAAGCAGCCAGTTGGAATAACTTTTTTGCTATATATATCCCATACATCACAATCATTAGCTATACCATATCCTATTGCTTTTGCTGAATCAATAACACTGCCTCCGCCAACAGCTAATATAAAATCAACCTTTTCCTTTTTGCATAAGTTAATTCCTTCATATACTTTTGAAAGTCTAGGATTTGGTACTACTCCACCTAAGCTGACATAATCGATTTCAGCTTTCTTTAAAGATTCAAAAATTTTATCCAGAAGCCCAGACTTTTTTGCACTGCTTCCACCAAAATGAACTAACACCTTTTTACAATTTTGATTCTTTATAATAGTACCAATCTGTGTTTCTGAATCCTTTCCAAAAATCACTTTCGTAGGAGCATAAAATTCAAAATTCTTCATTATTAATACACTTCCTTAATTTTAGTTTAGTATGAATTTCTTTAATAATCTATTATTGTATAATAATATAATACGCCTTCGAGGCAACTCTAAGTCAAGAGAAATATGCCAATAAAACACATAAAAATATAACTATATATTACAGCTAAATTTCTAAATTTTTCTCTCATTTAACCCTTAACTTACTAGAGCCTTAAATACAAATTTATTGTTTTAACATATACAAATTGAAACCTTATTGCTAAACTAAATTTAAGATATTACATTAATTAACGTGTAGTGTTATTCATTTCGTTTATCATATTAGTAAGCAGATCATCCATCCCTATATTCTCTAATCCACCAGGAACTATAAAATTAGGGTCATCTAACTCTCCACCAGCTTTAGCTATGATTTGTTTTGCCCTTTCGGCATTATTTTCATCTGTATTTACAATCACCTTATAATTTACATCAGCTATTTCTTCAAAACCGCCCATACCGCTTACCATTGGATTTGCAGCTGCCATTGGTCCATAACCTGGATCAACTGTGGGATTATCGTTAGATAGTATTAAATTAGCCAAACTGTTTGTGCTACTTTCAGTGCCTGGCCTGTTTTGTCCAGGGTTATCATTTGTATAGTGATCATTTATATCTGCAACCGCATCTTTTATACCTATTTTATTTAATGCTTCTACTGCTTGATTAGCTGCTTTTATACCACTAAAGTAACCTTCTATTTTCATAAAAAACATCTCCTATTATAATTAAACTCAATGGTATTTTTTCAATATGTTTAAACTATTATTCCTAAATCTTGAATATCAAAATATCTTTTTAAAATCCTTTGCAATAAAAAGCAATTGCAGGTTGCTTTTATTTACTTATCCTGCAATTGCTTTTTATAATTACCTATTTATTGGGTTCACATGGATATATATAATTGCCTATAGTACGGACTCTCAATCTTTCTGGGTCACATTCTTCATGATCTGGAATTACGAAGACTATTTTACGTTCGATAGTTCCGCATGCATCACGATCACAAGGATCTTCCTGTGCCATTGTTACAAATCCTTTGAACGCAAGTATTCTATCACAATCATCATATAAAATAGCTGCAATAGCTACTTTTTTGCCTAAGCAAACATTATTTACTTTTATCTTTACAGTTACTAATTTTGCACCATGCTTTTCCAAGTTAATTGGTTTTGACTTGATTGTACTACATAATTCGCAGTCATGCTTAGTACACTTACACTTATTCTCATATCTTTCCATTCTATACAACTCCTTGCATATAAACTCAAAATGAAATAAAAGTTACTTATATTGATTTGGTCATTTTAAATTTTTATAGTTACATATATCATTAAAATATATCTTCAACATAAAGTATAAGTTGATATATGTTCTCCAAAATCAAATGAGTATTTTAAGACGCTTTTATTGCATATATGCAATGTTTTATTAATAACGAATTATCAATGAAAATATTTAATGCGCTTCCTATGTTTATAATATATTCTATAATAAATATTTATGTGAAAGAAAACGACATTTTTTCCTATAAAATAAAATCATCAATTCAAAAAAGAATGATATTTCCTGTAATAACCTTCTTTTTTCTTTGCTATTATTTGAAAACAAATATAAAATTAGTTATGATATAATATATATACAACTGTTTTAGGGGGACATATATGATTGGAACATTACTTATAAACAGGTATGAGTTGCTTGAAAAAATAGGTGAAGGTGGCATGGGAATTGTCTATAAAGCAAAATGCCATTTATTAAATAGATTTGTAGCTGTAAAAATATTAAAATCAGAATTAAGCAATAATGAAGAATTTATTCTCAGATTTAAGAGGGAGGCAAATTCAATTGCAAGTTTCTCCCATCCAAATATAGTAAATATTTATGATATTGGCTCAGAGAATAATATTAATTTTATTGTTATGGAATATATTAATGGTAAAACATTAAAACAAGTATTAAAGGATAGTGTACGACTCAGCTCTGATACTACCTTAAATATATCTTTACAAATGGCTGAAGCTTTAATATACGCTCATAAAAATAATATAATTCATAGAGATATAAAGTGTGATAATATTTTAATTTCAGATGATAACATTGCAAAATTAACAGACTTCGGAATTGCAAAACTTCCAAATTCTTCAACAATAACAAATTCAAATAAAATTATAGGCTCAGTACACTACTTTTCACCAGAACAAGCTAAAGGAGGATATGTTGATTTCAGAACTGACATCTATGCTCTTGGTATTGTCATGTATGAAATGATTACTGGAAATGTTCCTTTTAATGGAAAGACATCTATTTCAGTAGCAATTATGCATATACAAGAACCTGTTATTCCGCCAAAGAATTTTATTACAGATATACCTGAGAACATTAATTTAGTAATTCTAAAAGCCTTAGAAAAAAATCCAGCTGATAGATTTAAATCAGCCAAAGAATTTGCTAATGTTTTAAGTTCACTAAAAGAAAATCCTAACTTTAAAATAGACTTTAATAGCACATTAATAGATGATTCAACTGTCATGATTGATACCCATAAAGAAATTGATCCCACTGTGGTTATGAGCAAAGAGCCAATACAAGAAACTGTGCTATTAAAGAGCGTCACTAATAATTTACATATAAACAACCTAAAAAGTAAATCCAAAAAATTTATTTTACCAATTGGGCTGATTGCTTTTTGCATTGCTGCCTTTGCCTTAGGTAAGTATTTCTATGGAGGATTATCTAAAAATACAGGATACAAGGACCCTCCTATAAATAGCAGCATTGAAGAAAATACTTTAGGAACCACTAGTAAAGAGAATAATGACAAATTGCAACCAAGTGAAAAAAGGCAAGTACCACTATTAGTTGGAAAATCTCAAGATACTGCTGAATCTATTATAAATAATAATGAATTTTTACTTGGGAATATCAGTTATGAATACAGCGATAATGTATCAAGCGGCCTAGTTATAAGTCAATCTCCTACTGTTGGTACATCTTATGAAAAAAGTGGAAAGATAGATTTGATTATAAGCCAAGGACAAAAAGTTACTCAACCTACACCAGAAACGAGAAAAAATAATAGCACTAATAATAATGGCAATGGTAACGGTAATGGCAAAGAAAAAGAAAAAAAGCAAAAAAATAAATGACCAAAGGAAAGTTTATCTCCTTGGTCATTTTTTATTAAAATTGTACTTTATATCCTGATATTAGTAGTTTCACGACAGCGTTATAACTTTTAATTCCTTCTGTCTGGCCACCAGCTTTTAGTATCTTATCATATACATTATCATACAGCTTTGATATTTTACCTCTGTAATTGTTCCAGTATAGTGAATCATTTTTTAATTCTAATTTTACATTATCTGAAAGCTCATTATTTATTCTTTTAAAGGCCTCTTGATTGAAATAATATAAGTCATTCATACAGTAAGAATACGCCATAAGGTATCCACTATATTGGTATTCATAATTTTTAGAGTTAGCGCATGCTAGAAAACTTATATAATTTGCCTCATCTTCACTATTAAAACCTCTTACATGGCTCAATTCATGACAAATTGTACTTGGAACATTCCATCTGGGCATATCATTATTATAATTAGCTTCAAGGGTAAAAGTTGTTTCTCCCTCCAACAATTGATATGACATAAGTTTTGAAAAAACAACTGGCTTTGGATTTGGATAAAAACCTTGCAAAGACGGATAAATCTCTCCTATACGTTCCATACTGATTATTCCTTCTTTTCTTGCATCATAATCTAGCTTTAATAGTCCATTTTCATCCCTTTTTATCTTTCCATCTAACTCATTTAGTCTAACTTTTAGATAATCACAAAGTTCTACTAATTTTTCTTCTGAATTATCCTGCACTTTTAATCCAGTTAATTCAACAAAATTTGATCTGAATGAGTTTATCCCTAGAGTCATTATATTTAAAAATACAAATGCTGATATATATATAAGCACATTTGAAGTTACTCGTATTATCATTTTTTTTAATGAAAGTTGTTTTGAAAAAAGTAAATATGTATAATTTACTATTCTTACAAGAATATATATAAGGAAAGCATATAATATTATTTCGTATACTGAAAATGGTATTAATGACAAACATCTTGAAAGCGTGTTTACCAATGTTAAATAAATATACTTGTAATAGAAATTTGAAAATCCATATATATATCGTGCCATTGCAAATAAAAGGATGCTGAATCCAAGTAGTAATCCACTTGTTATAAACTTAGTTTTAATTGATATATTCTTTTTTCTTTTTAGTAAATTTCCCATTCTCAATATTCCTTTCTTACTAAGAAACTAACCTTCTAATATTGTAAATCAGTTCCAATATCATTATAATATCACTTTTTATTTTTACATTCTATACTAAAAAAGACAGTAAATTTATAAATACAAATTCACTGTCTTTTTATAATTCCTATACATATCTTACAATATTAATTTTGTAAATAAAATTTACTCCTGAAATACTATATAAAAAACCTTCTAAAATATAAAGTGCTATATAAATAGCTTATATGACACTTTACTGACATTAGGTCAATTATATATGATTTGCGACTTCATATGCATCCCAGATAGCATACATAATATTTGAAACCTTACGTGCATCTCCCAAAAGATAGATTTCTGGAATCTCAAATTCCAATTCTCTATATAAAGAATTTTCTTCTTTATAGCCTACTGAAAGTATTACTGAATCACATTTAATTTTTTCTACTCCGTTTTCTGTTTCTATCTCAAGATTTCCATCCTTATAAGCTTTAACTTTTGAATTTACTTTTACTTCAATACCGTTAAATGGTATTAATCTTTCAAGCATTTCACTATTTGCAGAACACAAAGGACCATTTAGTGCAAGAATCTTATGCAATGCTTCTACTATAGTAACTTTCTTACCCTTCTTAGCTAGATCAAGCGCTAATTCACAGCCAACTAATCCACCACCAACTACTACAGTATTATTACCTGACTCTTTCTTTCCTAATAATACATCTGCTGCTGTAAATACTTTCTCATCATCTCCCAATGAAAATACTTTAGGAGTAGATCCTGTTGCTATTATCACAGAATCTAACTTATAACTTAGTATTTGTTCTTTTGTAATTTCACTATTTAAATTAACTTCCACATTTAGTTCCTTCAATGTGTTTGCATACCAGTTCGCTAATGCAATATCATCTTCTTTAAAGTCTGGCGAACCTCCTGGTATAAGATTTCCACCTAATCTATCAGTCTTTTCATAAAGTACTGGTTCATGCCCTCTAAGAGCTAAAACTCTTGCAGCTTCACAACCTGCAACTCCGCCACCAACTATAAGTACTTTTTTCTTTCCTAATATAGGAGTTAATGCATTGTCCTTTTCTTTACATGCTTGTGGATTTACTGCACAGTTAAGCATAGCATAATTTTGAAGACGTCCCATACATCCTTCTTGACATGATATACAAGGTCTAATTGAATTACACTTATTTGCCCTTAATTTATTTACATAATCAGGATCTGCAAGAAGTGGCCTTCCAAGACTCACAATATCACAAGTTCCATTTTCAATTGCCTCTAGAGCCATATCAGGATTGTCCATTCTTCCAGCACATATTACTGGAACATCAACAGTTTCTTTCATCAATTTAGCATATGGTCTGTATAACCCCTTTTCTTGATACATTGGTGGGTGACTCCACCACCATGAATCATAAGATCCAACATCTGTATCTAATGAATCATATCCATACGACACAAGTAACTTAGCAGCTTCAATACCTTCTTCTAAATCTCTTCCTTTTTCAATAAATTCTTCTCCTGGAAGTGCTCCATCTCTTAAATCTTTAATAAAACTCTTTGGAGAATATCTAAGAGTTACAGGAAAATCATCTCCACATCTATCTTTAATTTCTTCTACTATTTCACGTGCAAATCTAAGTCTATTTTCTAGGCTTCCACCATATTCATCAGTTCTATGATTAAATAATGAAATAGCAAATTGATCTATTAAATAACCTTCATGTACAGCATGAATTTGCACTCCATCAAATCCTGCTCTCTTTGCATTATAAGCCCCATCTCCAAATTTTTTAACTATAGATTTAATTTCATCTATTGTAAGTTCACGACATATTTTATCAAGCCATCTATGTTGAATTGCTGATGGTGCAACTGGTGGATATTCTCCAAGATTAGTAGGAATAGTAACTCTACCAAATCCACCTGACATTTGTAAAAATACTTTTGCATTATATGCATGTATCCTTTCAGTCATTTCTTTGCTTGTTCTAACAAAATGTACTGGATTATGTGTAGGACATGGAGTACTTGGCATACCATGTTCTTCTACTTCATTATCTACAAAAGTAACTCCAGTGATAATTAAGCCTGTACCACCTTTAGCTCTTTCAGTATAGTAGTCAATTCCCCTTTGATTAAATCCACCTTCGCTATCAGCTAGTCCAAGTGGTCCCATTGGCGCTAATGCAAAACGATTTTTTATCTCACATTTACCAATTTTAATAGGTTCAAATAGCTTTTTATACTTATTCATAAATTTCCTCCTATAATATTTAAACGTTTAATTATCTGATTACATTAATTTCCTTATTCAACTATATTATAATACTGAAAAAATAAACATGTCAATATTGACATGTTTAACAGTTAATATTTTTCTATTTCACTTTATATTTTACTATGCTAAAATTGTCATTGGATAAACTCAAGCAAATAAGCTACAGAAATATTAGAGGTGCATGTATGAGAACTTTAAAATATGCTATTTTAGGACTTATTAATAGAAATCCTTTAACCGGATATGATATAACAAAAGAATTTAATTCTGGTTTAGTTGAATTTTGGTATGCTAAGCATAGTCAAATATACCCCGAATTAAAAAAATTAACCGATGAGGGGTTAATTTCATACGAGACTGTTATACAAGGAGAAAAGTTAGAAAAAAAGTTATATACTATAACTGAAAAAGGGCGTAAGTCATTGCAGAAATGGCTTTCAAAAGACGATCCTTTAGAGCCAACCCCAAAGGATATTTTTAAACTTAAAGCTTATTTTTGTGATGAGATGGATCACGATACTTTAATAAAGCAGTTTAAAAATACACTAAGCAAACACATTGAAAGATTGGAATACCTTGAAAATTCAATGGATGAGCTTTTAAAGACAAAAGACATTTTAACAGTATCCTCTTCAGATTTCGGGGGCTATATAATATTGAACGGGGCCATCATGAGGGAAAAATCATACATAGAATGGCTAGAAGATTGTTTAAAAAAGATGCATTTATAGTATACAATTTTCTTGGTAAATTAATCTTTAACTGCTTAGATATAGATAAACAACTTTGAAACTAGATTTATGTGATAACTTATCGAAATCATATATATTTTGATTCCGAAAAGCTATGAAAATATCGCTGAATGTTCTAAGCAGTAGGTTGTATCCTCTTTACAAAAATAAATTAGAAATTTAATTTATTTTTATCAATAAATTAGAATTATTTTTTTAATGTGAAAAAGACTATATAATAAAATATCGTAAGGAGGATCACAAAAATGAAAAACTCTAAATCAAAAAGCTTATATATATTAGTAATAATATTGTTTATAGTAATCATATCTGCTTTTTCTTTTTTCAGATATTCCAATAGCAATCCACCCAATGGCAATAGTGATTTATCAAATAATGAAGGCCAAGACTCTTCATATTATGAAAGTCTATATGGTACTTGGACTATTGAAAAGCATATACCTTCCAATATAAAAACTACTTTAAGTGAGTCTACTCTTTCTCTATGTATAGGTCAAAAATTTACTATAGAGAAGGATAAGATTTCCTCAATTTACGGAGCTGTATCTGATCCAACTATTAATGAAGGAACAATTACAGCTACAGAATTTTATAACACTTATAATGATACTTTCAAAAATCTTGGTATTTCAGGTGATAAAATTAAATATATAAAAATAACTGAGCCTGAAAAAACAACTCATTCTGCAACTCTTTTTATTACAGATAATGAAAAAGTCTATGCTTTATTAGGTGGAGCACTTTTTGAATTAAAGAAACAGTAATAAAGCTAAAAAGATAACTAAATTAATACTAGTTATCTTTTTAGCTTTTTATTACTTATTTCCTTGATTTCTCCATGAATTAACATATTCATCTAAAATTTTATGAAGTGCCTCTCCAATCCTTGAATATGCATCATCATTAAGATTAGCCAGAGATATTCTAATTGACCACTCTGGTCCTTTAAAACCTCCACCACTTAATAGAACTATAGCTGATTCCTCAGCTAATTTATATAAAATATCTACCGGCTTATAGTTAATTTGAAGATACTCACCAAATTCACTTCCATAATAGCAAGTAGCCCATTCTAATAAATCAAATTCTGTATAATATGCAGCATCATACGGATCTTCTCTTAAATCTAATCCGAGACCATTAAACAAAAGTTTTTGTCTTCGTTTGCAAATATCTTTGGTTTGTTTTTTATATATGTTTTCTTCGTCTAATAGAGCAAACGTACAAAAGAAGGCCATTTGGACTTGCTGTGGAGTTGATAATCCTGCCGTGTGATTAAGAGCTACTTGTCGGCTGTCTGCTACAATTCTATCTATAAATTTTATATCATCTGGAGTCGTTGAAAGATCTCCATACCGCTGCCTTAACTCAACCTTTTTATCTTCCGGTAAATTCTTTAATAATTTATCAAAGACATTCTCTGAATAAAGTGATATTGTTCCAAGTCTCCATCCAGTTACTCCAAAATATTTTGAAAAAGAATAAACACCTATCGTATTATATGGCAAGTCTGCCATTAGAGATCTATAATTATTTACAAAAGTGCTGTAAACATCATCTGAAATAATCATTAAATTAGGGTTATAATTTTCTACTATATCTATTAACTGCTTAACGCTCTCTGGTTTAATTGCTACTGAAGGCGGATTGCTTGGATTAACAACAAATAGAGCTTTAATACTAGAATCTTTAAGCTTATTAAGCTCTGATTCTGGGTACTGCCAAGTATGAGTTCCATCCCCAGTCAATTCTGTCGCTTCAATATGTACAATTTCAAAGTTATAACGTGGCAAATGTGGTATTTCTAAATAAGGCGTAAAAACTGGAACCATTAGTCCTATTTTATCTCCAGGAGCCAACAATTCGTTTGCAATTAAGCTATCGAATATATAGCACATTGCTGCTGTTGCTCCCTCAACAGCAAAAATATTAAATCTTCCTACAGGTGGTTTATTATAACAAAGCTCTGCGACAAGATACTCATGAACAATTTTTTCAATATGTATTAGCATCCTATCTGGCACTGGATAATTATCTCCTATAATAGAGTCTGTGAGCTCAAATATCCATGAGTCTGCATCAAAACCTTGATTTTTAATACCATAATCGCTTATTCTTCTTAGAAGCTCTATTCCTGGCATCTCTTTATTTTTGTCTAAAAAATCATAAAATCTTTCAGCTATCCCCTCTTTTTTAGGCATACCAGCTAAATCGCCATCATTCCAAACTCTTCTTGTTTCTTCTACTGCAAAAATTCCAAAAGTAAAAAAAGCTTCCCTAGGTGTTGCAGCAGTCCAGTTAGGATTACCTCTTCCTGCATTTAATAACGTACGGGCGCTCTTTTTTCTTTGCCCCTCAGCTAAATTTATTAATTCATTCTTGAATTCAAATGGACTTATTTTACCATAAACTTTTTCTATTTCTTGACGCTGAACATTTTTAATACTCATAAATAGTACTCCTTACTCAAGTTATATGAACATATTTGTTATTATTGTTCAACAAGTTACGATAATTTATTCCTAACTAATCATACAACTTTTTAGAAGAATATTTTTTCAAATACTGAAAAATTATCAAATATGCACTTAAATTCCCACAGAAATGTCTCTTGAATATAAGCTTTAAAGATGTTATTATTATTTCACGGCAAGAAAATGCTTGTCATTATAAGTAATTTTCGTGCTAGATGGGGAGCTAGCGGTGCCCTGTAACCTGCAATCCGCTATAGCAGGATTGAATTCTCATTATAGGCTTTAATCTATTTGGTCGTGTAATACAAGTGGTGTTGAGAATCTGGTCCCATGCAGCAGAAACTCGTGAATTCCGTCAGATCTGGAAGGAAGCAGCGGTAAATGATAACTTCTGAGTGCCGTGGATAAACCTAGTTTGAGCTAACTATATTGGTAGCGCAAGTATGTTAATTGTCAACAATGAGTGCACGTTTCCTTGATTATTAATTCTGAGATATTCGTTAAGCTCTTATTTTGAACCTACAAATTAAATTCGGGAGTTTAATATTTAGATGATGAAATGTACTTTTGAGTGAATCCTTTTACGGTTTTAAAAGCGATTGAGGCATCTGTGAAAACACCCACCTATCGAGAGATAGGCGTCAAAATTAGAGTACCGATATTTTGGATCTTATTTTAGAGATTTAAAGCCAATGCTTAATAACATTAAGCATTGGCTTTTTGATTTCTTGCAAATAAACGAGGTTCTATCCATGATTTTCTATCTTAATAAGTTTTAAAACTGATGATAAGCCAATTAGAATAAAAAATGCAACTGCTAAAAAGCATGATATCATGATAACAACGCCTTCCCATCCGTATAAAGACCAAAACGTTCCTCCAGCAGTTCCACCAACGCTTGAACCAACATAATAAAATAATAAATAAAGAGATGACGCCTGAGCCTTATCATGAGTTGCTATTTTGCCAATCCAACTACTAATTATTGAGTGTCCTGCAAAAAAACCAAATGTTAAAAGAGCTATTCCAATAATCTTTAGCAAAAGACTTACATTTAATGTAATGCTTATCCCAAATAACATTATAAAAATTGAAATGCATAACATTATATATTGTCCATGTTTATCTGCTAGACGTCCCATAAATGTTGAACTAAATGTTCCTACTATATATATTACAAAAATAAAGCTCACTAATGTTTGGCTCAAATCGTATGGTCGTTCAATTAATTGAAAACCTATAAAATTATATAACGAAACAAAACTTCCCATAATTAAAAATCCAATACAATATAAGCAAAGAAGATTAGGATTCTTTAAATGATTAAAACTTGATTTAATTAAATTTTTAATTTCAAAGGATCTAGCCTCGAAATGCTTTGATAAAGGCAGCTTTCTCCAAAACAAAAAACTTGAAATAAGTCCTAAAACACCTATAACTGCTAACGCTAATCTCCAGTTAAAAAAATCATTAATTACCCCTATAATAATACGTCCGCTCATTCCGCCTATAGAATTACCACTTATATATAATCCCATTACTAATCCTAAACTTGATTTGTCAATTTCCTCACTAATATAAGCCATAGCTATTGCAGGTAATCCCGCTAAGACAAATCCTTGCAAACATCGTATTACTAGCATACTGTTAAAATTAGGAACAATAGCCGTCAATACCGCTAGTATTGATGATGCAAAAAGAGAAAAACACATAATTGGCTTTCTCCCAAGTACCTCTGACAATGAACCAAAAATCAACATACTAACAGCCAATGTACATGTTGTAACAGACAGTGACAAACTCGCCATTGTAGGTGATATACCAAATTCCTTAGACAAATAAGGCATTAATGGTTGTGTACAATATAAAATCGCAAATGTATTAAAACCGCCAGCAAATAAAGCAATACTAGCATGGCGAAATTCACGTGTACCTTTTTGAATATAGCTCATAATAATCACTCCATACTTTATTCTATGAAACATGGTTATAATAACCACTATAATTTTAGCACAATGAATTATACGTTTAATTTATAAAAATAGTGTAATATTTTGTATTAGAGCTATGATAACGTTTATAGATGTATATTTCTACAATTTTCATAAAAACATAAACTAGGTAAAAAATATACCTTATTTTTAAAAATGTAACCGTTAAAAATCCATCTATATTCTTCCTATAATTCAGGCCTTGACATTGATGCAATGTGGAGTTTATTATATGATAGATACTATATATAGTATTAAAAATATAAAATATAAGCATGAAAAAGAGGTATTGTATGTATCCAAAAGATTTTAATTATAAAATGCCTGCTGAATGGACTGCTCATGAGCGTACATTCATATCTTGGCCAGTAAAAGATTCAATGTGTCATCCAGATAACTATACAGATGTTTGTGCTGGATATGCAGAATATATTCAAGCAATTGCTGCATTTGAACCAGTTTCAGTAATTGTTAATCCATATGAATTGGATAATGTAAAAAAACTTTTTAGTGAGTCTAATATAGAACTACTCCCTATTGAACATAGTGATGCATGGCTTAGAGATAATGGCCCTACATTTCTAATTGACGATGAAGGAAATAGAGCAGGTGTAAATTGGAAGTTTAATGCCTGGGGTGAAAAATATGCACCATGGGATTTAGATGATAAAGTAGCTCCACAAATTTTAGAGCATTACAATATTAAAAAATTTGATGCTCCTTTAATTATGGAAGGAGGTTCTCTTCATACTGATGGTGAGGGGACATTAATTACTACTGAAGAATGTTTGCTAAATCCTAACAGAAATCCCAACCTTACTAAAGAACAAATTGAAACATATTTAAAACAATACTTGAACATAGAAAAAATTATTTGGCTTAAGAACGGACTAGATGGTGATGAAACTGACGGCCATGTTGATAATATAGCCTGCTTTGCTGAACCTACTAAAATAATTATTCAAACTTGTGATGATCCAAATGATGCAAATTACAAAATCACTTTAGAAAATATTGAAATTTTAAAGAATTCAACAGACGCAAAGGGCAGAAAGTTTGAAATTATCCCAATTAATCAACCACCTAGAGCTGAATACAAAGGAGAAAGGCTAACTCTAAGTTATCTAAACTTTTATTTTGTTAATGATGGTATTATCTTACCTACTTTTGGTGGAAATGCATCAGAAGCAGACAAAATGGCTGAGAAGGTATTAAGTTTAACTTTCCCAAAAAGAAGAATAAGAACTGTAGATGGAATGGCTGTTATTAAAGAAGGCGGTAATGTACATTGCACAACTCAACAAATGCCATTTCCAAGAAACCTAAAAGTACTATAGAAAAATAAGATGAGGTGATAACATGAGAAAAGTTAAAGTTGCAGCTACACAAATGAGCTGTTCTTGTAATATTGATGAAAATATTTCTAAAGCAGAAAAATTCGTAAGAGAAGCAGCTGGAAAAGGTGCTCAAATTATTCTACTTCAAGAATTATTTGAAACTCCATATTTTTGTCAAAAAGAGAAGTCTGATTACTACGTATATGCTACTGAAGTAGCACAAAATAAAGCAATAAATCATTTTAAAGAAATTGCTAAAGAGCTTAAGGTAGTGTTACCAATCAGCTTCTATGAAAAGAAGAATTATGCTAGATATAATGCTATAGCGATAATCGATGCTAATGGTGA
>CAURJV010000053.1:0-36654 GCA_963524945.1 uncultured Clostridium sp.
GCTTATAAGTGCATATGATAGATGGGTAGACGAAGAAGCCTTAGAAAAGGCTCCAATTGATGAATTACTTAGAATATATGTTAAATTCCATGAAGAAGCTGAAAAAGATTCGTCATTAGAAGATGAAGCAAGAGCAAACTTTAAAGCGCTAGAGACTGGTGATGAAAAAGCAACGGCTCTATGGACTAGATTTAGAGAGTTAAGTTTAAAGGAATTTGAAAGAGTTTATGATATTTTAGGAGTTAAATTTGATTCATTAGCTGGAGAAGCATTTTATAATGATAAAATGGATGTTGTTGTTAATGAATTAAAAGAAAAGGGTCTTCTTATAGAGAGTAATGGAGCTCAAGTTGTAATGCTTGAAGAATATAATATGCCCCCTTGCATAGTACTTAAAGGTGATGGTGCATCAATATATGCTACAAGAGATTTAGCAGCTGCCATGTATAGAAAGAAAACTTATGATTTCTACAAATGTGTTTATGTAGTTGGAACTCCACAAGCACTTCACTTCAAGCAAGTATTTAAAGTACTGGAACTTGCAGGACATGAATGGGCTAAAGACTGCGTTCATGTAGGATTTGGGTTAGTTAAATTTGCAGATAGAAAACTCTCAACTAGAAATGGATCGATTGTTTTACTTGATGATTTACTTCGTGAAGCTGTAGAGAAGACAATGGAAGTTATAAATGAAAAAAATCCAGAGC
The DNA here is from genome assembly GCA_963524945.1 of uncultured Clostridium sp. Classification (GTDB taxonomy): domain Bacteria; phylum Bacillota; class Clostridia; order Clostridiales; family Clostridiaceae; genus Clostridium. Next base: position 708 of record CAURJV010000053.1, read on the forward strand.
TTGAAAATAAAGAAGAAGTTGCAAAGAAGATTGGTGTTGGAGCAGTAATCTTTACTTATCTTAAAAACTCAAGAGAAAAAGATATTGTTTTTGATTGGAAAGAAATATTATCATTTGATGGAGAAACTGGTCCATACGTTCAATATTCATATGCTAGAGGAAATAGTATACTAAACAGAGGTAAAGAATGTGCTGGAACTGTTAACTACAGTAAGCTATCGTCAAAAGAAGAATTTGAGCTAGTTAAGAGTATAGCTAATTTCAATAGTGTAATAACTTTAGCGTTAGATAAGTTAGAACCTTCAATATTAACAAGATATGTAATTGAAGTTGCAAAAGGATTTAATAAATTCTATAATGCACATTCAGTATTAAACTTAGAAGACGAAGATTTAAAAGCTACAAGATTAAACTTAGTTAAAGCAACTTTACAAGTAATAAAGAATGGATTAGAGTTACTTGGAATAGATGTAGTGGAAAAAATGTAGTTATTTAAAATTAAATTTATTATGGGTTTTATGAAATAGAGGAAAGCTTTCTATAGCGATCCTCTATTTTTTTACAAAATACCGAAACAATTTAAAGCAAATATTTTTATGAATAAAATTTTTTAGAACTTGGATATTTAAGATTTAAAAAATCATATATGGTATAATTGAGGAATAATTGAAAAAAGTATAGAAAGGATTTGGAATGAATTGTTTATAAATAGAAATATTAAGTATAGGGATATATTAATATTTGCCCTAATAGGTATAATTGGATATAAACTTATAGATAACTATGATTTTTTCTTTGATATAGGTAGAAAAGTTTTGTCTATTATGTCACCTTTTATATATGCTATTATTTGTGCTTATATATTAAATCCGATAGTAAGTTTTTTTGAGAATAATTTTAAAACTAAGAGAGCAATATCAATATTGATTACATATTTTATAATTATAGCTTTAGTTATTATAATATTATTTTTCACTATACCAAGCATAGTGGACAGCATATTAAATATAACTAAAGAAATGCCAGCTTACGTAGAAATTATACAAAAGTGGATCAATACTCTTCTTCAAAATGAAAGAATAAAGACACTGATTGTTCAAGCGGGACTTTTAAATAAACTACAAGAAATATCAAGTCAAATAGGAAGTGTAACAATAGGACTACTACAAAATTTTGTTATGTACTCATTATCATTTACATCAAATTTAGTTAGTGTAATTTTTGGGATTTTGATTTCAATTTATGTTTTGGTGGATAAAGAAAAGTTGTTAAAACGCGCTAGAACTATAACATATATGATTTTTAAAGAGAAAAATGGAAATAAGTTAATTACATTTGTTAGAACTTATAATAAAATGATAGGAGTTTATATAGGGATAAAAGCAATTGATTCAGCAATAATAGGGATTATATCACTTATAGGTTTATTGATTGTTGGAGAACCATATGCACCACTAATAGCGTTTATAGAGGGGATTACTAACATGATTCCTTATTTTGGACCACTCATTGGCGAACTAGTTGGTGCAGGCGTTGCGATTTTTGTTTCACCTATGAAGGCTTTTATGGTATTTATACTTTTACTTTGTATTCATCTTTTTGATGCCTGGTATCTTGATCCTAAGCTTATAGGAAAAAGAGTTGGAGTCAGTCCTTTAGGAATAATATTAGGAGTTACTATAGGTGGCGGTTTTTGCGGACCTTTTGGGATGCTTTTGGGGTCACCTACAATGGCAACTATAAAAATCTACTATGAGAAAACAGTTGATAAGTTTAGAGAAAAAAATCCGGAGCTAGTTAATAAAGAAAGCCTTGGAGAAATTGAATAATAAAAGATTATAAAGGATGTAGGAGAGTTTTTATGAAGGAATTTTTAGATTTATTAAATGAACGTCAAAGCTGTAGAAAATATTTAAATAAACCTGTTGAAAAAGAAAAGTTAGTAAAATGCATTGAGGCTGCAAGATTAGCTCCATCAGCATGCAATAGCCAGCCATGGCGCTTTGTAGTTGTAAGTAATAAAGAGTTAGTGCCTAAGGTTTCAGAATGCTTACAGGATGCAGTTATGAATAAATTTACTACAGAATGTCCAGCTTTTATAATTGTAGTAGAGGAAGGTGGGAATTTAACTTCACGTGCTGGAGCATTAATTAAACAGCAAGATTATAGATCTGTTGATATTGGTATTGCAACTGAGCATATATGTCTAGCGGCGACAGAACAAAATTTAGGTACTTGTATTTTAGGATGGTTTAATGAAAAAGAATTAAAGAAACTTTTAAATATAAATAAGTTAAAGAGAATTAGATTAGTAGTAGCTGTTGGATATCCAGAAAATGATAACATAAGAAAAAAAGTTCGAAAGAATATAGATGAAATTCTAACTTTTGTAGAATAAGTATGGATAAACTTTAAGGACACTATCAATAATAAATATATTTGGTAGTGTTTTTTACTTATACAATTTATAATATATTTAAATTAATCAGATAGAGTTTATAAGCTTTTCTGAAATGAAAAAATAAAGTATAATAAATAAGTATAAAAGGATGTGAGTTAATGTCAAATATAGGTGCGTTTTTTGATTTAGATGGAACTTTATACAGAGAAGGATTAATAACAGAAGTATTTAAGAAAATGGTTAAATATGAAATTATAGGCTCAGAAAGATGGTATAATGATTTAAGGCCTTACTTTATGAAATGGGATAAGAGGCAAGGTGATTATGATCAATATCTGTTAAAAATGATTGATATATATATAGAATCAATTAAAGGATTACAGAAATATCAAATGGAATATATAGCTAAGAAAGTTGTAGAACAAAAGGGTGATAGAGTATATACTTTTACAAGGGATAGAATAAAGTGGCATCAAGCTAATAATCATACTCTAATTATAATATCTGGATCGCCTTCAGAGCTTGTTGGAGAAATGGCCAAGAAATATGGCTTTACAGATTATATAGGTGCAAAGTATATTATAGATGATAAAAATGTATATACGGGGCAAGTTACGCCAATGTGGGATAGTAAAAGTAAATCAAAGGCGATAAATGAATTTGTTAAAAAGTATGGTATAGATTTAAACGATAGTTATGCATATGGAGATACAGCAGGCGATTATACTATGTTTAAAAATGTAAAGCATCCTTATTGTATGAACCCAACTAAGGAACTTTTGCAAAAGGTATTAAAAGATAGAGATTTAATAAAAAGAGTGAATGTTGTTGTTGAAAGAAAGGATGTAATATACAATTTGGACATTGAGGATATACAATTCTTATAGGAAAGAGTGATACTGTGATTATTCGTGAAAATAAGGTGAAGGTTGAAGAATGTAATGAAGAATTTATGATGAAGTCTCAAGATAAAGAATATACACCTGAAGAAATTATCTTCTTTGATTTAGAACATTATGTATATAAAAAGCCTAAGTGTATCGGAGTATTTGGGGCATGTGAGTATGATAAGAAAAATAATAATATTCTAGTAACCCAATACATGATTGAAGATAGAGATGAGGCGACACATATACTATATCTCGCTAAAGAATATTTTATAAAGATGAAACAAAAAGGAAAAAAGGCCATTATCACTTTTTCAGGGAATAATGATTTTTCAGTTATTAATTATCTTTTCAAAGAAAATAATATATATTATAATTTTAGTGAAGAATTTGATTCGATTGATATCCAAAAAGAATATGAAAAAAATAAAAAATTGTCTATTGGACTTAAAAAATTAGAGAAAGTTTTTGATATTATAAGGGAAGGGGAAGTAATCAGCGGATCTAATCTAGCTAAAACTTTTCACAAAGTTATGAAAGATAAAAGCTATTTTAAAAGAATGCCAGAAGAGAAAATAGAAAAAATTCTTCTTTATAATGAGCAGGATGTTATAAATTTATACTATATATATGTAAATTGGAAAAAATATATTTATGAAGATATTATCGAAGAATCTATAGCTGAAGATGAAGTTGAAGATTTAGAAGATCTAGAAGAAGATTACAATATTCAAGAAAATTCATTGAATAATGATTCTAATTAATGACTGTGAAAATAAATAAAATAGAAATGAATAATTGAGAAATAATTAAATTTTATTTCTGATTTTTGAATGACTCCAAATTTTTGGAGTCTATTTTAATGTGTTAAAAACCTGAAGGGATGCTTCTAATATATTTATTAAGCATCCTTTTAGATTAATTTATTTTTTGGATATGCTAGAGCCATCTGAATAAATGACTATAGTTCCATCTTTATCAGTCCTATAGGTTGTTATATTGCTTTCAGCTAACAGGTTTGTAGTAATGGCATCAGGATGATTGTATACATTGTCTTTGCCTACAGATATAACTGCTATTGAAGGATTAACTTTTTTTAGAAAGTCTTTGCTAGTAGAAGTTGAGGAACCGTGATGGCCGACTTTAAGCACATCTGCACTGATATCCTCATTATTGTTAAGAATTTCTTTTTCTACTTCCTTTTCGGCATCACCAGTAAATAAAAAAGAAGTGGTACCATATTGGATTTTTATTACAGGAGAGTAGTTATTTAAGTCATCATAAGAATCCTTATTAGGAGAGAAAACATTTACTTTAGTATTTTTACCTAAGTCAATAGAGTCACTATTGCTTTTCAATACATGTATCTTTAAATTCTTATCTTTTAAAGCATCCACCATGTCTTCAAAGCTTTTTGTAGTAGATTCAACTTTTGGGGCATAGAAAGTTGTTATGCTATAAGTTTTTATTATATCAGCCATATTACCAATATGATCTTCATGGGGATGAGTTGCAACTACATAATCCAATTTTTCTAAATTTAGCTCAGATAAATAGTTAAAAAGCTTTCTTCTATCAGATTTAGGTCCGGAATCTATTAAAAGGTTTTTATTATTTACTTGAATAAGAATGCAATCACCTTGTCCTACATCTATATAGTGAATTAGCATTTTGTTTGGATCAACATTGTTATTTCTATTTGAATCAGATTTTATAAGGTTACAACTTGCTATAGAAAATGAGAATATTAGACTTGCAAGAAAAAGTAGTAAATATTTTTTTATAGTATACTGATTATTGCTCATAAAAAAGTTATACTCCTTGGTTACATATTCTTAATATAATTTTACCATTTTAGGAAGAAAAGTGTGAAAAAAGTTATTCTAATATAAGCTAAAGAAAAATAAAAAAATCAGAGAAAATACGAACAAATTTATATAAAACTAATATAATATTCATATAATGAGCTGGTCATGCTTTTTTGTAGTAAAGTAAATAGAAAGGAAATAATTCGATTTGTTGGAGTTTAGTATGGAAATTTTCTTATCAATTTAACTAATTATTAAGTGGAAAAATCTTTAAAATGAAAAATAGTGAGGTTGAATATTGCAAAAAGTATGATATAATTATTTCAATATGTGGAATTTGAAATAAAAAATGCAATATTTAAATATGCAAAAATTCATATGGGGGGCCAGGAAATGAAAAAAGAATTTTCTATGAGTAATGACAAAGTGATGATAAACTTTACAGCAAAGTACTGTAATAGTTCTGAGGCTATACTAGAAAGTGATGGATTTAGACGAATTTTAGAAGTTTATCTAAGAAGAGCTAAAAAGAAAAATTCAGTAGCATACAGATATTTAAGTAAGACATTGGATACAGATAGTCTTATAGATATTAGAAGAGATTTAACTGTAGTAATAAAATATTTAATAGTTATGAGTGTTGAGGAAATTATAGAAATTAGTGATTCATATTCAAAATTATTAGAGGATAGGGATAAGTTTATAGTATTTATAGAAGATTTTTACTTATTCTGGAGAAAACTTGAAAGGTATACAATAGTTCATAGATATAAGGTTCAACAGGGCCTTGCAGCAGTTAGCTTTACAGAAGCAAATGCTAACTTTTCTACATTAATTTTAAGTTTGTACAGAAAAATTGAACAGCATGTTGCAGGATATCAGCCAAAAGTCTATAGACAAATACCAGCTGGTGGAAATGCCTGTATAATGATTCATGAAATGGAATGGGTAAGACCAAATGGGTATGAAGCTTTAGAGGAAATACCATTTATTGATCATATACTCTTAGAAACACCATTCATAACTTATCCTAAAAAGAATACAAGAGATGGAATGTTTACAGAGATAAAGTATAATCCATTAAAGTATGCACAAATAAATAAAGAACATTGGTTTTGCTATCCAGCTAAAATAGGTGGATTACTTACTTTTATTTATTTTCATAGAGATTTTATGGAACATGGAATAACTTTATGCAATCTATTTGAGATGGCGAGAAGCGAAGAAACAAGGGGAAGAAAGCCAGACATTATTTATGTATATGGAGCTAAAGATAATGATGAGGATCTAAAAACTGTGTTCTTTGATGATGTTCAAAATGATATAATGCTAGGATATGTGAATCATTCAGAAAAGATAGATTATTTTGGTTATATAAAGAAAATGACATTAACATTATATAATTTAATAATGATAAAGAGAGGGTATTTACCAATACATGGATCGATGGTAAATATTATTTTAAAAAGTGGAGATGAAGCTAATGTTGTTATCATGGGAGATAGTGGAGCAGGTAAATCTGAAAGTTTAGAAGCTTTTCGTAGTTTAAGCGAAGATTATATTTCAGATATGACTATTATTTTTGATGATATGGGAACTTTTAAAATAGAGGACGGATTAATCAAAGGATATGGAACTGAGATTGGCGCATTTGTACGATTAGATGATTTAGATCAAGGATATGCCTTTAAAGAAATGGATAGAAGCATATTTATGAATCCTGATAAGGTTAACGCTAGACTTGTAGTACCAGTGGCATCATATAAGGAAATATCAAAGGGACATCCAATAGACTTTTTCTTTTATGCTAATAACTATGATGGTGTTAATGAAGGAGAAAAATATTTAGATTACTTTAAGACTCCAGAGGAGGCTATCAAAGTATTTAAAGCAGGTGCCAGAATGGCTAAGGGAACAACAACTGAGAAGGGGTTAGTAGAATCGTTCTTCGCAAACCCATTTGGTCCAGCACAAAAGCAGGATGAAACCAATATTCTTATAGAGAGATACTTTAAAACAATGTTTGAAAATGGACAAGTAAAAGTTGGACAAATTAGAACTTGCTTAGGTGTAAAAGGGCAAGAAAAAAATGGACCAAGAAATGCAGCTATAGAATTATTCGATGAAATTAAAAATATGAAATAAATATTAAGAGATTAAGGTAAGCATTTACCTTAATCTCTTTTTAATTTATCTCTTAAAGCCTTAAAAATATTTAAAGGCTTATAAGAGAGGCGTGAAAAGTTTTGTCTTGATTGCTTATTATATAAATTCATTTTTAATCTGCTAAAAAGTGATTCAAAGTGTCTAATTCTACCAGCAGCTTTTTCTTTTGTAAAATTAAATAATGAACTAGGTTTATCAAATAAAAAATTAGCTGGCACAAATTGAAACGCGAAAAGCATTTTTTCAAGCTGCATTAAAGAAGCTATAGTTAAACCAAAATCAATAAGATAATAAATAATAATAAAGAAAATAAATACCTCACCAAGTGTTTTGGGAATATTATTGATTATGTTTACTACTATAGGATGTATTATCTTAATTATGCCCACTTCACCAACTCCCCAGAGCAGAGAATAAAGTAAACAAACACGGCCATGTATATTAAATGGATCATCAGTGTAATCCCACCATTTTGTCTTAAATGCTTTTTCTAATACAAAACCAGTAATATATTCTAAGACTGTTGTAAAGAAACATGCTAAGAAGAATAAGGCGAAAATATTATTTTTGTAGCTATCAAGAAAAACTACAAGAAATAAGACACCGAATCCATATATAGGACAAAAGGGACCATATAAAAATCCTCTATTAACAAATCTACGTTCATTTTTAAAATAATACAAGACTTCGAGACACCAGCCAGCAAATGAATAAAATACAAAAAAATATATTAAATTATAAAAATTAAAATTTAATACTGTACGCAAATGTATACTAACCTCCTAGTAAAATATAAGTATTAATAATTTATTCCATTATATATCAAAACATAGCTAAAGAAATATTAATTTTACATTAAAAATTTCTTATCACTATGTATAAGGCTTAAGTATAAATAAATATTATATTGAGATTAGCAGCTATAGAATTAGCGTTTAAGTCACTTTTATTTTAACAACTATAATATTAATATTTATTATGCCAAATTATAATCTAGATCTTTCTTGAACGAAAAAAGAGATAGAATATAAACTAGCAATTCCAACTAAACAATAAATTATTGTAGATAGCATTGAAAAACTTCCAAAAAGAAAATCTACTAAGTTAAATCTAAAAAAACCTATTAAGCCCCAATTAATGCCGCCTATAATTACAAGGGCAAGTGAAATTGAATTTAAAATTTTCATAAAAAACACACTCCTTATTATAATATACATTTAGTATGTATATAAAAATGTGTTTTTATTCTATTTTCTATAATTATTCTAATGATATGTTTCTATCTATAGGTTGAGATAGGGAAACAAATGTATCGGTTCTTTGTATTCCATCAATGTTATTTATCTTATTAAGTAAAACGTTTTGTAAGTCTAAAATATTAGCACATACAACTTTAGCAAACATGGAATAATCACCAGTAGTTAAATGCAACTCAACCACTTCTTTTATGTTTGACATTTCATCAAATACGTAGTTAAAAGAGGATGTTTTATCAACATAAATACCTACAAAACAGCATACGTCGTATCCTAATTTAGGAAGATTTAAGATTATTCTAGAACCTTTTATTATTCCTAGATCCTCCATTTTTTTCATTCTTACATGGATAGTACCACCACTTACATGGCATATTCTGGCAATTTCTAAGTAAGGAGTTCTACAATCTTTTATTAACAAGTCAAGTATTTGTAAATCTAATTCATCTAAATGATTATTTGAAATTAAATTCATTATATCACCTCATATCTTTTATATCATGTACTTTTTCTATTTTATCAAATATACATGAATAATTAAAGATAAAACTATAAATTTGTTAAAAAAAAATTATAATATTGATATTTTAATAAAATTTATTACTTTTTGATTATAATGTATACTGATGAAAGCAACACCAATTAAAAGGAATGCTTGATAATAGTTTATATATAAATTATCATTAAGCATATAGACTTTTTTATAGGAGGATATGTGAATAGATGAATCTTTTAACATCAATTATTTTATTTGTATTAATGCTTCTTGTTATATTTGTAGCTTATGCACTATGCAAAAAATTTATATTTGGTAAAGTGCGTATAAATAAGTGGATACCTTTAGCGATAGCTGCAGTATTATTTGCGGCCCAAATATTCGTAGGTGCATCAAATACTTATATTTCAAGTGGATTATCTATTTTTGCTGTTCTATTTTTCTTATGGTTCATGGATATTACACAAAGAGGCGGAATTAAGAAAAAAGAAAAGCAAATAGTGATTAAGCCAAAAGCTAAACCAAATAGAGTTAAGAAAAATAAATAGAAACATAGAAAAGAAATAGAATGTATGATTTATGACAATGTAAATGTTTTGAAATTATATATTCTATTTCTTTTTATATGAATTAGCTTTTCAAAGATATATAAATTCTAAATGATGTAATTCATTCTCTATAAAATTATCTGACTTGCATTATCTGATTGTTCAAGACAAACTCTGATGAATTAAGCTTTTTAGAATATATATATTTAAGTATATAAACAATATTATTCTTGGCCTCTAAAAATGGGAGAACTAATAGCAATTTTATTATTATCCAATGTTATCTTTATTACATACCACAATTCGGTTTTAAGGGCTTCATGAGAGTATAAGTATTTTACCTTATTTAAATTTAAGTTAGATACCTTTTTTACTATAGTTCCACCGGCAGATATTATATCAATTTCTAATATTTTATGAATAGGATCATGAGCAAAAATTGAAAATTGTAAATTCTCATCTTCCATAGGTATTATATCGCCCATAAATTCATTATTTATTGTAAAGTACATAATTAAAGTTCTAGACTCTGTTGAATAAGTTCGACGTTTTCTAAAAGCATCCACTAGAGATTGAGTCGTGAGTTCTTCTGCAATTATACATGTTAAATTTTCATCGTCACCAAAGTTTAATCTATGATTATCTTGACCATTTATTGCGCCTAATTTCCATTTTTTATCGAGTAAATGGTAATAATATTTTTCATATCTTAAGTATTTGTTTGGATAAGATCCATTCCCGACTTCTATTGAAGTTATTAATTTATTTAAAATGGAGTTATATTCTAAATACGTTATTGTTTTGTGAGGGTGGTTAATTGAAATCAGTGCATTAGGATTATTAAGCATCCATAAAACTAGTAATTGCATATTATTTACTGTTCCAGTAAAAAACCTATTTGGATTTACTACATTAATATCTCCGAATGGATTGGTTTTACTCTCAAAGCCTACCACAGCTAAAAAGTTTTCATGTTTTTTATTATAACGAGCTGTCAAATATTTTAGCGCATCCCATCTACTTAGCTCAGATCCTTTTATCTTTATTGTTTTGGTTAAATGATTATTGTGATCAGTTAAAATAAGAAAATTAAGGCTATTATGCCGTGCATAATCAAATGCTTCGATTGGAGTTCCATGTCCAGTGGAAAAGTTACAATGAGCATGAGGAATTCCATAGTAAAAATTCATATCATCTATATTAATCTTATTTTTAGGTGATTTTTTTTTGCCCAAAATTATTACCTCTAAAAATTATTTATAGTATATATTATTAAATAAGTTATTAAAATAATGACAATAACATAAAAGTAATGATAAAATAACTTTAGTATTTGATGAGGTGGTAATTATTGATAAGAAGTTTTAAAGGTAAAGAACCCAATTTAGATGGTGAATTATATATTGCAGAAACGGCAGTAATAATTGGCGATGTAACAATTAAAAGAAATGCAAATATATGGTTTGGTGCGGTTATAAGAGGTGACGAAGCATCAATAGCTATAGGAGAAAATACAAATATCCAAGAAAATTGTGTGGTACATGTTGATTATGGATATAATGCAGTTATCGGGGATGGGTGTACTATCGGGCATGGTGCAATAATTCATGGATGCACCATTAAAAATAATGTTTTGGTCGGTATGGGATCAATAATATTAAATGGAGCAAAAATAGGCAATAATACAATTATAGGAGCAGGAAGTTTAATAACTCAAAATAAGGAATTTGAAGATGGCGTTTTGATACTTGGCAATCCAGCAAGAGTGATGCGAAAGTTAACAGAAGAGGAAATTGAAGGAATTAAGAAATCATATGTAAGTTATTTGGAACTGAGTAAGGATTTCAAGTAAATTACAGTTAACATGTTTTGTGTAAAGAAAAAATATAAGTTTTTATCTACGATATAGATAAACTAATTATAAGCTAGGTTTACACTATGAAATATATTCTAACTAGAAATAAGAATTATGCTTTTTTAACCACAAGGGTCATAATATGAAATGTTTCATTAGTGATGTTATGGTTCTGAAAATTCAAGTTTCACGTAGCTTATCTATATATAGAAAACTCAAGAAAAGTAATAAAGAAGATAACAACGATTAAGTTGTTATGATTAATGGAGGAAATTAAAAATGATATCAGTAGGGCAATATAGTAAATTAAAAGTAAGTAAAACAGTAGACTTTGGATATTATCTTGAAGATAATTTTGGTGATGAGGTATTACTTCCAAACAGCGCAGCGAAAGGACATGAAATAAAAGAAGGTGACCAATTAGAAGTATTCATTTATAGAGATTCAAAGGATAGGATGATTTCAACTCTAAAAAAACCACTTTTAACAGTTGGTGAAATTGGTTATTTAGAAGTTGTAAGCCAAAATAATATTGGAGCGTTCGTAAACTTTGGACTTGAAAGAGATTTATTCGTTCCATTAAAAGAACAAAATTATAAGCTTAAAGAAGGAAAAAAGTACCTATTTTATATGTATGTAGATAAAACTGACAGGTTAGCGGCAACAACTAGAATACACTCTTATTTAGATATGGCAGAAGAAGGTAAATATAAAGTTTCTGATGAAGTAAATGCTATAGTTTATGAAATAAATGAAAATGCGACTTTAAATGTTGCAATAGATGGTGAATATAGAGGCTTAATATTAGCTAATGAGCATTTTGAGTACATATATCCTGGACAAGAGATAAAAGGAAGAGTTAAGAGGATTTATGAAGATGGGACGATTGGAGTTACAACTAGAAAGAAAAGGCTAGAGGCAAGAAGTGAATTAAGTGAAACAATACTTAAGTATTTAAAAGAAAATGGTGGATTTATGCCTTATAACGATAAATCATCTCCTGAAGATATAAAGAGAGAGTTTAATACAAGTAAAAACTATTTTAAAATGACCTTAGGCGGGCTAATGAGAGAGAAATTAATTACACAGGATAAAGAGGGAACTAGACTCCTATAAGTGACAAGTTAAAAGTGGCAAGTGAAAAGTTATAAATTAAAAGTGATAAGTTTTATGTTAACTTATCACTTTTTTCCTTCACAGGACTTATTGTACATCGTTTGATATTCTTGTTCTGAATAATAAATTTTTAAGAGCCTTCCAGTTAAATGGTATTAAAGGATAAAAATATTTATCACCAGCTATTGTTTTTGTACTTGCCATAACTATGAGAATGAAGATAATACCGCCTAAAAATCCCCAGAAACCAAAGAAACCACAGAGTATAAGTAAAATCATTCTTGCAAATTTTAAAGCAAAATTCATTTCTATACTAGGTTGAGTAAAGTCCCCTATAGTAACTATGGACATATATAATATAGACTGAGGAATAAACCAGCCTGTTTTTACGGCATAATCACCAAGGATTAAACCACCAATCAAAGACATTGCACTTCCAAGTGGGCTTGGAGTATTTAAACCAGCCAGTTTTAATATATCAACAGCAAATTCCAAAAGCATGAATTGTCCGAGCAGAGGTAAAGCAAATTCCTCTTGCGGTTTCAAGAAGTCAAAATAACTCGGTATGAAAATATTACCATTAACAATCATCAAATAAACTGGAGTTAATAATATTGTTGCTAACATTACGAAATTTCTAACAAGTCTTAAGTAGTTTCCAGTGAATAATGGGAAATAATAATCATTTACATCTTGTAAAAAATCAAAAATTCCTGTTGGGAGAATTATTACGTTTGGAGAATTATCCACAATAATAATTATTTTTCCTTCAACTATATGTGCAGCGGCCACATCAGGTCTTTCTGTAAATCGCACCTTTGGAAATGGATTAAGCCAATTTTTTGTGCACATTACATCAACTAAACTTTGGTCAGAAAGCGTTAACGCTTTTATACTTACTTTTGATATGCTATTAACGATTAAATCAAGAGTTTTTTTATTTGCAACTCCATCTATATATGCAATACATACATCTGTTTTTGAGATATCCCCAACTTGGTGTATGTCAAAAACTAATCTAGGATCTCTTATTCTTCTTCTAATAAAACCAGCATTAAATACTAACTTTTCAATGAAACCATCTCTTCCGCCTCTTAAAGTTTTTTCCTTTTCGGGTTTTGATGAATCTGAACCTGGATAAGTACGTAAGTCTAAGAGAATAAATGAATCATAACCATCAACATACATTATTGTTTGACCAGATAATAATGCGATTAAAATTTTGTCTAAATCAGTTTCGGTTTTAACAGATACGTGAGAAACTTTATTATTGATAAAGTCATCAATTGTTTTGTATGAATTCATTGTTTCAGGTGTTATCTTAAAGAAAGATTTTAATATTTCCTCCATGATAGCATCTTTGATAAAACCATTCAAAAAATATAAAACAGAGCTTCTTCCCCCGACAATAAATTTTCGTTCAACAATATCGAAACTTTTATCTACAACTAAATTTGAATGAATTAAGTCAATATTTGCTTGGTAATTGTTTGCAACATTCAATTATTTTACCTTCTCTCTCTATTTAAATATACATATCTAGTATGTTACAGATAAGAAATAGTATTCATGTTTATCAAATATATAAGTTTATAATTCCTTATAGCATTATTAGATGGAGAAGTTTTTTGAATGCTATTTCACTTTTTGTGCGTAAAGTTTTTAACTGTACTTGATAAGTTCCTAATTTTACTTCGCACTCTTTTTAACTGTGAAATGATCTTAATTGCACTTCGTGCTCTTTTTAACTGTGCGTACTTTTTTCAAATGTGTAAAGATCTTAATGTGCTGTCGCACTTTTTTTAAAGTAAAAAGATCTTAATGTGCTATCGCACTTTTTTCAGAAGTGTAAAGTTCTTAATTGTGCTGTCGCACTTTCTTCAAAGGTGCATATTTTAATAGTATCAATACTATTAGAAGGTGAAATGGATGTGCGGAATTGCTGGATTAGTAAATTTTAAAAAGAATATAGTGCAAGATAAAGATATATTAAATAATATGATAAAGACTTTGGAGAAGAGGGGACCTGATGCAAAAGGATATTATATATCTCCAAATGTTTTATTAGGCCATAGAAGGCTTATAGTTGTAGATCCAGAAGGTGGATTGCAACCTATGACTAAAATATTTGAGGGTAAGAAATACACATTAGTTTATAATGGTGAGCTATATAATACTGAGGATTTAAGAAAAGAATTAAAGGCTAAAGGATTTACTTTTGATTCTTATTCAGATACTGAAGTATTGCTTACATCGTATATTTGTTGGGGGAAGGACTGCGTAAATAAGCTTATAGGTATATTTGCATTTGGCGTTTTTGATGAAGATAAAAGAGAAGTTTTTTTAGCCAGAGATCAAATGGGGGTTAAGCCATTATTCTATACTGTTCATGACAATACTCTTGTTTTTGGTTCGGAGATAAAAACTCTTCTGGCAGATCCAAGAGTTAAAAGAGAAATTGATATGGAAGGACTAACTGAAATATTTGGACTTGGACCTGCAACAATACCAGGAAGCGGAGTATTTAAAAATATAAAAGAAATTGCGCCAGCCAACTGTTTATTAGTTTCAGGTGATGGAAACATTAAAAAGTGGGAATATTGGACAGTTGAAGCGAAAGAATTTCATGAAACACCAGAAGAGGCGATAGTTCATGCAAGAGAACTATTGATAGATGCAGTAAAAAGACAATTAGTTGGAGATGTACCTGTTTGTACATTCTTATCAGGAGGACTAGACTCTTCAATTATATCGGCAATAGCTGCTGAGGAATTTAGAAAACAGGGAAAGAAGCTTACTACTTATGCTATAAATTATGAAGATAATGAAAAGTATTTTAAAGCGTCATTATTTCAACCTACATCTGATGAATACTGGTCAGAAGAAATGGCAAAATTTATCAATAGTGATCATAGAAAAGTAGTTTTGAATCATTCAGATTTAGCAGATGCATTAAGAGATGCTGTGATATCAAGGGACTTACCAGGTATGGCAGATATTGATTCGTCGATGCTTCTATTTTGTAAAGAAATTCGTAAAGACTTTGTAGTTGGACTTACAGGAGAGTGTGCTGATGAAATCTTTGGGGGATATCCTTGGTTTACAAGGGATGAAATGTTCTATTTAGATACATTCCCATGGTCAAGATTTGTTAATGATAGAAAGGCTATAGTTAATAGGAACTTAAAAAATATGCCATTAGAAGAATTAGTTAGAGCTCAATATAAAAAATCTTTAAGTAAAGTACCTCATCTTGATGGAGAGAGTAAGAGAGATTATAGGATGAGAGAAGTATCATATTTAAACTTAAAATGGTTTATGGTGCAGCTTCTTACAAGAAAAGATAGAACTAGTATGTATAATGGACTAGAGGCAAGAGTACCATTTGCAGATATTAGATTAGTTGATTATGCTTTTAATTTGCCAGCAGATGTAAAATTATATAAAGGTAGAGAAAAAGGATTATTAAGAGCAGCGTTTGAAGGAATATTGCCAAATGATATTATATACAGAAAGAAGAGCCCTTATCCTAAGACACATAATCCGGTTTATACAGACATTGTATGTAAGATGATAACTGAGATTTTAGATAAGAAGTCTTCGCCAATTCATGAAATTATTGATGAAAAGGTAGTTAGAGAGATAATACTCACAAAAGGAGAATCATATAAAGCTCCATGGTATGGACAACTAATGACTGGACCACAATTACTTGCTTTCTTAATTCAAGTAAATATTTGGCTTGAAGAATACAATGTAAATTTACTAGTATAATTTTTAAGCTGATTGTAAATAGAAAGTTTGTTTTGAATTGTTAAGAATAAAATCGCGGGTAACTGTGGATACAGAGATTTTGTTATGCATCTGCATTTTTAATAATTCCTCCACAGATTTGGCTTAAATGTAAGTTCCTAGAGAATTAAAAAAGTTCTGCCGCTTGGCAGAACTTTTTTCTAGATATATTTAAACTTTACAGATATTTCTTTGATTTCACCTTTTGAATTTTTTCTGATTGAAAATTGTTTTATGTCTTTAAAATCATTTTCTAATTGATAAGTTAGTTCAGTAATAGTAGCTTTAGCTTTCTTAGTTAAACCACCATCTTCAATAATTTCAAATCTTGATTTTCTGCAAGTTGTTTCATCATTTTTATCATCAATAATTACATAATATTCAGGTGCTTCTTCTATAACCACATATTCCTTATTTAAAGTTAAAGTTGAACAAAGATCGTTATCTATACATTTTATTATCATTTTAATACCTCCTAAATCCCTTTTATATGATAGATTGTACTATAGATATTAGCTTGTTTCAACTATAATTGAAAAGATAAAAAAAGTTTGTCAATATTCATAAAAACGACCATTAGAATAATGTAATAAATGTAATATTATAACTATCCTATACCTACTTATGGTATTTAATCAACTTAAATATTTCGTTAAGTAAAAATGGCATTAGAGAGATACATATTACTAGTAACCAATCTCTGGCGCTTAAAATAAATACATTAAATACGTCAGCAAAGAAAGGAATTATAATTATTAGAAATTGAACACACATACCAAGTAAAATTGACAGCAATAAATACTTGTTTGTGAATACTCCAAGCTTGAAAAGAGATTTTTCCCTGCTTCGCATTGAGAGTGAAAAAAATAGTTGAGAAAAGCTTAAAACTACAAAAGCTAGAGTTTGAGCGTGAACTAGTGAATTCATATATAGCCGTTCACCAAGAAGAAAAGCAACTAATGTTACACCACCAATTAGCACGCCATTTAAGGCTAGAAATAAACCCATGTGTTCTGCAAAAAGTGATTCTTTCGGATTTCTAGGTGGATACTCCATTACGCTTGAATCCTTTGGATCTACGCCAAGAGAAAGTGCTGGGAAGCTGTCTGTTATTAAATTCACCCATAAAATATGAATCGACAATAAGGGTGGATCAAAATTTAATAGAATCGCTATAAATAAAGAAATTATTTCACCTAAGTTACATGATAATAAAAATATTATAGCTTTTCTTATATTTGCATAAATATTTCTTCCTTCTTCTACAGCTTTGACTATTGTAGTAAAATTGTCGTCCGTTAAAATCATATCAGCAGCACCTTTAGCAACATCAGTACCTGTGATACCCATGGCAACACCTATATCAGCAGCCTTTAAAGATGGAGCATCGTTAACGCCATCACCAGTCATAGATACGATGTTTCCATGGAACTTAAATGCTTTTACAATTTTAACTTTATTTTCTGGAGAAACTCTAGCAAATACCTTATAATTGTTAACTATTTTATTAAATTCTCCATCGCTATAACTATCAATTTCAGCACCAGTCATGCATTCATTTATACTATTTGCAATTCCAAGTTCACTAGCAATTGCAAAAGCAGTATTTTTATGATCTCCCGTTATCATAATAGGAGTTATTCCAGCTTGTTTGCATAAAGCAATTGATGGTTTAACTTCCTCTCTAGGAGGGTCTATCATTCCCATTAGCCCTACGAAAGTCAAATCTTTTTCAAGGGAATCTATGCTGACGCTTTCATCTTTTATGCCTTTATAGCTTAAACCGAGGACTCTTAATGCTTCATCAGACATTAAATTAGATATTCTTAGTATTTCATCCTTTTTTTCTTGTGTGAAATCAACTACTTCTCCATTTAATAAGATTTTATTTGAAAGTTTAAGTAAATTATCAATAGCTCCTTTTGTGAAAACCTTAAAGTGTGAATCGTATTTATTTACGGTAGTCATGAGCTTTCTATCAGAATCAAAAGGAATTTCATCAACTCTTGAGTGGTCTGAGTTTAAATCTTCTTTATATAGATCATATTTAATTCCTGCGTCTAAAAGTGCTATTTCAGTAGGATCTCCTGTTTTACTACCATCTTTTGAAGTGGCATCATTACATAAAATCATTCCTTCAAAAAGCAATCTGGTATTATTATCACCTAGATCACAATCATTAATAGATACAAGGTTATTATTTATGCAGCATTTCTTTATTGTCATTACATTTAAAGTTAAGGTTCCAGTTTTATCAGAGCATATTATATTAACAGAGCCTAAAGTTTCAACAGCTGGGAGTTTTTTTACAATGGAGTTTTGTTTTATCATTCGTTGGACTCCCATTGCTAGTACTATTGCAACTATTGCTGGAAGCCCTTCTGGAATTGCAGCAACAGCTAAGCTTATAGCTGTCAAAAGCATTTCAAACCAATCTCGTCCTTGAAACATTGATATGACAAAGATTAACACGCAAATACCTACAGCGCCAAAGCCTAAAGTTTTCCCAAGAGATGCAAGTCTTCGCTGCAATGGAGTCGTATTGTCTTCCTCTTTATTTAGCATATCAGCTATTTTTCCTATTTGTGTATTCATTCCAGTATCTACAACGACACCAGTTCCGCGTCCGTAAGTCACTAGAGTGGACATAAAAGCCATGTTTATCATATCACCTATGGGAATATTGTTATTTGCAAGTGTGGCATTACTATCTTTCTCGGCAGGGACAGATTCACCAGTAAATGCTGATTCATCTATTTTTAAATTAGCACTTTCAATTAATCGTAAATCAGCAGGGAGATATCTTCCTGCATCTAGTATAATAATATCACCCACAACAACTTCTTCAGAAGGTATTTCTTTTATAATACCATCTCGCTTAACTATAGCTTTTGGAGTAGATAATTTTTTTAATGCTTCGAGAGATTTTTCTGCCTTAGATTCTTGAAATACTCCTACTAGAGCATTTATTAAAATTACAAGCAGTATCACGATTGTGTCACTATATTCGTGCATAAATGCAGAAATAATTGCTGCGACTAAAAGTATATAAATCATAACATCGTTTATTTGAGATAAGAATAACTGCCAAAGGCTCTTTTTCTTTTGAGAAGCTAATTTATTTTCTCCATATTTTTCAAGGCGTTCTTTTGCCTCTGATTCAGTAAGTCCTGCATTAGGATCGACATTTAATTTTTGCAAAACTTCTTGTGAAGGTGTGTCAAACCACATGGATAACATCACTCCATTCATAATTTAATATATACATATATATATATTAGAGATTTAATGAATTTATATACATGGGAAAAAATGAAATATACATATCAAAATAAAATATTAAGTAGAGAAAGTAACCGAATTTTGATATAATTAATTAGATATACAATAAAAAATAATTAGTTATATTTGTAGTTTTAAACTTTAGATAAACTTTATTTTTGAGTTAGGAGAGGATTGAATATACATGGAGATTGGTAGAGTGCGAAGAGGTACCGTAACTTCTGAGAGAAAAATTGTTTCTGAAAAAAAAGATTTTTCCCAAAGTTTTAGTCAGGAAAGACATAAAAAATCAGAAGAACAACTCAAAAAAATGATAGATGACATAAAAAAAAGGGGTAACAGACTCGTAACTACTAAGACTTATGTTGATGTGGTTATGTATAAAAAGATGATAAAAGAATATTTAGAATCAATACTAAAGTTCATGTATGAGACTAAAAAAGATATTAGCTTTTGGCAGACTCAGTATTTTGTAACCGTTGATACTGTTGATGGAAAACTTGAAGAATTAACAAAAGCACTCCTTTCTGATGAAAAAGATAATATAAATATAGCGTCAACAATTGATGAAATTCAAGGTATGATTGTTGATATATATAGATAATAAATAATATCAGTGATGCAATAATAGGTTCATATTGATAAACCCATAAAGTCGATTGCTCAATCAAGATAGAAATTTAGAAATCCAATTGTAATAAGCATATAAATGTATATTTTTTATAAATAGAAATATATTAGAACATGTTTAATAATCATTTTACATGTTCTTTTGTTGTTTTTAATCTGCATTGAAATCATCTATACAGGTTTGGTATTTCAATTTTAATATGTTATTATAATTAATAGTGAATATCAATTAATTAATATTACTATTAAGTATTTTGATTTAATTCTTAATTTATATATTAATATTTTTTAGGGGGAATTAGAATGAAAAAAAAGGTATCATTATTTTTGATTATGATATTGTGTGTTCTTACATTTGCAGGTTGTGGCAGCAGCTCAAATCAAAGCAAATCTGAAGATAATAAGAAATCAACAAAAGATATTAGTTTTGTAACACCAGATGGGTTAACAGCTATGGCAGTAGCTAAACTTATAAAAGAAAAACCAGAAATTAAATCTGGATACAATGTTAATTATACTATTGAGCAAAACTCTGATAGCTTAGTTACAAGTGTTATGAAGAGTGAGCCAGATATTGCAATTGTACCGTCAAACGTAGCAGCAACTGTGTTTAATAAGAATAAGGAGTATAAGATAGCAGGAACAGTTGGATTTGGATCGTTTTATATAGGAACAACTAATCAGAATCAAAGTGTTGAAGATTTAAAAGGAAAAGAAGTATACAATATTGGAAAGGGATTAACACCAGATATAATTGCAAGAACAATACTTAAAGAAAAAGGTATTGATGTAGATAAAGAAATTAACTTTAGCTATGTGAATACAGTAAATGAGCTTGCACCAATAATTTTATCTGGAAAATCACAATATGCAGTAATTCCAGAACCAGCTTTATCAACTGTTCAGAGTAAAAATGATAAGTTTAACGTAATGCTAAATTTAATTGAATAATTAAAAAAATTACACGACTCCCAATATGGATATCCTCAATCAACAATTATAGTTAAGAAGGAATTGTTAGAAAATGATAAAGAATTTGTTTCAGAACTTTTGAAGCAAGTTAAAGATGCGGAAGAGTGGATATATAATAATAAAGAAACTGCTGGAGATTACTGTGAAGAAATAGGAGTTTCCGCAAAGAAGCCAATAGTAGTGAAAGCTATTGATAGATCTAATATAAAATACGTAGGAATAAAGGATTGTTATAAAGAATATGAAACTTATTTTAAAAAATTAAATGAATTTGATCCAAAAACAATAGGAGGAAGTATACCAGATGATGAAATATTCATGGAAAAGTAGATTCTATACTTTATTATCATGTATATTTTTCATAGGGATATGGCAGCTAATTGCAGTAATAATAAATAATGATATATATATTCCAAGATTAGAACAAGTGTTAGAAGCTATTAAAAATATTTTTAGTGATAAAAATTCGTTAAAGATAATTTTGAGCAGTTTTTATAGGACTGCGACTAGTTATGTATTAGCTTTGATTTTTTCAATGATTTTAGGGGTGCTCGCAATAGTGTATCCCTTTTTCAAGTATTTAATGGAGCCTGTAAATTCATTTAGTAAGACAATTCCAACCATGGTGTTAGTAGTTCTTTCATTGGTATGGTTTGATAAGGACAGTACACCATTTGTTGCAGGATTTGCTATCATTTTTCCAATCCTTTATGAAGGTATACGAAATAACCTTTTGCAAATAGATAAAAAAATAATGGATATGACGAAGATATATGAAGTGAGCTTAAAAAACAAAATCAAAAAGATCTATATTCCAACTATGAAATTCTATTTTATAAGCATATTTGTATCGACATTTTCGTTGACTTTTAAAGTTGTAATTGCAGGAGAAGTATACGGGCAGCCAAAGTTTGGGATAGGGTCACAGATACAGGTAGAAAAAGTTAACTTTAATACTCCAGGAATTTTTGCGTGGATTGTAATTATCGTCATTGTATCTTTAATTTTAGAGTTTTTAAATAAGTTATTAAGGAAAAGAACATATAGGTGGTCCAAATGAATATAAGTATTAAAAATCTAAATAAGTCATATGGAACTGAGAAAATTTTTGAAAATTTCAACATAGATTTTTATGATGATAAGATAAATTGTATAATAGGGAAATCCGGGTGTGGAAAGAGTACTCTTTTAGATATTATAGTAGGTCTAACAGATGCTCAAAGTGGAGATATAAGCGGAGTTTCATTAAATGATATAAGCTATATATTTCAGGAAGATAGGTTAATTGAGTGGCTTACTGTTAAAGAAAACTTAGAAATTGCATTAGAAAGGTATTTCAAGGATTCTATTTTAGATAATAGAATTGATGAAGTACTAAATTTGGTTGGAATTTATGATACAAAAAATAAGTATCCAAATGCACTTAGTGGAGGAATGAGACAAAGAGTTAATATAGCAAGGGCATTTGGAAAGCCATCAAAAGTAATTTTAATGGATGAACCTTTTAAATCTTTAGACTATAAATTGAAATATTCAATAATTGATGAGTTCAAAAATTTGTTATTAAAAGAAAAGAGAATGGTTATATTAGTTACTCATGATTTAGATGAAGCTATATATTTCCAAGGGAATATAATAGTATTTAACAATAGGCCAGTTAAAATAGAAGGAACATTCAGTGAAAATTTGGATAAATGTAAAGAAGAAATTTTAAAGATAATATAAAAGTTGTATAGTAGGGATGTACTACTATTACATACTTTTAATTATATATACAAATCTTGCTTCCAACTAAAACAAATAAGAAGCTGGCTATCACAAAGCTGGAAATACCTAAAAACTTTTTGTTTGCATTTAATAAATTAATGCCAAGTAGTGTATCACAAAGGCCTAGGCAAATAAAGATTAATGGAAAAAAGTAATCTGGATCAGATTTACTTGCTATAATGTTTAGCGAAAATAAAGGCAATAGTATTGCCAAGCAGAAGCTTATAAAATAAAATAGCTTTTTCATGAAAGTTATTCACCACCTTACAATTGGAAAATTATGTATCATGTTTTAATTATATACAAGCTATATAAATTTTATTCCTTAGGGAAAGGAGATTTTAAATGATAAAAAAATTTATTTCATTTTATAAACCATATAAATTACTCTTTATTTTAGATTTAGTAGTAGCACTTATCGCATCTTTATGCGATTTAGTATATCCAGTTATGACAAGGGATCTTGTAAATGAATCGATTCCGAATAAAGATTTAAGGACAATCATTGTATTTGCTATAGCATTACTTATAATTTTTGGAATCAAAGCTGCATGTGGGTACTTCATGCAGTATTGGGGACATGTTGTAGGCGTTAGAATGCAAGGGGATATGAGAAGACATATATTTAAGCACCTTCAAAAGTTACCTAATAGCTTTTTTGATAATAATAAAACAGGGGATATAATGTCTAGAATTATTAATGATTTAATGGATATTTCAGAGCTTGCTCATCATGGGCCAGAAGATTTATTTATATCAATAGTTATGCTTATAGGTTCATTTATAATATTGTGTACAATTAATATACCTCTTACAGTTCTAATATTTGCATTCATACCATTTATAGTATGGTTTACTTTGTATGAGAGAAAGAAGATGAATAAAGCTTTCCTTGAAACTAAAGTAGAAACAGGAGCAGTCAATGCAAATCTTGAAAATAGTATTTCAGGAATAAAAATATCAAAAGCATTTGTAAGTCATGAAGCCGAAGAAGAAAAATTTGAAAAAGGAAATAAAAAGTTCATTAATGCCAGAGAAAGAGCATACAAAGTAATGGCAGAATATTCTTCTGGTGCAGGATTTGGGATGGACGTGCTAAGTTACGTAGGTTTAATAGGAGGAGGAATATTCACACTTATTGGACTTATAAACATTGGAGATTTTATGGCATATATGCTGTTTATAAAAATCTTTATGACCCCAATAAAGAAACTTATTGATTTTATGGAACAATTTCAAAATGGAATTACAGGTTTCCAAAGATATATAGAAATAATGAGTCAAGATAAGGAAAAAGATAAAGCAAATGCAAGTGAAATTGAAAATGTTAAAGGTGAAATAGAATTTAAAGATGTTAATTTTAGTTATGAAGGAAAAGAAGTTTTAAAAAATATTTCTATTAAAATAAATAAAGGAAAGATGTTGGCATTAGTAGGAGCTTCCGGTGGAGGTAAAACAACATTTTGTAATCTTATCCCAAGGTTTTATGAAGTTGATAGTGGAGATATTTTAATAGATAATAAGAGCATCTATGATGTTAAATTAGATTCTCTTAGAGAAAGTATTGGAATAGTTCAGCAAGAAGTTTTCTTATTTACAGGAACAATAAGAGATAATATACTGTTTGGAAAGACAGATGCAACTGAGGAAGAATTATTAAGAGCTGCTAAGATGGCTAATATTCATGAATTTATAAATACATTGCCAGAAGGATATGATACCTACATTGGTGAGAGAGGGGTTAAATTATCTGGTGGGCAAAAGCAGCGTATTTCCATTGCAAGAGTTTTTCTTAAAAATCCGCCAATATTAATTTTGGATGAGGCAACATCAGCATTAGATAATGCTACAGAACGTATAATTCAAGAATCCTTAGAAAAGTTATGTGCTGGAAGGACAACTATAGTAGTTGCACATAGATTGTCTACCATTAAGAATGCAGATGAAATTATTGTACTTGGAAAAACTGGTATAATAGAAGCAGGAACCCACGAAGAATTAATGGAGAAACAAGGAGAGTACAGTAATTTACATAGACTAGCAGCAGTATAGACTTTAGACAAAAAGAGGTTGCCAAAAACAATATGTTTTGGCAACCTCTTACTAGTTATCGGATTCATTTTTTAATGAATTTAGTAATTGTACTTTCTTATATAGAGTAGATACATCCACATCAACATCCATAGCTTGAGCAAGCTTGTTATGCAATTCAGTTTCAGCAGGATTTTTCTCGGCAGTTTCAGAATCTTTTATTTTATTGTTGAACTTTGCCTGAACTAATCTGGAGTTTTCTTCACTTTTTAATCTTGCCATATTTTCTAATTCATTTGAAAAGGCCGTTGAATTGTCATTTAATGATGATTGTGAAGCTGATGAATGCAAAGTATTGTCAAAAGATTTAGCATTATTTTGTTTTTTATTGGAAGGATTTCGAGGGTTAGTATAAGGCCTCTTTATTATCTTATTATCAATAGCAGCACCAGATACACTAGCCACAATATATTCACTTCTAGAAATTATTCTGTTATCACTCATATAATATCCCCTCCTTAAAATTACAGATTCAGCTTCAATTTAGTATTAATTCTATATTCGTATATTTAGTAGAAAAGTTTACTGAATATTCTATAATATAATGTATATTTATTTGTTCAATATAATATAACGAAAGAGTAAAATGTATGCGGGAATAACAAGTTTATGTTCAGTATTATGAAGCTAAAGAATAAAATGTTCAAGCTCAATTGACAGATATGATATATAGATGTGAATTATATGATTCATTCTTTATAAAGCTATTTAGTTTAAATTAGCTGATAGTTTAGGATAAAGTTTAATGAATTAAACTTTTTAGAAGATTTATGTATGGATAGCACAATTGTGGAGTGTACTGATACTTTGGGATATATTTTACCTAGAAATAAGATGAATAAGTCAGAATTCAAAGTTTGATATCTATAGGGAGTTATTTTGATAAAATGGAACTGAATCAGAGTATAAAAAAATAGTATGAACTTTTAGCAGGTTCATACTATTTTAACTTTATTATATAAGTATTATTCTACTTCGTATATCCAGCCTTCTGGAGCTTCAACATCACCAAGTTGAATTCCTAAAAGTAAGTCATATAATTTTTGAGTTATAGGACCAACTTCAGTTTCGCTAAAGAATACATGTAATTTATCGTTATGTTGAATTCCGCCAATAGGAGTTATTACTGCAGCAGTACCGCAAGCACCAGCCTCTTTAAATTGATCTATTTCATCAATAAATACTTCTCTTTCATAAACAGGCATTTTTAAATAATGTTCAGCAATGTAAAGAAGAGATCTCTTTGTTATACTTGGCAAAATAGATGGTGATTTAGGAGTAACGAATTCATCATTTTTAGTTATTCCAAAGAAGTTCGCAGCACCTATTTCTTCTATTTTTGTATGAGTAGCTGGATCTAGGTAAATACAATCAGCAAATCCTTTTTTTACAGCTTCAGCATGAGCTTGTAATGAAGCTGCATAGTTACCACCAACTTTATTTCCGCCGGTACCATGAGGAGCGGCTCTATCAAAGTCATCTAAAACTATATAATTGCAAGGAGATACACCATCTTTAAAATAAGGTCCTACTGGTATACAAAATACACCGAAGATATATTCTGGAGCAGGTTTAACACCAATATTGTTACCAACCCCCATTAAATATGGTCTAATATATAGAGTTGCACCACTTCCATAAGGTGGTACATATTTTTCATTTGCCTTTACAACTTGTTTAACCGCATCGATAAATTTTTCTTTTGGAATATGTGGCATAAGAAGTTTGTCACAGCTTTCATTCATACGATCTGCATTTAAGTCAGGTCTAAATAATTGAATTTTGCCTTCTTTTGTTGTATATGCCTTAAGTCCTTCAAAACAACTTTGGCCATAGTGAATAACCGTAGAAGCTTCACTTATACTAAGCATATTGTCTTCAACAAGTTTCCCTTCATCCCATTTTCCATCTTTCCAAACTGAAATATAACGAAGATCTGTTTTTATGTAATCAAATCCTAATTTACCCCAGTCTATATCAGCTTTTTTCCCCATTTTTATATTCCTCCAAATCTATAAGGCTTATTGCCATTGTTTATTATTGTTATTTAATAACATCTATTTTAGCACTATACAAAAAAAAATTCCACACATTTAAAAAAGTACGCACCTATAAAAAGAGCACGAAGTGCAATTAAGATCTTTTCACCTATAAAAAGAGCACGAAGTGCAACCAAGATCATTTCACATTTGAAAAAAGTGTAAAGCACAATTAAGAACTTCTCACATTTGAAAAAATTTCAACATCAAAAAAACCTTAATTAATCTAGTAATAAATCAATTAAGGTTTTCCATGAAATTATATATAATAGTAGATTATTCCCAAGGCTTAGCATCTGATGGCATACGCCAGTCACCTCTAGGACTTA
The DNA here is from genome assembly GCA_963524945.1 of uncultured Clostridium sp. Lineage (GTDB taxonomy): Bacteria > Bacillota > Clostridia > Clostridiales > Clostridiaceae > Clostridium. The sequence goes on from CAURJV010000053.1 coordinate 28,143, forward strand.
AAGAAATACTTCCGACTTTAGGTCCATCAGGAAGAGCACTTCTTTTAAATTGTTGAGTAAAGAATCTAAAAATGAATTTATCAAGCCATTTTTGTATTTCTTCATCAGAGTAATCATCCTTAAAAGCAGCCTTAGCTAAAAAGAATATTCTCTCTTTAGTTGAGCCATGTTTAATGAAGTGATATAAGAAGAAATCATGAAGTTCATAAGGACCTACAATATCTTCTGTTTTTTGAGAGATTTCACCGTTAGCATCCTTAGGTAATAATTCAGGGCTTACAGGTGTATCTAGTATATCCATAAGAATATCACGTACAACTTCAGTAGACTCATGTTGAGCTACATATTGAACCAAATATCTTACAAGAGTTTTTGGGATAGATGGATTTACAGAATACATTGACATATGATCTCCGTTATATGTACACCAGCCAAGAGCAAGCTCTGATAAATCACCAGTACCTATTAAGAGTCCTCTTTCTTTATTAGCAACATCCATTAAAATTTGAGTTCTTTCTCTTGCTTGAACATTTTCGTAAGTTACATCATGAATGTTTTTATCATGACCAATATCCTCAAAATGTTGAAGAGAAGCGTTAACTATATTTATTTCTCTAAGGTCTGTACCTAATTCCTTACATAAATTAATAGCATTATTGTAAGTCCTATCAGTAGTACCGAAACCAGGCATAGTAATGGTTACTATATTTTTTTTATCAATACCAAGTAATTCAAAAGTCTTTACTATTACAAGTAAGGCTAATGTGGAATCCAATCCACCTGAAATTCCAACTATTGCTTTTTTAGAGCCTGTATGTTCTAATCTCTTTGCTAAGCCAGCAGCTTGAATATTAAATATTTCTTTGCAGCGAACTTCTCTTTCTTTTTCGTAAGAAGGTACAAATGGATGTTTATCTACGAATCTATCAAATGTACTTATTGAAACATCACTAAATTCAAATTTAATTGTGTTAGGTTTTTTATTGATAAACTTAGATGAATCTCTAAAACTCAAATTTTTCATTCTTTCAGACTTTAATTTGAATACATCAACTATAGAATATATTACTTCGTTTTCTCTTTGAAATCTGTCATTTTCTTTTAATAATGAACCATTTTCACTTATTAATAAATGCCCGCTAAATAATACATCTGTAGTGGATTCATGAACACCAGCAGAAGAATATATATAGCTACAGATTGACCTAGCACTTTGATTTGATATCAGGCTTTTTCTATAATCCATCTTACTAACAAGCTCATTTGATGCAGAAAGGTTTCCAATTATATGAGCTCCCATAAGAGAAAGATAAGAACTTGGTGGAATTGTTACCCATAAGTCTTCACAAATTTCAACTCCAAAGTTTGCAATGCTTGATGAAAAAATTAAGTTTACTCCAAAAGGAACATCTTTTTGAAATGGTAAATCTACTCTTTCGTCCTCAATTGAAAGACCTTCAGTAAACCATCTTTTTTCGTAGAATTCACTGTAATTTGGAAGATATGATTTAGGAACTATTCCTAAAACATTTCCTTTAAATAATAAAAAGGCACAATTGTATAAAGTACTTTCACAGAGAAGTGGAGCACCTACAGCAATTAAAGTATCATAGTCTTTAGTAGATTTTAATATTTCAAAAATTCCATCTAAAGCTTTGTTTAGCAAATATTCTTGTAAAAACAGATCTCCACAAGTATAAGCAGTTAAGCAAAGTTCTGGAAAAACTATAAATTTACTTTCATTTTTTACTGCATCATCTATGCACTGTAAAATATTTTTAACATTATAATCAACATCTGCAACTCTAGTTTTAGGACAAGCAGCTGCGACCTTTATAAAATCCATTTAATCACTCCTTGCAATTATAAAATTTAAGTTTTTATCGGTTTAACAGGATATAGTTGTAATATAATTAAATACGTTTTAAGTATATTTTGCTTAGTAAACATAAACATATCCTAATAATTATATACTAACATGTTTATGAAATCAAAAAAACATAAAAGGTATAAAATAACTCTTTTTAGGTTAATAAATATCTTGATGTATTTATAAATGTACTGTATAATATAAAATAAGATTACAAATTCCAGTATGTATGTAAAAATTGGACAGTAAATCTTAGAACTAATATTATAATGTTTTTAAGGAGGGAAGTTGTATGGGGGCGGCAGTTTTTTGGTTAATTATAGCTATATGCGTATTTGCAATAGATATTTTAACTAGTAATTTTTGTTTTACATTATTCTCAGTAGGCGCTGTCGCAGCTGCAGTGTGCGGAGTGATGGGAGTACCATTTATAATTCAAATAATAGTATTTTCTGTACTGAATATAATAGCATTTGCAGTTGGATACCCGTTACTCAAGAAAAAATTTAAAGTAATAAACGAAAGAATACCACTTATGGAAGAAACATATGTAGGAAAAATTATGATAAGCGAAAAAGAGATTAGAGATAAAGCCCAAGTTAAAGTTGGTGGAGAATATTGGACTGTAATAAATGAAGGCGATATTGTTCACAAAGGGGATAAGTTTACGATAACAGGAATAGAAGGCATAAAATTAAAAATTAAAAAGGTTCAGGAGGACTAGATTATGAGCGTTATTATAATTTTAGGGGTTATTGTACTATTAATATTAATAGTAGTTATATCATCAATTAAGGTTGTAAATACAGGGTATTTATATGTTGTAGAAAGATTTGGACAATTCCAAAGAGTGTTGGAACCGGGCTTACATTTTATTGTACCATTTGTAGATTTTGTTAGGAGAAGGGTTTCTACAAAACAACAAATTTTAGATGTTGAACCTCAATCGGTTATAACTAAAGATAATGTTAAAATATTGGTAGACAATGTTATATTTTATAAGGTATTAAATGCAAGGGATGCAGTTTATAATATTGAAAGCTATCAATCAGGTATTGTATATTCAGCTACAACTAATATGAGAAATATATTAGGTAACATGACTTTGGATGAGATTTTATCAGGAAGAGATGCTATAAATCAAGATCTTTTAAGCATTATTGATGAAGTTACTGATGCTTATGGAATAAAAATACTTTCAGTTGAAATTAAAAATATAGTTCCACCAGCTGAAATTCAACAAGCAATGGAAAAACAAATGAGAGCTGAAAGAGATAAGAGAGCTATGATTCTTCAAGCAGAAGGTTTGAGACAATCTCAAATAGAAAAAGCAGAAGGAGAAAAACAAGCTAAAATTTTATCAGCAGAAGCAGAAAAGCAAGCAAATATAAGAAGAGCAGAAGGTTTAAAAGAATCTCAGTTATTAGAAGCAGAAGGTAAAGCAAAGGCTATAGAACAAATAGCGATTGCAGAATCTCAAGCTATAAGAAAAGTAAATCAAGCTATTATTGAGTCTGGAACAAATGAAACTGTTATAGCATTAAAGCAAGTTGAAGCACTTAAAGAAATGGCTAACAGTCCAGCAAACAAGCTTATATTACCAAATGAGACCTTATCATCTCTTGGAAGTATAGCTGCAATTGGAGAAATGTTAAAAGGATCGGGAAAGAAATAATAAATTAAATACACATAAAAGAGAGCAAGATAATTGCTCTCTTTTATGTAGTGAACCAAAATCTTCGATTTTGTGTGAATCAGTTAAGCAGACATCTCGAATCTATGATTTGATGATGATCGCTTACTCTGTGAGTGCTCAGTGAACGAATGTAAATCGAGTTTCCTTTAAGTAGAGAACCAAAATCTTTGATTTTGCGTGAATCAGTTAAGCAGACATCTCGAATTTATGATTCGATGATGGTCGCTTACTCTGTGAGTACTCAGTGAACGAATGTGAGTCGAGTTTCCTTTAAGTAGAGAACTAAAATCTATGATTTTAAGTGAATCACTTACTCAGTGAACGAATGTGAGTCGAGTTTCCTTTAATGTTTAAGATACCGTTTTTGATGGAATTATTATATTATATAAGTAAGTTAATTAAATACAGAAATTTATCATTATGGAAGGTATTGGGTACAACTGTACATGGATTATAGGGATAAAAGAAAAGAGAGAATATTAAATAGTCAAATGAAAAAGTTAATAAAAAGAGAAGACAAGTTCTTTTATAAAAAAGAAAATGAATATATAAAAAATAAGATATTACCTGTAAAAGAGCAATTAGAAGAAAAAATCCCGAAAAATATGATAGAAACTTTTGAGAAAGCATTTGAAAAGGGATTTTATTATGTTTTTGAAAAAGGTACTACAGTAATAGAGAAAAGTTATAACTCAGAGAAAATTAAAAATGAAGCAGATATAGATGAATATATTTTATCTAAGCAGATGAATAACAAAAATTTAAGCAGAATAGATAAAAGAGTGAAGAAAGGCGTGCTTATAAATAAAGGAATAACAGCAGCCGAAGGGACATTACTTGGTATACTAGGAATTGGAATACCAGATATACCTGTGTTTATTGGAGTAATATTAAAAACAGTGTATGAGATTTGTGTGAATTATGGATTTGATTATAAATCAAAAAGTGAAAAGGCATTTATATTAAATATAATTTGTGCAAGTTCTATAAAAACAGATGAAAAAATTCTATACTCAAATGAAGCAGATAGAATTGCATTTAGTATTGAAAATAAGCATGATCTTACTATAGATATAAATGAATTAATTGAGTCAGCTTCAAAATGTTTATCTGAAAACATAGTTGTATCAAAAGTTATTCAAGGTATACCTATAGTAGGAGTGTATGGTGGAATATCAAATTATAGGTTGTTGGCAGACATAAGTGAAGTAGCAAGTATAAAATATAAAAAAAGATTACTATCTAAGTTGAAAAATGCACTTTAGGCAGAGTAGATGGACTTGTTATTTTTTGATTGTGCTTTAATTTCATTATTGAAAGATTAGCAAAAAAATATTAATATAGACTATGTAGTATAAAAACAAACTGAGGTGAAAAAATGAAAAAGAAAAATATAATGAGCTTTGTACTTTTATTAATACTTTCTTTTTCTTTAATTAGTTGTAATCTTAAAGATGATTATATACTTGAAACAAAAGAAGATACAGATGAAAAGCCATCTGCAGATAAGGTTAATGAAGTTTTTGAATCAGATAAGATGAAGGAATTAATGGATAAATTAAAGTCTAACCCTAAGGAGATTTCTGATAAAGTTAATGAAGTAGATAGTGATACTACACGTGTAATGAAAGAATTAAATGATAAAGCAGATGAATTAACGGACGAGCTCAATAATACTGATTTTGAAGGAAAAAGTGAAGATATTAAAAATAAATTTGATGATATATCAAATAAATTAGATGAAATTAAAGATAATGTTGATGATGCAAAAGATAGAGCAGATACATTTAAGGATCCAATTGATAAAAAGCAAGTAACAGATACAGTAGATGAATTTACATCACATATGAATAACCTTGAAAGAGCGATAGATAGAATAGCAACCACTAGATAAAAATTATAATTCTAAGTTTTTTACAGGTATGATAGGCGTAATACAGCATCTGTTATGCCTGTTATAATTTAGAATATAAAAAATACTTGATTCTTTTGCTTTAGTATGATAAAGTGATAAATAGAAAGTGATGTAGGGGGTTATTACATATGAAAATAAATAGTTTAATAAAAAAATTAACAGTAGTTGCTATCATAGCTACATTGGGAGTAAGTTTGGTTGCATGCGGTGGAAATGCTAATAAGTCATCAGAATCAAAGGCAGTAAAAAGCGCATTAGATAAAGATGAATTAGTAATAGGTTTAGATGATACTTTTGTTCCAATGGGATTTAAGAATGAGAACGGGGAAATAGTTGGATTTGACGTTGATTTAGCAAATGCAGTAGGTAAAAAACTTAATAAGAAGGTGAAATTTCAATCAATTGATTGGAGTATGAAAGAAACTGAACTTAACAACGGTAATATAGATTTAATATGGAATGGATATTCAATTACTGATGAAAGAAAAGAAAAAGTTGAATTTTCAAAACCATATTTAAGTAATACACAAGTTATAGTAACATTAGCAGATTCTACTATTAAATCTAAAAATGATTTAGCAGGTAAAAAAGTTGGTGCTCAAAATGGATCAACAGCAGTAGATGCAGTTGAAGCAGCTGGTGATATTGAAAAATCTTTTGATGGCGGAAAGCTTGTTACATTTGAAGATAATAATGCAGCATTAATGGACTTAGAAGCAAAGAGATTAGATGCAATTGTTGTAGACGAGATTTTAGCAAGATATTATATGAAAGCAAGAGGACAAGAGAAATATAAAATCTTAGACGAGAATTTTGGAAGTGAACAATATGGTGTTGGAATTAAAAAAGGTGATACTAAATTTGTAGAAGCGTTTAACAAAGCTTTAGATGAAGTTATTTCTGATGGAACTGCAGCAGAAATATCAAAGAAATGGTTTCAGCAAGATATAATCCTTAAATAGTGTAAATTAGATAATCATAAAATTACGTTATTAGAATTTTATGAAGTTAAGATATATAAGTTACTAAATTAGCAGGTTAGAAATATAAATACAGATGGTGAATAATAAAGGATGAAATTATAAAAGAATTTCTTTTTAAGAAACTTAAAAGTGATTTCATCCATCACTCTTAATTGTTTTTTACTAACATTGGATTGAAATGTGGCCTGGCCACTTTTTTGTTCTTTAGGAGATTATATTATTGGACAATCTATAGATAACTTTTAGAAGTATTAGAAACACATAGTCTGCTAGGCAGATTCTTTTACGTATATAAATAATTTGAAAATAAAGAGGAGGAAATAACTTTGAGTTATATTTTAGAGATAATGCCTCAAGTATTAGAGGGATTAAAAGTCACATTAGAAATTTTTGTACTTACATTAGTATTATCTATTCCATTAGGAGTAATAGTCGCTGTAATGAGGACATCTAAATCTCTAATACTTAAGCAAATAAGTGGAATATATATTCTTATAATGAGAGGTACTCCTCTGTTATTGCAAATTATTGTGATTTTCTTTGGACTTCCTCTAGTAGGGGTTAGCTTTGATAGATTTCCAGCAGCAATTTTAGCATTTACTTTAAATTATGGAGCTTATTTTGGAGAAATATTTAGAGCAGGGATAGAGTCTATAGATAATGGACAAGTTGAAGGGGCTAAGGTTTTAGGGTTAAGTTCGAGACAAACGTTTTTTAGAATAATACTTCCTCAAGCATTTAAAACAGTAATGCCGCCAGTTGCAAATGAAATAACAACTTTAGTGAAGGATACTTCACTAGTTTATGTAGTGGGTATGGATGAGTTACTAAAGATAGGTAAAACTGCTGCTAATAGAGATGTTTCGTTATTACCTCTTTTAATAGTTGGTGCTGTTTACTTAGTAGTAATAGCAATTTTCAGTCAAGTATTAAAGAAAATTGAAGATAAGTATGACTATTATAAATAAGTGGAGGAGATTATATGCTTAAAGTAAGTAATTTAAAAAAAAGATTCGGAAATACAGAAGTTTTAAAAGGTGTTAATCTTCATATAAAAAAAGGTGAAATATTAGTTGTCGTTGGAAATTCAGGTGGTGGAAAAACCACATTACTTAGATGTGTAAATGAATTGGAACATTGCGATGAAGGCGATATAGAAGTTAACGGGAAAGTTTTATGTAAAAATGGAAAGTATGTTGATAAAAATAAACTAAAAGAAATAAGAAAAGATATAGGATTAGTATTTCAAAATTTTAACTTATTTCCTCATATGAGTGTTTTGGAAAATCTTATTGAAGCACCTCAAAAAGTTTTGGGATGGTCAAAAGAAGAAGCAATAAAGAAAGCAGAAGAAACTTTAGGTTTCTTAGATTTGTTAGGAAAGAAAAATAACTATCCATTTGAATTATCTGGTGGTCAAAAACAGAGAGTTGCTATTGGAAGAGCTTTGGTACTTGAACCTAAAATAATGTGCTTTGATGAACCAACTTCAGCACTAGATCCAGGATTAACTGGAGAAGTTGCAAATTTGATAAAGCGTTTAAGTGAAAAAGGCATGAGTATGATGATTATAACTCATGATATGGATTTTGCTAAAAAAGTAGCAGATAGAATAGTATCAATGGATGCTGGAAAATTGCAAGAGGGTCTGATGTTTGAAGAAGACTAGCTATATCAAGAATGAGGTTGGATTAAACCTCATTTTTCTTAACAAATTATATATTTAAGAATGTAAGTTTTGATATATTATAAATTGAGAAGGTTTAAATTTGATAATTTAATTGCATGAATTAGTGTTGAAATATGTGGCAAAGTGTGGTATTATAAGAATGTAAGATAATTCAAGATTTAATCAATACTGTACATTCGCCTCTGTTTCAGAGATTGGGTCTAGGTATCAGGTTATAATCTTTGGAAAAAGGGAGGATTTTTATAATGGAAGATAGAACTTTAGTATGTAAAGATTGTGGAAAGGAATTTGTTTTCACAACAGGAGAACAAGAATTCTACAAAGAAAAAGGATTTGATAACGATCCAGTTAGATGTCC
>CAURJV010000054.1:0-36565 GCA_963524945.1 uncultured Clostridium sp.
ACTTTCTGAACTTCATTTTAGACAGTTCTATCAGTTTATAAGTTACTAATTATGCATCTCTTAGCGAGGATCTTTATCATACCATCACTATTCGACATTGTCAACAACTTTCCTAGAAAATCTTTTTTCCTTTTAAGTTGTTTTGTTTATGTCTTTTAGCGACGTCTTTCATCTTAACATATACATTTATATCTATATTTATTTAGAACTTCATCTGATTTGTTTAAATATGTGATACTACATTATACTCCATATATTAGTATTATTCTATTATAGATACACTAGGAATCGTTAACCATGTTTACTTACTATAATACTATGATTTTATATTTAAAACTTGATTGTATGGTCATATGAAAGTTTATACTCCATAATAACACTTCATAATATATTGACGTTTTTTATTATATTTACATATTCTACTTTCAATAAAAGAGTCCAACTAATATAGATAGAAAACTACTAAACAGTATATTTCAGAAAATACGTTCTGAAATATACTGTTTAGTAGTTTTTCCTTATTGCTAGTATTCTATTTGTATTCAATATTTCTTCATCCATTTACCTTTTAGAAAATAATTTAGAAATGCCAAATCGTCTGTTAATTCTGGATGAAAAGATGTTACTATAATATTATCTTGCTTAGCTGCTACTATCTTATTATCTATTTTGCATAAAACCTTCACGTTCTCTTTAATTTCTGTTATATATGGAGCCCTAATAAAAACAAGTTCCATTTTCTCCTTAGATACTTCATTTATTGACTCAAATGTTTTAAAACTATCTACTTGACTTCCAAATGCATTCCTTCTAACTTTGATATCCATTAATTTAAGATAGTCGGATTTCTCATTCTCTATTTCGCTTGCTAGCAATATCATTCCAGCACAAGTCCCCCATGTCGGTATTCCACTTCTTATTTTCAGCTTTAGCGGCTCAATTAATCCAGTTATCTTTAGAAGTTTCCCTATAGTGGTACTTTCTCCACCAGGTATTATTAGTGCTTCAATATTATTTAATTCCTCTTCTCTTTTAATCTCTATTCCAATATGCCCTAATAAGTTTATTTGGTTTATATGCTCAATTATCCCTCCCTGTAAAGCCAAAACCCCAACTATCATTTTACCATCCTCTTTCAGCATATTGCGTTTTTATCTCTTCTGAAGAAATTCCACTCATTGCACTTCCTAAATCTGTTGAAACTTCTGCTAATTTTTCTGGATCATTATAATAAGTAGTAGCTAATACAATAGCTCTTGCTCTTTTTTCTGGATTATTAGATTTAAATATTCCAGATCCTACAAATACCCCATCGCTTCCTAATTGCATCATAAGAGCTGCATCTGCTGGGGTTGCTATTCCACCTGCTGCAAAGTTAACAACAGGTAATTTCCCATTTTCCCAAACATACTTAATTAGCTCATATGGTGCCCCAAAGTTTTTAGCTAAAGTCATTAGCTCTTCTTTTGATGAAGTTTGTATTTTCTTTATTTCTTCAACCATTGTTCGCATGTGTTTAACAGCTTGTACTACATCACCTGTACCTGCTTCACCTTTGGTTCTTATCATTGATGCACCTTCACCAATTCTTCTTAGCGCCTCACCAATATTAGTTGCACCACAAACAAATGGTACTTTAAATATTTCTTTATTTATATGATATTTATCATCTGCTGGAGTAAGTACTTCACTTTCATCTATAAAATCGATGTTCAATGCTTTTAGTATTTGAGCCTCTACAAAATGTCCTATCCTAACCTTAGCCATAATCGGAATCGATACAGCCTTCTGAATTTCCTTAATCATTTTAGGATCTGACATTCTGGCTACCCCACCTTCCTTCCTTATATCAGAAGGAACCCTTTCAAGTGCCATCACAGCACATGCACCAGCTTTCTCGGCTATTATCGCTTCCTCTTTATTAGTGACATCCATAATAACGCCACCCTTTAGCATTTGAGCAAGATTTCTATTTATTGTCTCTCTCTCCATAATACATAACTCCCCCTTCTTCTAAGCTTATAAGCTTATTCATATAATAAAATATGTATGGATACAAAAGCAAATGTATCCATACAATATTTTATAGCTCCCGAAGAAGAATTTTGAATATAAAAATAGAGCATTATATTAGAACAGTGGCATGAACTTTGTTACTAGTTATGAATTAAGGATAAAATACCTAACATACTTTCTATAAATATATCTAAAATATATTTATAGAAAGCTCTAGGAGTTCCCCCTCATCAAATTATAGTTCTTAACTGACTTTCTACTCACAAATATCTATATATCTCTTAAATCTACCTTTGCATACATATGATTTATCAACTATTTTAAAACCTGCATCAATAATATAATTATCCATCTCTTCAAAAGTAACTATAACCAATCTATTACTTATTCTACGTGCACTTTTAATCAAAGATATTTGTTCTTCTACAGTCGTTGGTGAAAACAAACCATATGGTAAATCTATAATAGCAGTATCATATTTTTCTTGAATCTGATTCATATCACCGTTAGTTACTACATTTTCATATCCGTAGAACTCTAAGTTCTTCTTGGCATTTTCTGCAATACTTTTATTAAGTTCACACCCAACAACATTAATACCCATTGAAAAAGCTTCAAGAATAACTGTACCTACTCCACAACATGGATCTATTAATGTACATTCTAAATTATTTTTAATTGCTATATTAACTAATGCTCTAGCAACCCTGACGCTTAAAGAGTTCGAATATGAATGTGGCTTATTATCATGAATGTGCCACTTATAATCGTTTTTTTCATACCTTCCAAATATCCATTTCCCACAAATTCTTGTAACTCCAAGGATAACTTTAGGATTATGAATTTCAGGTTCTCCTGTTATTACAAATCCTATCTTGCTAAGACTTCTGAGGCGTTCTTCATAGTCTATATCACTATATTCTGTTCTTACGTAGCAGACCTTAAACTCGTTATAAGCTAGCTTATCTTTTATGATATTGTCTATTATTTGTTCTAAAGAATCTTCTTCATATATTACTGAAATCATTTCTTTTATAAACGGACTCCTTGAAGGACTAATATATAAGTCTGAAAACAAATATTTTTCATTTGGGGTTTTACCAAAAAGGCATCTCATTTCTAACTTACATAAATCTTCTTCAAACACAGGATACTTAATATAGTAAAAATACTTTTTATAGTTATTATAATCTAATTTTAATGTTTTTTTATTCAATATAATTCACCATCTTCACTTTAAATATAATCTAGGTATTAATATTATTCTTTTCAACTATAACTGTCTACATATATATTCACAAAACCAACTTTCTTCTTAATAAATATTATTTATATATTTCAAAGGCACAATCTTAGTTAATTATTATCGAAAAATGAAAAGTTATAAACATATTTTTAGTATATTTACTTTTATGTAATTAATTTATAATACGATAACAAATTTTTCTTAATAAGATATACCCTTTTCCATTGAAATACTTACATTACTCTTTCATCCTATAAATTTACTCAACATAACATTTTTTAGGATTGATTTATAACTCCTGATAACGTTTTTATGAATCTTTTATTATTTTTTATATAAAATATTAAATATCAATCTTGTAATAATTATTCCTATATGTTATTATATCAACAATATATACGATAACTTTATGGCATTTTATCAAAGTATAATAAAATTAATTGTTATTTTAATATTGTCTTTTAAAGTTAAAAGGGGGATAAATATATGAAAAAAAATTTACTATCAGGAATTTTAGCCTCTGCTATGGCTATTACTCTTCTTGCTGGTTGTAGCGGAAATTCAGCCGGAGGTGGAAGCAACGAAGATACTATCAAAATCGGTGCTATCGGCCCATTATCTGGTGCTGCATCTACTTATGGAGTTTCAGTAAAAGAAGGTGCTCAATTATTAGAAAAGGAAGTTAACGATGCCGGTGGAATCAACGGTAAAAAAATTAAATTTGTTTTTGAAGATGATCAAGCGGATCCAAATTCATCAATGCAAGCTTTCAATAAACTTGTTGATGATGAAAAGGTATGTGCAATTTTAGGACCTGTTACATCAGGTGCAACACTTGCAGTTGCTCCAAATGCAACATCCAAACAAATTCCAATGATTACACCAACAGCTACAGAACCAACTATAACAAGTGTTGGTGGAGATTATATGTTTAGAGGTTGCTTTGTAGACTCATTCCAAGGAGATGTTCTTGCAAAATATGCTACTGAAAAATTAGCAAAGAAAACAGCCGCAGTTTTATATAATGCTGGTTCAGATTATTCAAAAGGAATAGCTGATAGCTTTAAATCAAAATTTGAAGCTGCTGGTGGACAAGTTGGTGAATTCCTTACTTACAACGATAAGGATACTGACTTTAAAGCTCAATTAACTAAAATTAAAAGTTTAAATCCAGATGTAATAGTATTACCTGATTACTACAATGTTGTTGGTCTTATTGCTAAACAAGCAAGAGAAATGGGAATAACTTCTCAGTTCCTTGGTGGAGATGGCTGGGAGTCAGAAGAATTAACTAAAATCGGTCAAAAAGCTGTAGATGGTGCATTATATATCAATCATTACTACTCTGGAGACTCAGATGAGAATGTTAAAAAATTCGTTGAATCATATAAGAAAGAATACAACAAAGAACCGGATGCTTTCGCTGCCCTTTCATATGACACTTCTAAAATTCTAGTTAAAGCAATAGAAAAAGCTGGTAAAACAGATGGTGCTGCTATTAAAGACGCTTTAGCTTCAATGGAAATGAACAGTGTTACTGGTAACATCAAATTTGGTAGTGACAGAAGTGCTATAAAGAGTGCTGCTATTATTAAAGTTGATGGAGATAAGAAAGTTTTAGCTGATAAAGTTAATCCTTAATCATTAAAAAGGGAGGAATATACAATGGAATTTTTACAACAAATCATTAACGGTTTAGCATTAGGTAGCGTATATGCCCTCCTAGCATTAGGGTATACAATGGTATATGGAATAATACAGTTAATAAACTTTGCTCATGGTGAAATTTATATGATAGGAGCCTTTTCAGGCTTCTATTGTGCTTCAACATTAAAATTGCCATTAATTCCAACATTATTAGTTGCTATGGCAGTTTCAGCATTATCTGGAGTAATTATAGAGAAAATTGCTTATAAGCCTTTAAGAAATTCTCCAAGAATCGCTTTACTTATTACAGCAATTGGTGTTTCTTTATTCCTTCAAAATGCTATGAGATTATTAGTTGGATCTAATCCAAAACCATTTCCGGATTTAATTAATGCTGGGAGTATTAATATAGGAACTATTCAAATTGATATGAAAACAATATTAATGTTTGCAGTTTCTGCCTTTCTAGTTGTTTTACTACAATTTATTGTTTACAAAACTAAAGTTGGAAAGGCCATGAGAGCCTCTTCTCAAGATATGGAAGCCGCTTCTCTTATGGGTATAAATGTTAATAATACTATTTCTCTTACTTTTGCAATAGGTTCAGCCTTAGCTGGTATAGCCGGAGTTTTAGTTGCTATATCTTACCCTAGCATAACTCCTTACATGGGAGCTATGCCTGGACTTAAAGCTTTCGTTGCTGCAGTACTTGGTGGAATTGGAAGTATACCTGGAGCCCTTGTTGGTGGAATCGCCATAGGATTACTTGAAACTTTTTCTAAGGCTTATATTTCAACCAACTTCTCAGATGCAATAGTATTTGCGATTTTGATTATAATACTTTTAATTAAGCCTTCTGGTCTATTAGGTAAAAAGACCAACGTGAAAGTGTAGGTGTTAATTATGAAGAACTTATTTAATAAAAAGAACATTTGTATTATTATTGGAGTTTTAATAACATATGGCGTACTATTTGGTTTAATAAGTGCAAAAGTTATTAACTCATACTACAAAGGAATTATTACTTTTGCTTTAATAAATGTTATTTTAGCTGTATCGTTAAATTTAATTGTTGGATTTACAGGACAATTATGTTTGGGACATGCTGGTTTTATGTCAATAGGTGCATATGTATCAGCCATAGTAACACAAAAAGCACACATGCCATTTATTGCTTCAATACTTATTGGTGCAGTAATCGCATGTATATTAGCAGCCCTAGTTGGATATCCTACATTAAAACTTACAGGTGATTATTTCGCAATAACAACCTTAGCCTTTTGTCAGATTATTCAAATAATAATCATGAATATTGATACAGTTGGTGGAGCACGTGGACTTACTGGTATACCAACTAAGACTACTTTTACAGTTGCCTTTATATTTATGGTTGCTAGCATAGTTATAATAAAAAATATAATTAACTCATCTCAAGGTAGAGCAATGCTTTCTATTCGTGAAAATGAAATAGCTGCTGAATCTATGGGAATCAATGCATTAAAATACAAAATGATGGCATTTATTATAGCCGCCTTTTTTGCAGGACTTGCTGGTGGACTTTATGCACACTATTCGGGATATATAAAACCAGATCTTTTCGATTTTAACAAATCAATAGATTATTTAACCTTTGTTGTATTTGGTGGTATGGGATCTTTATCTGGTTCAATTATTTCCGCTATAATGCTTACTTTCTTACCAGAACTTTTAAGAAGTATGGGCGATTTCAGAATGGTTATATATCCATTAGCTTTAATACTGCTTATGATATTCAGACCTGAAGGATTATTTGGAGATAAAGAAATATCTCTTAAAATCTTCGGTAAATTAATACCAAGTAAAAAATCAGATGATAGAGAGGAGGCTTAATTCGATGCTAGAAGTTCAAAATTTATCAATTGTATTCGGTGGATTAAAAGCTGTCTCAGATTTTAATCTTACAATAAACAAAAAGGAAATTGTTGGGCTTATTGGACCTAATGGTGCTGGTAAGACTACTGTATTTAACATGCTAACTGGTGTTTATACTCCAACCGAAGGTACTATATCTTATCTTGGAGAAAAAATTCAAGGTCTTAAACCTTATAATATTACGCAAAAAAAAATAGCTAGAACTTTTCAAAATATACGTCTATTTTCTCATCTTTCTGTTCTTGATAATGTTAAAGTAAGTTTTAACTATAGAATAAATTATTCTATATTTGATTCTATCTTTAGAACTCCTAAATTCAGAAAAACAGAGGCTGAAATAATAGATAAAAGTATTGAACTATTAAAAGTCTTTTCTCTTGATGGGAAAAAAGATGAATTAGCTAGTAATCTTCCTTATGGCGAACAAAGAAAACTTGAAATAGTAAGAGCTCTAGCAGCAGAGCCATCTCTTTTACTATTAGATGAACCTGCTGCTGGTATGAATCCTCAGGAAACAGCAGAGCTTACTAAGCTTATAGATTGGATTAAAGATAAATTTAATATATCAATTCTTTTAATTGAGCATGATATGAAGCTTGTTATGGGAATCTGCGATAAAATAGCAGTTCTTGATTATGGAAAGAAGATTGCTGAAGGTACTCCAGAAGAAATTAAAAATAACCCTAAGGTAATTGAAGCTTATCTTGGAGAGGGGGCTTAAAAATGCTAAAGGTAGAAAACATTAATTTATATTATGGTGTAATTCATGCACTAAGAGACATTTCCCTTGAAGTAAAGCAGGGTGAAATAGTAACACTAATAGGCGCTAACGGTGCTGGTAAGACTTCTACTCTTAGAGCTATATCAGGTCTTGAACCAATAAAATCAGGTACCGTCACTTTTAAGGGTTCTGAACTAAACAAGGTTCCAGCTAATAAAATAGTTTCTCTAGGTCTTTCCCATGTACCAGAAGGAAGAAGAGTTTTTCCTCAGTTATCGGTCTTAGAAAATCTAGAATTAGGTGCTTATTTAAGAAATGATAAAGCAGGAATCAAACAAGACATGGAGATGGTATTTGCTAAATTCCCAAGACTAAAAGAAAGAATAAAACAACAAGCTGGTACTCTTTCTGGTGGTGAACAGCAAATGCTTGCAATCGGAAGAGCTCTTATGAATAGACCAGAAATGCTTATATTAGATGAGCCTTCAATGGGGCTTGCGCCTCTTGTTGTTAAAGATATCTTTGATACAATTGTTGAAATTAATAAATCAGGAACAACTATACTTTTAGTTGAGCAAAATGCAAATATGGCCCTTGCTATTGCACATAGAGCTTATGTACTTGAAACTGGTAATATAGTTAAATCCGGAGATGCTCAAGTTCTTCTTAATGATGAAAGTATAAAGAGTGCATATCTTGGTGAATAAATAGTCAAATTAAGTTACTATAAAAAAAAGACTGATGACCAAATCAGTCTTTTTTTTATAGTAACTTAATCTAATCTCTTTTTCTTATAAGCATAAACAAAAATTCCAGCACCAATTATAATCCACAATAGAATTACTAATATATTATAAGCAAAATTTATATTTAAAGGTTCATTAGTAAAAATTCTGCCTAGCAATATTTGCATGTTATAGTTAGGTAAAAAATTAGCTGCTATTCCGGCTATATTATTCATTTTTGCTAAAGTACCCGCTAAAAATATAACCATGAAAAACGGCATTCCTATGGTTCCTGCACTAGCCTGATTTTCTGCTAAAATTCCTATTACCGCTCCAAGTTCTATAAACCATATAACTACTAATGTTGTTATAATAATAAAATGTCCTATGTAAGGAAGCTTCATTCCCATAATGAAGTATGTTAGCATATTAACTACAAATGAAAGTATTAATGTTATGATAGCTTTTCCAGTTAAAAATTCCAGTGGAGAAACTGCTGCAAGCATTAAAGTTCTTAGGGTATTTTTCTCCTTCTCCTCTGCAATTAACGTTGCAATTATAAATCCTGAAACCAGCATTAAATTAGCATTTAAGGTTACATTCATCGTATATTCTCTTAACTGTTCAGTATCGCCAAAAGTTCTTACAAAAATTAAACAAAGTATTATTGGGATTAAGAACATAAACAAAACATTTTTATTTTTCGATAAATCCTTTGCTTCCTTTTTAACTAATGCACTAACCCTTCTTATTGAAAAAGTCATTATAATTTCCTCCCTGTTAAATGCAAAAATATTTCTTCTAAACTTGGTTCCGACGAATGTATTGATAATACTCGTCCATTCTTCATCCAAGATTGAATATTGTCTGCACCTTCTTTATTATTCTTTACAGTAATTAATTTATCTTCATCTTTTAATTTAATCTTTATTTCATCATTCGCATACTTTAATTTTAATTCTTCTGGTCTCCCTATTTCAACAATCTCTCCTTGATTTATAAATGCAACTCTATCACAAAGCTTATCAGCTTCCTCCATATTATGTGTAGTTAAAAATATAGTAGCTCCTTCGTGATTTATTTTCCTAAGAAATTTATGAATTTCTATAACTGTTCCTGGATCTAATGACGAAGTGGGTTCATCTAAAAACAGTAATTTAGGCCTATGAAGCACTGCTTGTATAAGCATTACTCTCTGTTTCATTCCTTTTGATAACTTTTTTATAACTATGTTTTTGTATTTCATCATATTCATACATTCTAATACATAATCTACATCTTTTTCATTCACTTTATTAATCTCTGCAAAAAGCATAAGGTTGTCTTTAACAGTAAGTCTTTCATATAATCCATTATTATCAGAAAGTATTCCTATATCTCTAAATTCATTAAATTTTTCAACATATAAGTTCTTATTAAGAACTAACACTTCTCCACTTGTAGGTATTAATTGTGATGTTAAAATCTTTATTGCCGTAGTCTTTCCTGCTCCACTCGGACCTAAAAACCCAAAAATTTCTCCTTTCTTAACACTAAAACTTAGATTTTGTAGTGCTACATTCTTATTAAATTCTTTTCTTACTCTTTTAATAGAAATTACATTTTCCAAAAGTGCTTTCCTCCCCTTTATATATTGATTAATCATCTGAACAATTGTCCAATTATTTCGAACAATGTAATTATCATATACTCGGAGTAAATTAACCATAAAAATGCCTCCAAAGGAGTAAAAACGGCATTAGTTGAATCAATTTATACTATGAACAGATCCAATTGAATACATTTTATATGATTATATTCTGCTAAGCGGATACTATATTGCATCAAATTAAGCACCTATATCTTTAAAATTTCCTTTAATTCTGTAATCTTTCCTTTAGAAAGTGGAATAGAACTTTTTCCCCTATCACCTAAAATTAAACTATAACTATTTCTTGTCCATGTAACTACTTCTTTAACTTTTTGAAGATTTACAATATAAGATCTATGGCATCTAAAAAATCCAAAACACCTTAACCTTTCCTCTAGCTCAGTTAATGACATCATACACTGAAACTTCTCTCCTCTTACATTTAAACTACTTACTCCTGATTCACTTTCTGCATAATCTATCTCAAACGGATCAAATAATAATATTCTTTCTTCAATCTTCGCTGGAATCTTTTCGATTTTGTGCATAAACTCTAATTTTTCTTTGCTTTCTGATGTAATAGCTTCTTCTTTCTTATCTTCAGCTTCTCTTAGTCCATTCTCATCAAGAACATAAACTTTTCCCCCAATTAACATTGCTTCCTTAAAAGATGAACATATACTTAATATTGCTGCACCTTTGTTACATAACTCTTCAATATTTTTGAGGATTATTCCTGTTGCATTTTTATCTATATCAAATATTGGATCCTGAAATATCAAAAGTTCAGGTTCCTTTAGTATTTCCCGGGCAAAACTAAGCATTTTCCTTCTAGTATAACTTAAAGCTTTTATCCTCTTATCTGCAATCTCCAGCAATGAGAGCTTTAACATTATTTCTCTGTAATTAACCTTTGAATCAATTATTTCTGTATAATATCTCATATATTCTTCTACTGTAAATCTTTCATAAAAACCTTCGTCTCTAAATATAACACCAATATTTCCTTTATTTTTATGAATATAATCGCTATGGTTTATTTCATCTATATATATTTCGCCACTACCTATTACTTCTTTATCTAATATAAGATCTATTAATGTATTACTAAACTCCCTATCTGCTTCAATACTTACCAGACTTCCCTTTTCAACCATAAGATTTATATTATTTATGAAACTATTAGCTTGTTTTTTATATAAATTTTTTATTTTCAACATTATAAATTATTCTCCTTGATTTATACATTCAGTTAATTAATATACATTATAGGTAAATTATTACACTAGTTTGTAATGATATCAATAGTAGGCTTCAACATTCCATAAATACCATTATGTAAAATGTAATTGAATTTCATATTATATTAAATTTTATAAACGACGAATAGATAATTTTATTAATGATAAACTAAATTTGTATAAATGAAATAAAAGGAGGTTATAATTTATGAGCTACGAAGAAAAAGAATCTCTAAAGAGTGAGGCAAAAAAAATGATGATTGATGGAGAACATTGGAATGCAATTAGAGAAAAAACTCATCTAAGACTAAAAGATTTACGAAGAATTCAAAGGGATGAAATAAATCCTAAGTTCTAAACTTAAAATTCATTACACTTAACAATGATAGATAATACTATAAATTAAAATACTATGATTTTATTACTAACTACTAAGCAAGGAAATATATATTTTAGAGGTTTCTCCAAACTTTCTATAAATATATATTTACTTTGCTTATTTTATTTTGCTTAAGCATAATATATATTATAGAAAAAGTTGAAAATTTTTGAATTTTCTGAATATTCTGTTGTATAATATATATGTATAACAAATTTATATAAAAAATAAAGGGGATGTTTTAAATGGTACCATATTTTATGCTTATTTATAGTGTTATAATTATTTCACTTATAGCAATTATTTATTTGGTCAGGTATACATTTTCTCAAGACAAAGGCACTAGCCAAATGCAAGAAATATCAACTTACATTAAGGAAGGTGCTATGGCATTCATTAAAAGACAATATAGAACCATCTTTGTTTTATCCATTGTTGCTTTATTTTTAATTATACTTTCTAACTATTTCGGTAATGTATCAAAAGGTCCAAGCTCTGCCATATCTATATCTTTACATACAGGTATAGCTTTTATAACAGGTGCATTCTGCTCAGCTTTATCTGGCTATATTGGTATGTATATGGCTGTTAATTCTAATGTAAGAGCTGCTGCTGGTGCAAAGAAAGGGTTAAACAATGCTCTTCAAATAGCTCTTAAAGGTGGTGCTGTTACCGGACTAGCCGTTACTTCCCTATCTCTTTTAGGTGTAGCGTCTCTATTTCTTATCTATGGAGGTATTTCTGGAAACGATACTTTAATAAAAGAAGCTCCCTCTCTTATAGTTGGATTTGGGTTTGGCGCTTCCTTCGTCGCGTTATTTGCTCAACTTGGTGGAGGTATATATACAAAGGCTGCCGATGTTGGTGCTGATCTTGTCGGAAAGGTTGAAGCTGGTATTCCTGAAGATGATCCTAGAAATCCTGCTGTTATTGCTGATCTTGTTGGTGATAATGTAGGTGATTGTGCTGGTAGAGGTGCGGACTTATTCGAATCTACAGCCGCTGAGAATATAGGTGCTATGATTCTAGGCGTTGGACTTTACCCTATATTTGGATGGAAAGGAATACTATTTCCGCTTGTTGCTCGTGCCCTTGGTATCATCGCTTCAATAATAGGTATCTTTGCTGTTAAAGTTAAGAATGATAATGATGATCCTATGAAAGCTTTAAAAGGTGGATTTGTTATAACTTCCATAATTAATTTAGTAATATTATTTTTCGTAGTTAAAGATATGTTAAGTGGTTCACTTACAACTGGTGGGCAAGTAAACTATATCTATCTATATGGATGTGCAGTTGCTGGAATACTGCTTAGCTATGTATTTGTAGTTTTAACTGATTATTATACTTCAATAACCCATAAACCTGTTAAAGAGATAGCTACTGCTTCTAAAACTGGAGCTGGAACTAATATAATAACTGGATTATCAGTTGGTATGGAATCAACTGCACTTCCTGTTGTTTGCATATCTATTTGTATATTTATATCTTATAGATTAAGCGAAATGGCATTGCCTAATGTTGCAAATGCAGGTTTGTATGGTACAGCAATTGCAACCATGGGAATGCTTTCAACCTGCACATATATTCTTGCCATGGATACATTTGGTCCAATTACTGATAATGCCGGTGGAATTACAGAAATGTCCGGAGCTCCCGAAGAAATTAGAAATATAACTGATAGATTAGACGCATGCGGTAATACTACAAAAGCATTAACAAAGGGGTACGCCGTAGGTTCAGCTGCACTTGCTACTTTTCTATTATTCTCTGCATATCTAGATGAAGTTAAAAAACTTCTTGGAAAACCTTTAGATTCATGGTTTTCAGTTGATATAGGTAAACCTGAAGTATTTATAGGTGGCTTTATAGGCGCTATGATAGTATTTCTATTTAGCTCTACGGCTATTAGAGCTGTTGGTAAGGCTGCTCAATATGTAATACTTGAAGTTAGACAACAATTTAAAGAAATACCAGGAATAATGGAAGGAACATCAAAACCTGATTATGCTCGCTGTGTTGATATAGTTACAAAAGGTGCTCTAAAGGAGATGGTTCTTCCTGGAATCATAGTAATTTCTGCCCCCATAATCGTTGGAGTTCTTCTAGGAAAAGAAGCTGCTGCTGGATTCCTAATGATAACAACCATTTCTGGTGTTATAATGGCTCTCTTCTTAAATAATGGTGGTGGTGCATGGGACAATGCTAAGAAGCTTATAGAGTTAGGTGAACATGGTGGTAAAAATTCTGAAGCCCACAGAGCTAGTGTCGTCGGTGATACAGTTGGTGATCCATTTAAAGATACTGCTGGACCATCACTCCATGTACTTATAAAACTTGTAAGTACTTTAACTTTAGTATTTGTAGCATTATTCTCATAAATTAATATTATTTATTTATAAAAAGGATCTGTAGTAGATAATTTAGCGCTGCATATCCTTTTTTTATAAATTCTTTTAACTTTTTTTACTAATCTATAATGCTTTTATTTTGTTACTTATACTAAATTATATTTAATACCTTATATATGCTTTTATTGAGATATAATTAATTATATAATTGTTCTATATACAACTTATGTATACAGTTACTTATAATTTATTTAAAAAGGGGGATAAAATTTAATGGATGAAAAATATGTAGTTATTATCCAGTGCGACATTGCTCATAACCGTTGTAGTGGATTTGCCTGTACAAATGCCTTTTACAACAGAGATGACGTTTTTAAAAATTACAACGAATCAACTAGATATATTTCCTTCACCTGTGGAGGATGCTGTGGAAAAAGTATTGCTACTAAATTAGAACATCTCTCGAAAAAACTTAAGTTAAAAAATAACATAAATAAAGAAGATGTTGTGATACATTTATCATCTTGCATGACAAATGATAATTATCATTATGATAGATGTCCTCATCTAGATTATATTAAATCTATTGTATCCAAAAAAGGATATAATAAAGTTATAGAAGGTTCTTATATAAGTAAGAGTGCTGAGAAAAAAAGAGCCAATGGCAGTTATAACTGCTATGACTCAATATAAACGTAAAGGCAGGATATATATTCTGCCTTCATAATATTACGTTACTCAGTTTCAGTATTTTTCATGCTTCTCAAATATTTTCTCAATACTGCTTTATCTACTATTTCTGAATAGATTTCTGGTGCCTGTTTCTGAATTGCATTTATTTTATCTGTTAAATTACTATATACTCTAGTAATATCATTATATTTATCGCATAATAGTTTATTTTTCATTTGTATGATCTTATCAGTCTGCTCTGTCCTTGTAATAGGTTGAGGAGTGTGCGGTTTATCAAATGTTAAACCTACAGTATTTCCATTTACAATAAATTCTTTATTTTCTTCATATCCTATCTTTTTTATTGCTTCTACAAAGGAACTGCACATTTCTTCATCCTTTAAAGTAATATTTAAATACAGCACTAGTTCAGAAGGCTCTGAATATTCACCAAGTTTAAAGCCTGCTAACCACCAATGCTTATCATCTAACGCGAAAAGTGTTTTTCCATTCTTTTTTAGCAAAAGAGAGATTGTTAATCTATCTTCATCGCTAGCGCAATTATAAAACATATACTTATATACTTCTGGTAAGTTTAATATAGGCTTTTCGGCTGTATACACACCGACTTCACATCCAGTATTCAAATCGTATTGACCTTTCCATAATTCGATTAACCATATTCTATTATTATATTCAAAATAGATTGGTTCACAATCTACTATCATTCCAAAAGGTGCTGATGCTTCATCATACAATCTACTATATCCCATATTTCTTTGCCATGCATTCATATTACTATAAAATATATCTTGTACTGAATCATAATCATAACCAGCAATCTCTATTCCTTTATCTATTGGCTTTTCAGATTTAATAATTCCCAATAAACTTTTATTCATATTTTTCAGTATACGGATTCCAGTAAGCATTGTTATAAAAGATCCAAACATAAGCCTCACCTCAAATAAATTGCTTTACTTATATAGTATTCCCTTTATAATCATTATGTTAAAAGACACTCATGAATTTTATTTTAATGTATATTATTATTTATTCTATTTAATTGCGATATCGCCATAACCTAAACATTGACAATTACAAAAAATTGTACTATGATAAATTATACCAAATGGGTATACTTTAAGGAGTAAATTTTATGAATATTAATCAAGAATCTGATTACGCATTTAGAATAATACTTATGCTATCCAAAGAAGGTTTAGATAACAAACTTGATGCAAAATCTCTATCTGAAAAAGGAAATATTCCTCTTAGATTTTTATTAAAACTGACTAGAAAATTAACTCAAGCAGGAATATTAAAGTCTTATAGAGGTGTTAATGGTGGTTATGCTATAACTAGGGAGCCTAAAGATATAACCTTAAAAGATGTGGTTGAAGCTATACAAGGTCCAATTATTGTGACCAGATGTGTTTACGATGGCAAGGCTTGTAGTGCAAATAAAGCTGGTCACTGTTCTATACACAAGGCTTTATACAATATTCAAAATACAATGATAAATGAACTAGAAAAGGTTAACTTTGATAAACTAAAGAATGATCCATGGTAACTTTATACATGTAAATATAAGAGGCGAAAGCCTTTTATATTTGCTCTAAACTATACCTTTTTAGTATACTTTTGGTTAAATATTAAATATAAAATTAAAGGAGATGATCAATATGTCAATGTGCGCATCAGCAGATTGTAAGTTATGCGAATTTTTATCATCAAAAGAAAATCTAGAAACATCATTCAACAGAGTTGAAACACAAAAAGCAAAATGTAAATTCGGAAAAGAAGGAGTCTGTTGCAAACTCTGCTCGAATGGTCCATGTAAGATAACACCTAAATCACCTAAAGGTGTATGTGGTGCGGATGCTGATACTATCGTATCAAGAAACTTTTTAAGAGCGATAGCAGCAGGTTCCGCATGTTACCTTCACGTAGTGGAAACTACAGCAAGAAACCTTAAAGATATTGGTGAAGGAAAAGGTAATTTAAAAGTAAAAAGCCCAGAAACATTGGATAAGCTTGCTGAAATCTTTGATATTGTTGAATCAGATATAAATGCCAAAGCAATTAAAGTGGCTGATGAAGTTCTTAGGGATTTATATAAACCGAGATTTGAAAAAATGGAATTGGTAGAAAAATTAGCTTATGCTCCAAGATATCATAAGTGGAAGGAATTAAATATTTTACCTGGCGGTGCAAAATCTGAAGTTTTTGATGCTCTAGTAAAAACTTCAACAAATCTAAATAGTGATCCTGTAGATATGCTGCTTAATTCACTTCAACTTGGAATTGCTACTGGAATATATGGTCTAGTGTTAACTAACCTTTTAAATGATGTTATGCTAGGTGCTCCAAAAATCAGACAAGCTAAAGTTGGCTTTAGAGTAATAGATGAGGATTATATCAACATAATGATTACAGGTCATCAACATTCTGATATTGCACATCTTCAAGATAAATTAATTGATGATAATGTCACAAAAAGAGCAATGGAATTAGGTGCAAAGGGCTTTAGATTAGTTGGCTGTACATGCGTAGGCCAAGATCTACAGTTAAGAGGAGAGCATTATACTGAAGTTTTTTCAGGACATGCTGGAAATAATTATACAAGTGAAGCCGTACTCGCAACTGGTGCTATAGATTTAATTGTCTCAGAATTTAACTGTACAATACCAGGACTTGAACCTGTAGCTGAGAAATTTAATGTAAAAACTATCTGTATAGATGATGTTGCTAAGAAGAAAAATGCTGAATATATAAATTTTGATATGAGAAACGCTGAAGAAATTAGTGAAAAGATCATTTGCGAAGCATTAGAAAGTTATAAGAACAGAAGAAATAACGTCACAATAGACATTCCTAAAGATCATGGACATGATGATGTTGTAACTGGTGTTAGTGAAGGATCTTTAAAAGAGTTCCTAGGTGGAAATTGGAACGGTCTTATTGACTTAATAGCAAAAGGAAAAATCAAAGGGATAGCTGGTGTTGTAGGCTGCTCCAGCTTAACAGCTAAAGGACATGATGTATTTACTGTTGAGCTAACTAAAGAATTAATAAAGAGAGATATTTTAGTTCTTTCAGCCGGATGTTCTTCTGGAGGCCTTGAAAATGTTGGTCTTATGTCTCCTGGAGCAGCTGATCTTGCAGGTGATAATCTAAGAGATGTGTGCAAATCACTAGGCATTCCACCAGTATTAAACTTTGGTCCATGTCTAGCTATTGGAAGATTAGAAATGGTAGCAACTGAACTTGCTGAAAACTTGGGTATAGATATACCTCAACTTCCACTTGTATTATCAGCACCACAATGGCTTGAAGAGCAAGCATTAGCCGATGCTGCATTTGGACTATCATTAGGTCTGCCACTACATGTTGCAATATCTCCTTTTATAGATGGAAGTGAAGTTGTCACTAAAATTTTAAAAGAAGATTTAGTTAATATAACAGGCGGTAAGCTTATTGTTCAAGAAGATGTAATTAAAGCTGCTGATGAGTTAGAGGAGATTATCGAAAATAGAAGAATAGGATTAAACATATAAGAACCCATTAAATATAGGAAATAAGAAACTATATTTTTAATATCTATAATGAATCTGGATAATAACACATTCAGATTCATTTTTTCATTGAAATACATATTATGAATTAACTTCTTTATCCCATATAATTAATTTTTTAATAATATGTCTCAACATTATGAACCTTAAAGCTAATCTTAAGTTCTATTATCTTTATTATAATTTTAATCAACTCGTTATTATAATTTACGAGTTGATTAAAATTCATATCTTTTCTGTATTATTTCATTGATTCAATAATGCTATCAGCAATAGATTCCATTAAATCCTCATCGCTTTCTTTCATACTAGAATTAATTGAAATTTCATTATCCAAAATAGTCATATCTTTCATTTCTTCTAATAATTCACGCATTAATTTACCTGATTGAGGCGCCCATGATCCATTTTCAATAATAGCAAAAGTGCGTTTTTGAAGGTTTAATGCCTTCATATCCATTATATAGTCAAGCATTGGTGGATAAATCTTTAAATTATAAGTAACTGATGCTAACACAACGTGACTATATTTAAATGTTTCAGAAATCAGATATGAAACATGAGTTTTGGAAACATCATACATAACTACATTGGTAATCCCTTTTTTAACCAATCTTGTTGCTAACTCATTTGCTGCTGCCTCTGTATTACCATACATTGTTCCATAAACAATCATCACGCCCTTTTCCTCAGGTGTGTAGCTACTCCATTTATCGTACTTATCAAGTAAATATCCAAAATCATTACGCCATACTGGTCCATGTAACGGACAGATAATCTTAATATCTATAGTGCCTGCCTTTTTTAAAAGAGCCTGAACATGAGGCCCATATTTACCTACAATATTTGTGTAATACCTTCTAGCATCATCAATCCAATCACGATCAAAATTTACTTCATCGTTAAATAGCTTTCCATCTAATGCACCAAATGAACCAAAAGCATCAGCTGAGAATAATACTCCATTTGTAGTATCATATGTTACCATAGCCTCTGGCCAATGTACCATAGGGGCAGAAACAAATACAACATTATGCTTTCCAAATGACATAGTATCTCCCTCTTTGACTTGTTCTACCTTATCTTCTATTTGGAAACCAAACTGATGCATAAATAAAAATGCCTTCTCAGTACATATTATCTTTACATTAGGATAGCGGATAACAATTTCTTCAATACACGCTGCATGATCAGGTTCCATATGGTTAATGACCATGTAATCTAAGTCTCTATCTCCTAAAACTCCCTTAATATTCTCAAGAAATTGTCTGCAAATTGACCAATCTACAGTATCAAATAGCACTGTCTTTTCATCTAAAAGTAAATAAGAATTATAAGAAACACCTCTTGGAATAGGATGAACATTTTCAAAAAGAGCTAGACGACGATCATTTCCCCCTATCCAATAAAGATCTTCAGTTACTTCTCTAACACAATACATAGCTAATCCTCCTTTAAACAAAAAATTATTTATTACCTGCTTTAAACTTCTATAAACATATCTTTTTCTTCACCACAAGCTGGGCAAGTCCACTCTTCAGGTAAATTTTCAAAAAGTGTTCCTGGGTTTACTTCACCTTCTAGATCACCTACTCCAGGATCATATTCATAACCGCATCCATTACATACATAATGTTTCCAAGTTGGAGTGACTTTTTTCGGAATAACTCTCTTCATCTTTTTCATTGGTGGAGCCTCTTTCTTTGGTTCACCATTATCTAAAGCCTCAATAAGTAGAGGTAGTACTTCCATCAAATCACCAACAATACCGTAATCTGCGTTTTTGAAAATCTTTGCATTAGGGTTTATATTAATTGCAACAATTGTAGAAGCATCTTTTATACCTTTTAAATGTTGACCTGCACCTGAAATACCACATGCAATATAAAGGTTTCCTTTAAACTTTTGTCCTGACATACCAACATAACGATCAATTGGAACATATTTTAAAGTTTCAGCTACTGGTCTAGAAGAACCTATTGCTGCACCAGCCTGAACTGCTAATTCTTTTATAAGATGCATATTTTCCTTTTCTCCTATACCTTGGCCCACACTAACTACTCTCTCCGCCTTGCTTATTGGAGTATCTATAGGAATTCCTACAGAAAAATCATATCCATCCTTCTTAAGAGCTTCTACAAGAGAATTTACTTTCTCTTCAGGTGTACCATCTTTATAAATTACCTTCTTACGATATCCTGTTGCAGGTTCCCTTGAAGTTTTTGCTACACTCTCTGTTTTTGGCATTTTTCCTATAATATTAGCGGCTATAACAACACGCTGGATTTCATTAGTTCCCTCATATATAGTGCAGATTTTAGCATCTCTATAGGCACGCTCAACTTCCATACCTTTAAGATATCCGCTTCCCCCAAAGATTTGAAGAGCATCGTTGACAATCTCAAGACAAACATCAGAAGCATATTGTTTAGCCATTGCTGCTTCCATGCTGTAGTGCTCATGATTTCCTTTAAGCTCTGCTGCACTATAAATAAGGAATCTTGCTGCTCTAAGTTTTGTAGCCATATCAGCTAATTTAAAAGCGATTATTTGTTGCTGACAAATAGGTTTACCAAATTGAACTCTTTCTTTTGAATACTCTAAGGCATTCTCATAAGCACCTTGCGCTATCCCTAAAGCTTGGGCAGCAATACCGATACGTCCACCATCTAATGTAGACATAGCAATTTTGAAACCATCGCCTTCTTTACCTAATAAATTTTCCTTAGGCACCTTTACATCATTAAAAATAAGCTCTGCAGTAGCTGATGAACGAATTCCCATCTTATCATAATGCTTACCAAAACTAAAACCTTCTGATTCCTTTTCAACGATAAATGCACTAATACCTCGTGTGCCAATATTTGGTGTAGTTACTGCAAAAACAATATAAATATCAGCCTCGCCACCATTAGTGATAAATATTTTCTCACCATTTAAGATATAATAATCTTCTTCTAGTACAGCAGTTGTTTCTGTTCCTCCTGCATCACTACCTGCATTTTCTTCAGTCAAACCAAATGCTCCAAGCTTTTCACCCTTTGCTAATGGTACTAAATATTTTTGTTTTTGCTCCTCATTTCCAAAAGCTGCAATTGGATATGTTCCTAATGATGTATGTGCAGATAAGATTACTCCTGTCCCACCATCAACTCTTGATAGTTCCTCGACAGCTATAGCATAGCTAATCACATCTAAGCCAGCTCCTCCATACTCCTTTGAATACGGAATACCCATCACTCCCATATCAGCTAGCTTTTGAACTACTTCCGAAGGGAATTTATTTTCTTGATCCAACATAAATGCAATAGGTTTAACTTCCTCTTCAGCAAATTCTCTTATTTTTGTTCTCAAATTTTCATGTTGTTCTGTAGTTTTGAAAAACATAAATACACCTCCCTTTAATTATACGGTTTCACCAATGTCATTCTATGAAATCTGTAAAACCACATTCCCAAATATATTCCTTAAATGTATACCTAAACCGTATACATTTATTGTATACCTCCGAGGTATACTTTTCAACTGTTATTTTATCTATTTTATTCCATAATAGACAATTAAAGCTTAAAGCTCCTCCTCTTTTAAAGATAATATAACTTTTCCTTCCATTATCTTATAAAAGCAATTATTTTTACTTGTAAGTTTTTTCTTTATTTCTATTCCTCCTTATTTAATTTAAGATATATTTAAAGTTTCTATATTTATATCAACACTTATAATTATGCTATTTACAATACTATTATTAACATTAATGTAAACTATAATAAAAAAAAGCAGATACGAATTACGTAACTACTATTTTTTATTGATTTAATTTATTTTTCTTTTATGTCTACTTATGATATGGTTCACCTTTAATTATTCTAAAGCCTCTATAAATTTGTTCTAATAGCATTACTCTAAAAAGCTGATGTGGAAATGTCATCTTTGAAAAGCATAATTTATAATTAGCTCTTGCTAAAACACTTTTTGAGATTCCTAGGCTTCCTCCTATTATAAATGCTATATTTGGATTTCCTGTTACCCCCAAGTTATCTATGTATCCTGCAAATTCTTCTGATGTTAGTTGCTTTCCACCTAAATCCATTGCTATAACAAACATATTGTCTTTAATTTTATTTAGTATTCCTTGCCCCTCCTTCTCTTTAATTACCTCTTCTTCCTTTTCTGAAGCATTGTCTGGTGTTTTTTCATCTGCCAATTCAACTATATCTAATTTGCAATACCTTCCTAATCTTTTTGAATATTCTTCTATAGCATCCCTTAAATACTTTTCCTTTATTTTACCAACTGTTATTATCGTTATGTTCATTGTTATCTCCTTTAATTATTTTATGCATACCCATATTATAACTAAAAATAAAAACTGTAACTAAATTCTTTACTCAGCTACAGTTTTTATTTCTCAATACTATTTATATTTTATACTAAGTTTTAAACTAACAACAATTAGAAATGTCATTATATTCCTTTATAGAGCTTCAACTTTAATTCTAGATTTTGTCTTATATAGCCTGTATGCTGTTAACACCGCTCCTAATGCACATATTATAGCTGCGGCAACATATACATATTGCATCCCATATACAAAAATATCATCTCTTCCCTCTATATATCCTGTAACATGATATCCTATTTGACTACTCATCCTATTGTATAAAAGAGTTGTTGATAATGATATTCCAAATACCATTCCTAAATTTCTAACTAATGCATTTATGCTTCCCGCAATTCCTAAGTTTTTTGTATCTACTGTAGACATAACTAATGAATTATTGGGTGACTGAAACATTCCATTTCCCAGTGTCATTATGGCTATAAAAGCTATCAATGCACCTATGTGTGAATACTGATTTAAAGTTGATATTAAAAATAAACCTAGACTAGTTCCTATAAGTCCTAAGAATGTTAAAACTTCAGAACCTATTCTATCTGATATATACCCACTCATTGGTGCAACAACTGATAAAATTATTGGTGATACCATCATTAATATCCCAGTAACTGAAGGCGCTAATTTCATTACATATTGTAAGTAAAATGGTAATATAATATTTGAACAACTTATTGCTACAAATGAAATAAATGCACAAAAAATGCTAAGCGAAAATAATGAATTTCTAAATATCTCTAATTTCAACAATGGTTCATCAATTCTTTTTTCAACTATTATAAATGAAATAAATAATGCAATAGAGATAATAAATGATATAATAATTCCTGCATTATCATATCCAATTTCCTTACCAAAAGTTAAAGCACTGAATAAAAGTACCATAGTTGATCCAAATAAAATTGCACCTTTTATATCTAATTTTTCATTTGAATTATTAGAATTTTTAGGAAGTGTCTTCATTGCCAAAGCCAATGCTAAAATTCCTATAGGTACATTTATTAAAAAAATATACTGCCAACTCAAAATCGATACAATTATTCCTCCAACTGGTGGACCTATCATTGAACCTAACGCTACAAAAGTTCCATTTAAACCTAATGCTCTTCCTCTTTCATTTCTTGGAAAAACCTGAGTTATAATCCCTTGACTTGTAGACATTGTTCCTGCAGCACCAATTGCTTGCAATATTCTCGAGAAAACTAACATTACTAATGAGTTAGATAATCCACATAAAAGTGAACCAATTGTAAAAATAATTATACCCAATTTAAAAACTGAAGTTTTACCCTTAATATCAGCTAATCTTCCAAATATAAGAATAGTTCCTACAATAACTATTAAATAACTCGTTACTACCCATTCTATAGATGCCATACTTACTGCAAGCTTCTGTGACATTACAGGAAGTGCTACATTTACTATACTACTATCAAGTGTGGACATAAATGTTAGCAATACAGTAGTAAATAATATTAACCATCTTTTTTTATCTGTACTTTCCATATGTTTTATCCTTTCTGTTTATATCTGTTTTATCTAGCTGTAAAAATAATGTTTATATGTAATGCAGCAACATTCATAAACCTAATCACAACTTATATAGTTGCATTTGCAACTATATAAAATTATAATATATTTTTATTATTTACACAAACGATATGATAATTCTATAAATATAAAAATATAATCCACATTTCAGGATTCATAAAAAAAATTATCCACATTTTATTCTAATTCTATGGATAACATTTTGAAATTCTACATGGCGCAAAAGTAAAAAATCATACTTTCGTTGATATGTTATCAGATAAAACTAAGTATAAAGAACCTTCCCAAATAATAAATTAAAAATCCCTTAATAATGAGAATTTACTCCTAGTTTCTTTTTATATCAACAAAAATATGATATTTAATTATATTTATATGTTATACATCTTCATGTGATTTTTTACTTTAATTTGAACGATCCAACCATTTCATTTAAATTATCTGATGAATATTCTAATACATCAGTTGCTTGTTTTAGCTGTCTTATTTCTAATAATATTTTCTTAACCATAGACAATGATTCTTCGCTCTTATTTGAGCTATTCTCAGTAGATTGTTCTATCTTATCTGCCATAGTACTTACATTATTCATAACATCTCCAACATCTTGGCTTTGAGTGGAAGTTATTTGTGATATTGACTGCATCGCGTTAGCTATTATATTTATATCTTCATTAATATGATCAAATGATTGAATAGATTCTTTTACACTCGCTGTAGATATATCTACCTTAGTATCTATCTCTTCTGCATATTCAAATGTTGTTTTTGTCTGTTCTTGAACTTGATTAATAACATTACTTATTGACTTGGTAGCACCTTCTGTTTCTAGTGCTAATTTAGATATTTCTTCTGCAACTACAGAAAATCCTTTTCCACTCTCTCCAGCTCTTGCAGCTTCAATTGATGCATTAAGAGCTAAAAGCTGTGTCTGCTTACTTATATTTCTTATCACATTAATTACTTCACTTATCTCCTCTGAATACCCCTGTAAAGTACTTATAGATTGCACTGTATTTTCAATAGTCTTTTCTAAATCTTCCATATTGCTTAAGACTTGTTTAGATATGCTTTGTGCCGATGCCGCACTTTCATTAGTACCTTCAACTATCCCTGATACTTCTAAAATGAGACTATCCATTTCTTGAATAGATGCTGTAATATCTGAAAATTTGTTTTTTGTATTCTGAAATACTAAATTTTGCTCTTTAGAATTTTCCAGCAACGTTATCACTGTATCTTCAATTACTCCCATTCCATTTCTAACTTCACTCGTTATATTAGAAACTATATTTACTGATTTTTTTGTAGTTTTAGCTGATCTTTTTACTCTATCTAACATACTCATTTGGTTATTTATAAATTTATTGAACCATCTTGATAATTCTCCAATTTCATCCGATGATATTTTTTCAACTCTCTTTGTTAAATTTCCTTCGCCTTCCGCAATGTCCTGTAATATATTTATCGTTCTACTTAAAGGCGATGAGATCATTCTTTTAGATATTAATAGCGAAAATAGTGATAATATAATCCACATTGCTATAGATGTGAATATACTATTATTCGGTGATAAATTAATTGTTATAAAATTTACTGCGATTAAAATTGCCGATACTATCGATATGGTTATTGGCATTTTGAAATTAATACTTTGAAAATTATATATCTCAGCTATATCACCTTCACACATCATTCCCCATACCTCATCACAGTTTGGAGGTGTTATTAATGTTCCTTTACCTCCAACCATTATATGCCTGTAATCAGGATATCCAGGCCAACAATCCAGATTCTCACCATTTCTAATTGTATTTTCAACTCCCCGATGTAATTTACTTGTAGCTGGATCAGTAAAAGTTATTTCAAATTCGGTGTGCTCCTTAATTTTAACTGTACCCCAGCTCTTTGTTTTAACTCCATCTTTAAGATTATCACCTAGGGTAAAGGTATTATCTTCAAATCTACTTCTAGATATAGCTGTTCCTGGCTTAATATCTCTACTAGTCCTTACCATAAATAAGTAGTTGTCTCCAGAATCCTTATATATATGAGTATCTTCATCTTGAATTACATTGCTCATATCATCATTTAATGCTCTACAACATAATATCCTAACTTGATTGCTATGGTTTTTGCATCTACTAGAAAACATTAATGTAACATCATCCACAAATTTCTTATTACTTATATCAATATCCATAGTTCTTTTATCTATATATGGCCCATACATTAGAGGCCTACCTTCTAATCCTGCTTTTAGATTAGGTAAATCACTCATATCTAATCCAATATGCTCTTTACACGAAGAAACTGATACTACTCCATCTTCATTTAAAACAAATATTTCACAAAAGTCCTCGTGCTTTTTTACGGTTTCAATTAAATAATTACATACTATCTTATCATTATCCTCTAATGCCACAAGTGAATTCTTAATATTCTCTAATTGTGCCCACTTATCATTAAACCAGTTATCCAGTGCCTTTTTTCTTCCATTTGATATTCCTTCAAACACTTTTTCTGAATGCTCTTTTAAATTTCTATTCAACAGATATTTAAGCCTTAAACTCATAGCAATCCCCCCAAATATTATTCTTATATTTATTTTTAATAAAAAAATAAAGCACAAAATAAAGATCTTTAGAATCTATATTTGTGCTTTCATAGCATTAATATTCTTTTATTTATTACAATTTCTTCTATATCATAATTATACCAACTATATTCACTTTTGTGAATTATTATTTTTCATGAAACCATTAGTAAAGAAAAAAACCCTATCTAAACTAGGGTTTTTTTATGCCTTAAATGGCAAACTCCTATATTACATAGAGTTCACTTATATGTATTCATATTATTTATCTTTTCCACAACACTTTTTATATTTCTTTCCACTACCGCATGGGCACATATCATTTCTTCCAACTTTATCTAGATTTCTTACTATTCTAGATTCTTTGTACTGCTTTTGTATTTCATTCCTTTTTTCTACTGAGAATATTCCATCCCATTGTGGTAATGTGTATAAATATTCTGCTTTTGCATCTAGCATATTAAAATATAAAGTTTCTAAATTTATATCAAGTACTAGTTCTGTATCAGCATCTATAGTTTCAAGGTCATATTGATTTTTTAAACTATCATTAATACCATCCATAAATCCCATAGCAAATTCTACTGTAGAATCATGTTCTTTAGCTAATTCACTTATTGTAGTCTTTTTAACACTTTTATGATTAGCTAATAAATCTTTATATATTGATTTTTCTAATTTACTATACTCTTCCCAGAAAGCATTTTCTCCCTTAGTTTTTACATAGTCAACAACCATGTCAGTCCAATTTGTATATAAACTCATTTTTAAGTCCTCCCTTAAATCTTCATTGATTATATATAATATATTTCTATAAATTATAAGCTCAAATAAACTATATCTCTATATAACTGCTGGGATTATGTCTGTTTGCCATAGTTAATATTATGTCCTCTTTTAACTTAATTCCATTTTCATTTAACACGCTTAAAACAGTTTGGTATGCTAAATCTGGTTGATTATTAGTATTACTTAAATGACCTAAAATAATCTTCTTCTTAGTTGAAGATTTGTATAGTTCAACTATAGCACTTCCACAATCCTCATTAGATAAATGTCCTATTTCGCTCAATATCCTTCGTTTTAAAGGATATGGATATGGTCCAAACTTAAGCATATTTACATCATGATTACTTTCAATGAGAATAACTTCTGATTCTTTTATATTATCATAAATCTCTCTTGTAAAAGTTCCAAAATCCGTTGCTATGCTTATACTCTTTTTTTCCGAACTAACTGTATAACCCATTGGTGCAGCTGCATCATGCGGAATATTAAATGCTTTAATATTCATATCTTCTATTTCGGTAATTGATCTTTTATCAATTACCTTTATATTGTGTTCTTTTATATTCCCAATTAAGCTTTCCATAGCAGACCAAGTATCAGCATTTGCATATATAGGAATGTCATACTTTCTAGACAATACTCCAACTCCTTTAATATGATCACTATGCTCGTGAGTTATAAAAATTCCGTTCAAATCCTTTGGATTTTCATTAATTTCTTGTAATGCTAAATCAATTTTCTTGCCTGGGAGTCCCGCATCAATTAATATCTTAGCTCTATTTGAGGCAATAAACATACTATTACCGCTACTGCCACTATATAAAGAACAAAATATCATTCTAATCTCCTCCCCCTAATTTATTTATATTACTCATCCACTTCTATTCTTTTAATATCTGCTCCTAAAGCTCTAAACTTGTTTTCTATATGAGGGTATCCTCTATCAATATGTTCTATACTAGTTATTTCAGTTGTTCCCTCTGCAACTAATCCCGCAATAACCATAGCAGCACCTGCTCTTAGATCTGTCGCCTTTACTACTGCGCCTGTTAACTTTTGTGCACCATCTATAATTGCAACTCTGCCTTCAACTTTAATATTGGCCCCCATCTTCTTCAATTCATCTATGTGTTTATGTCTATTCTCCCAAATAGATTCAGTAATTAAGCTTCTTCCTGGTACAATGCTTAGCAATGTTGACATTGGTTGCTGAATATCCGTTGGAAATCCTGGGTACGGTGTAGTTTTTATATTAACGCCCTTAAGTGGTGCATTCACAGTAACTCTAATACAATCATCACCTTCTTCAATCACTGCTCCCATCTCTGTAAGCTTAGCTGTAATTGATTCTAAATGCTTTGGTATAACGTTTCTTATATAAACATCGCCACCTGTAGCAACAGCTGCTATCATGAATGTACCCGCTTCAATTTGATCTGGTATTACACTATAAGAACATCCTTTTAAGCTCTCTACACCTTTAATTCTTATTACATCTGTTCCTGCGCCTCTTATATCAGCTCCCATTGAATTTAAAAAGTTCGCAACATCAACAACATGAGGTTCCTTTGCTACATTCTCTAATACTGTTACACCCTCTGCTAACGTTGCTGCAATCATAACATTTATTGTTGCTCCTACTGAAACTACGTCAAAAAATATATTAGCTCCTATCAACTTATCAGCTTTAACATTAACCGCCCCATGTTCTATAAACACTTCAGCTCCTAAAGCTTCAAATCCTTTTATATGTTGATCAATTGGTCTTACCCCTATTGAACACCCTCCTGGAAGAACTACTCTTGCTTTCTTAAATCGTGC
The DNA here is from genome assembly GCA_963524945.1 of uncultured Clostridium sp. Classification (GTDB taxonomy): domain Bacteria; phylum Bacillota; class Clostridia; order Clostridiales; family Clostridiaceae; genus Clostridium. The sequence continues at coordinate 29,271 of CAURJV010000054.1, forward strand.
TAATAAAGCTCCAATAAAATAATATGAAGCTCTCATTCTTCTAACATCATCCGTGCATGCATCAAAATTATTTACATTAGTACTATCTATTTCTAAAGTATTGTTATCTATCTTAACAATATTACAACCTAAGCTTCTAAGTATTCTTTCCAAGCAGTGTACATCTTCAATATCTGGTATGTTATCAATTATGCATTTTCCATCACTTGCCATTATAGCTGCTGGTAATATTGCTACTGCTGCATTCTTGGCACCATTGATATCAACAGTACCTTCTAGCAAGTTTCCGCCGTTTATAACTAATCTCTCCATTGAATTCACCCTATCTATTAAAATCTATATTATCATATATACTATTTTACATTATTAACCTATTTTATAATTAAAATCTACTTTAATTATTATATCATAAACTAAATTTATTTAAATACATTTTTTCAGTCCATCAACACTTTTTTAACCATATATAGGCTACAATACAATTTTTCTTTTGGATTTACTGTAATTATATCCCTAAAATCATATATTATTGGAATAAATATTTTTTTTATTCAAAAAATATCCTTCAATTCCATAATTATTATCATCATTTACTATTTAATTATTCTTCTATTCTTTTATTCTACTTATTGTGTTATAATTTATTAAGATTTTTATTAATACAATATATTGAGATTGTGAGGTTTATCATGAAGTACTATATAGTTGCATTATTTGATGAGGAAACCTATCAAGTAATATCACCGATACAAAGAAATATGTCAAAAAAATTTAGAGCAAATAGGAATTCTCCAATACCTTTTGTTTTATTAACATCTATTGAAAATCCTAATTTGGATAAGTTGTGCCCAGTTGTTGATAAAATTGTGGCTCCTTATAAAAGTTTTAGAATTGATGCAAGTGATTTAGTCTATTTGTTTGAACCTACAAAAAGTATAAATTTAAAAATAGACAATAAGGGTTATATAAAGAGACTTTCTCGTAGTCTTTTTGATATATTGGAACTTAACGGATTTGCTGTTAAGTCTTTTGGAGATAATTTTATTTCACTTGCTAATTTAGGTTATCTTCCCAAGGACTATAAAAAGCAAGATGTAAAGCTAAATTTTCCTGAGATATATGATAATGATAACTTTGTTAAACTAAGAATTAAGAGCATTGAAATATGGAAACTTCCTATAGTTAAGAAAAATGTTCCTTTGAAATCTTATATTTTAAAAGACTTTTAGCTTAAACGGTCTTACTATCATAATAAATCGACTGTTAAACAATCCAATAAATTTATATTTTAAAGACTGTGTTGCGTTTCTGCATTCATCACAGTCTTTTTGTTTAATAATTTTTAAAACTGTTCTTATCTTTATAGTTATATTTTCCTCTAAAGTAAAATTAACTTTAAAAATAATCTCTTAATTTCGAATTTTCTAAAAATATTTTTTTGTAGTCGTTTTCCGAACTTTCATTTATTTTAAAGATTTTGTAAAATAATATTATTATTAGAAATGTAGGAGGATTCACTATGAATATTCAGCCACTATTTAAAGTACAAAAAAAATACAATGATAGTTTATCTATAAATGAAGAGCTAGACTCCCACAAATTACGAGTACGCAAAAACTTAGAATTTGAAATATCTCTTGGTGCATTAGCTAGTGAAACTAATTGCTTCAACTATTTATTAAAAAAATCTAGGCCCATTAACATCAGTGCTATATTTGATATGTATATAACTTGTATTTCTCAAGTCTTAACACTAGGTATTGATCATAGATATACAGATTTAATTGCAGTATCTATGACACCTAATGACTATTGTTTAAGTGATCAATTTCTAAACTTATATATTGATATAAATGATTTAATTGCTTTCCCATCTATAGATCACTACTTAACTTTATTTGAAGACCTACTAAGTTTGGGATTAACCTTAGGTTTTTCAGAATCTCAAATACAAAATCAATTTATTAAGGATTTAGACAACTTGGTTATACTTTAATTAATACAGTTTTACTAATTGCATAACACCATTTTTATTTTTTATAATATTTAATATCCTTAGGGGAATAATAATTCTGAGGTGATGTTATGTTTGGAATAATATGTGCAATAATTTCAGGAATTGCCATGAGTGTTCAAGGTGTATTTAATACCAGGTTAGAGGAGAAAATTGGAGTATGGGAAACTACATTATTGGTTCAGATCATTGCTCTTATCTTAAGCCTTATAATTTTTTTCTTTTTAGGTGATGGTAATTATTCTAATTTGAAGAATTCCAATAAACTTTATCTATTAGGTGGAGCATTAGGAGTTGTTATAACCTTTACCGTAATAAAAAGTGTTGGCTCAATGGGACCTACCTTCGGCATTGGTATTATATTAATATCCCAATTACTTGCTGCCGCACTTATAGATGCCTTTGGATTATTTGGAAGTGAAAGGCTTAGATTTTCATTAAATCATTTTTTGGGTATTGCTATTATGATTGTTGGTATTGTAATATTTAAGTGGAATCATTAGGAAGGGACCGATAAAACTTGAATATTTTTTCTAACATTAATTTTTTATTCCATTTAACAATTAATAATATAAAAGAATATGTAAAAAAAAGCGCAGAAATAAAATCTGATAAAATTATAAAAAACTCAATTAATTGGTTTGGTCATGCTACCACAATTATTAATCTATCAAATAAAATTATTATAACTGATCCCGTATTTTCTAGTTCATTAGGGTATTTTAAGAGACTTGTAAAAAAACCACTATACATAAATGATTTGAAAGTAGACTATATACTACTCTCTCATGGACATATGGATCATTTAAATTTCCCATCTCTTAGAAAATTAAATAAAGACGCTGTCTTTATTGTCCCAAAAGGATATACCCATATTGCCAGGTTACTTGGTTTTAAGAATGTATTCTTACTACATCCTGGAGATGTGTATGAAGATGATTTTATAAGGATTACTGCTTATGAAGCTAATCATGATGGGAGACGCTTTTATTTTGGACATGATGATGAAAGTATTTCATATTTAATTGAAAGAGAGAATAAAAGCGTGTTCTTTGCAGGTGACACAGCACTCACTGATAACTTTAAAGATATATCCTGTGATGTTGCATTAATGCCTGTAGGCTGTTATAAACCTGATCGATTTTCATATATGCATTGTACGCCAGAACAGAGTTATGAGATGTTTAAAATGATGTCTTGCCCTACAATGATACCAATTCACTATAAAACTTTTAGAATTTCATTAGAGAATTTTCAGGAAACTGAAGAATCATTATTAAGCTTAAATGATAAGGCTATAAAAATTATAGACATAGGGGAAACCTACAGTTTTTAAATGGTAGATTAATTATTATTTTTATTCAAGCTTCGTACTTGGATTTATCCTTAATAATCAATCTACTATTTAATTTCTCGCACAATTCTTGTAATTTAATAGATCAAGATTATATATAACAAAAATTTTCTTAATCATCTATTTTTTATTAACAATAAGATTCTTTTTCATATAATATATTGAAGTAATAATATTTTGGAGAAATATATGTTTTCATCTAAAAGTAAGCTAGATCATAATCTAAAAGACTATATATCGAAAAATGCTTATAAAAGTTATAGAATACTTATACAATATAAAGATTTTCAATCTTCAATAGTTAAAAAAATTAGTTCATATAAAGGTACTGTACATCACATTATTGAATCTTCTAATATTATAAGTGCCGAACTAAGTTCAAGAGGCATAGATAGAATTTCTGAATATCCTGAAATTAAAAAAATTTGCTTGGATGAATACCTATTTTTATGTGGAATGAGTGTAACTACTGCAAATAAAATTCACTTTTCTGAAAAGCATAGTTTATCTGGCGCAGGAGTAGGAATAGGTCTTATAGACAGCGGAATATTCCCTCATCAAGACCTGACTTCTCCTAGCACCAAAATAGAATTATTTGAAGATTTAATTAATAATTTTCGATATCCTTATGATGATAATGGACATGGCACCTCTATGGCTGGAATTTTGTGTAGCAGTGGTATCTCATCAAATAATATGTATAAAGGAATTTGTAATAAAAGTAAGCTATTCTGCTATAAAGCATTTGATAAACTCGGTAAAGGCTTTGCTTCTGATATATTATATTCTATAGAAAGTTTATCTAATATATCTAAAGAAAATAACATAAAGGTATTATGTTTACCTTTTGAACTTTTAACTCATAATACATTCATCATCTCTTGCTTTGATTTGACATTTAACTATGCTATATCGAAAGGATTGATTCCTATAGTTCCTAGTGGCAGCAACTTAAGCGGAAAAACGTCTATTATGGGAATTGCTACTCTACCAAGCTGTATAACTATAGGCGGCTTAAATACAACTACTTCGATAATGAAGCCTTATACTTATTCTTCCGCAGGACCATATGGCAAATTATCAAAGCCTGATTTATCTGCTGCATGCGTTAATATTATATCTTTAAATTCTGATAATAATTATATTTCAGAAAAAAACGGAATTAAGGTTTATCCAAATAAACTTGAAGTACCGTATAAAGCTTTTACAGGCTCATCTATTGCTACAGCGTATATTAGTGGATTATGTTCGTTATTATGCGAGAAAAATCCATCAATAACTTTCAAAGATATGGTTTCCTTATTAAAGGTTGCATGTGATCCTATTGATGAGATATCCAATCAGATTCAAGGTGAAGGTGTTGTAAATATAAATAAACTTATCATATGATTATTTATTTTAATAAAATTTCCCATGTAGAACATGCATTTGTTTTATTACATCAGTAATTTTTTTATCAAGACAAATGCATGTTCTTTATATTCTCTTAAATCTTATATAAAAGTAATTAACCAAGTATTAGTTAATTAATATTTCGCTTTATTAAGGTCATAATATGCTATAATTATTTACATACATTAGATTAACATATAATTTATATTATATGTTAATTTAATTTAATCAATATTATTAAATCAAGTTTTGCTTGTTAATATATACTAAAAACTTTGAAAGGTAGGTAGTAAACAGAATGAGCACATTTATGTTAAAGAATAAATCTCTAGGGTTCACTCCTGTTAACAATGTATTTATAGAAAAATACATGACTCAAGCTAGAGGTGAATTTGTAAAAGTTTATTTATTGATGCTAAAGTATACTATTTCTGGTGAATTAGGCGTTAGCTCATCAATACTAGCTTCCTCGCTTAATTTGTTAGAATCAGACATTATGAATGCATTTAATTATTGGAATGACCAAGGAGTTATAAAACTAACTCAGATAGATAAAATGGGCAATTTTAATGTAGAATTTGTAGATTTACTTGAAGAACCATCGAAATCTACTAGACAGGTTGACTTATTGGAAGCTTTGGATAGCACAAATACAAAAGATATGCTAAAAGATATTGAAACTCTTCTAGCTAGACCTCTATCTCCAAATGAAATGTCACTTTACTTAAATTGGCAAAGAGAATTCGGTTTTTCATCTGAATTAATTCTGATTTTAATGGAATACTGTATATCAAAGGGAAAAAGTGATTCTAGATATATAGAAAAGGTTGCTATAGCTTGGCATGATCAAAAAATAACCACTATTGAGCAAGCTCAAAATTTAATAAAAAAAACAGAGGATAAATGGATTAATATAAGAAAAATTCTTACTTATTTAGGGATAAATAATACAGATATAATGAAACCCCAACAAGATTTAATAGAAAAATGGCTTCTTATTTATAAGTATTCAAATGAGATTATATTCAAAGCGTGTGATGTATGCTTCGAAAGATTGAATAGAGCCGATTTTAAGTATATTGATGGCATCTTAAGTAATTGGAATAAAAATAATATTAGAACTTTAGAAGACATAGCTCTTAAAGATAATAAAAATGTAAAAAATAATAAGTATCAAAGAACTTATACTACTAATAATAATGATAAATCATCTCTCAAATTTAATAACTTTGAAGCCAGAGAGTATGATTATGATTCATTAGAAAAAAAACTTTTAGGATGGGATAGCGATGATTAAAGGTTATCAAACAGAAATTTTAAAAATATATGATAAACTTAGAGAAGATGAAGCTAGAAATTTAAAACTTAGGAAAGAAGAAATATCAAAAAAGTATCCTGAGATTATTGAATTGGATAATAAAATTCAAAGATTATCTTTAAAAATGGCGGTATCAATTCTTAAGTCTAAAGATAGTGAAAAAATAATAGATGACTATAAAGAAAATATAACTGATTTAAGAGTAAAAAAGTGTGAAATGTTAGTAGAAAGAGGTTATAATCCTGAATATTTAAATTTGCGTTATCAATGTAATAAATGTAAAGATACCGGATTTATAGGCAATGTAAAATGTACTTGCTATAAACAAAAACTAATTAAATTATATTATAAAAATTCAGAACTAGAAACTACGACATCCTATAATAATTTTGATAATTTCGATTTAAATTTATTTTCAAGCCACAAGCTTGGAGATGAAAAGTATTCTCCTAGAAAAAATATGGAGAATAATTTAGATTATATATTAAAAGATTATCTTCCGAACTTTTCAAAAATATCAACAAACTTATTATTTTATGGAAATCCAGGTAGTGGAAAGACATATCTATCTTATTGTATTGCTAAGGCTATATTAGATATGGGTTTCTTAGTAATTTATAAAACCTCTGATGAATTAATTAAGAATTTAAGAGAAATAAGATTCAATAATGACTCAGCATTAGAATCATTATTACTAGAATGTGACTTACTAATTATAGATGATTTAGGTGCAGAACATCTTAATGAATTTTCAGTAACCGAATTATTTAATATAATTAACAAGCGAATTCTTACTAATAAAAAAATGCTTATCTCAACTAATTTAACCTTGCCAGGAATAACAAAGCAGTATAGTGAAAGAATCGCATCTCGGTTAATTGGAGAATTTAAACTCTGTAAATTTTATTCTGAGGATATAAGAATTAAAAAAAATTTAGAAAAAAACAGATGATTTTATTCCATTTCAAATGAATTAAGCTCTGATATGATATTCATTAACATAACGAATATCATGTTGGGGTTTCATTTCTATTATAACTTTATTTTATGAATTCCAAAAAAACTTATTCCTTTACAATGGGTAGTGATATTATATATTATTTTTTATAAATAAATTTCTATAAAAAAAAACAAGTTCTATAAACTAGAACTTGTTTTTAAGTGGCGACTCAGAAGGGGCTCGAACCCTCGACCTCCGGCGTGACAGGCCGGCACTC
>CAURJV010000055.1:0-35881 GCA_963524945.1 uncultured Clostridium sp.
ATGCTCCTATAGTTAAATGGATAGAACAATCCCCTCCTAAGGGATAGATGTGGGTTCGATTCCCGCTGGGAGTACCAAGCAAGAAGTCGCAACCGTTGAAATGACTGGGTTGTGGCTTTTTTAGTTTTTGAAAAGCGACATTTTCAGCGACAATAGACTTGCTTAAGGCTTTTTAAACATTTGATCTAATAATGAAGCAGTCTTTTCTCTTGATTCGTCCATGACATGAGTATAAGTGTTTAATGTAGTGGCTATATCTGAATGGCCTAACCTTTCAGATACTACTTTTATATTTTCACCATTAGATATTAATAAAGTAGCATGGGTATGTCTTAAACCATGAAATGTTATTTGTGGCAGCTGCATATAATTAGTTGGAACCTTTTCAGTTTCTTTTTCTATTTCTTCAATAGACTTTCTATATTTTGATATGGCTTTTGTAAATCTCATTGATACATTTCTTGGATTGCAAACTAAACCGTATCTATCTTGTATTACAAAATTACTTTCCTGCGGCTTGTCCTCTTCTTTAATGGATTTTAAATGTTCTATTAATATATTTGGTATAGATATTTTCCTGTAGCTTGTATCGGTCTTTAAAATGTCTGTAGGGACTAACACCTTGTTAATTCTATCAAAGATAATCTGACCATTTACTTCAAGAGTTCCATTGTCTAAATCAATATCACGCCAACGTAATCCGCATAGTTCGGCAACTCTTAATCCCGTTAATATTTCAATTAATATTATTGTATAAAGTGAACTGCTTTGTATTTTTTCTAAAAAGAAATCAACTTGATTCTTATTCCAGTATTCAATTTTAGGTTTTTCCACTGGCATTTTTTCAATGTCTGTTGGTAGTATTGGAATGAATCTCATTTTGATTGCATACTTAAAACAATTATTTAATGTTTCTATGATTTTCTTTACACTGGAAGCCTTCAACCCTTCGCCTATGAGTGAATTGTAAAAGTTCTGAATCATAGGGGTATCAATTTCAGTAAGCTTGTAACGTCCTAAATAGGGGATTATATGAGTATCAATTCTTGACTTATAATTAGTCTTGGTATTAATACTTAAGGTTTTACTTTTATGTTCATTAAACCATTGTGTTATGAAGTCACCAAAAACTATATTTTTAGATTCAACTTTTAGATTACCTTTATTTACATTATTGGCATACTCATTAAAATATGCTTCGGCTTCTTTTTGAGTTCTAAAACCAGTTTTCTTAATCCTCAATCTGGTACCATCTTTACCAGTTCCAAAACTACCTTCAACTATCCAGTTAGGTTTATTCTTAGTTCCTATATTTTTATAATAAGCCATGTTTTTAGCCTCCTACTAAAAATTAATTCCGTTAGTAATATTTCTTAAGAAATTTAGATTTGAAATTCCGGCAACGACACCTTTTTTAAAGTAATGCTGAATTTCATATGTTAGTATATCTCCACAAGTATCTGAAAATTGCATAAGTATTTCTTGCATTTCCCTTGGTAAAGCTTTCATTAATATTGAATATCTTTCATCATTATCTTTTATGATTTTTTTATACTTTTCCAAATCTTCCATACCTTTTAAAGCTTCATCTTGTACATGAATAAATTCATTTTCTATAATTTTATTGGTTGTATATAACATCTTGTTATAATTCATCCTCAATCACTCCTAATATATATTATTAAATAGTTATAATCACTTAGTTTTACAACTCTTAAGATATCTAACAATGATTAAAAAAGTGCATAAAGTTGCACTGACTAACCTTTTAAATTCTAGATATAACCTTTTTTCATCTCTAGAATTTATGAAGGTTATTTTTACATTAATTTATGAATCTAACATCATATATTGATTTTAGTCTTAGTTCACCGCTTTCAAGTTCTACAATAGCTCTTAATTCATTTCTACTATCTAAACTATATGTTTGAGTATAAAATCCATGGAAGTAGGCAACATATTCAACTTTTTGATTAGTGTCTAATACTTCAACTTCTCTTAAATTATTTCTATCCATGAAAAACTCCTTTCTAACACCTTTAAATAAAGTTAATTATCTTTGTGAATTTTACGAAATATATTGTATTTGGTTTTATAATTTTTAATTTGGAACTTTAAATATCTTAATATCCTTTGAGGCTCCAACATCTTCAAATGTGGTAGAGGGTTCTTTAATTAGTTCTATTGCATAATATTGTTGTTTGTGTATTTCTTTTAATTGACCTTTAAATAAACGGTTCATGCTCTTATAAAAGCTATTTCGGCCAACTTCTTTTACACCTTCCCTTGAACACCAAGCTTTATATATATTCAGTAATGCAGAACCTTTCATATAATCTTCGTTGCAAGTTGGGGTCATAGGTTTGTAGTATAGGTTGGCCCATTGTCTAACTGAATCAACATCTGATCTATATTCTTCTTTTTTCTCTTTAATTGTTTTACAAATGGTGAATTCATAATTATTGTCAATGATCCGAAACAATCCTATTATGGCCCAAGCAATTATAATATCTAATTCATTATTGATTATGTCTGTTTTTAAGTTTGGATCTTTTAACATGTCCTTTTCTCCAAGATCAACTTCTTCTTTAGTTCCGAAAGTTTTATTGAAGGGAATAACAATCATTCTATCAAATAAAGCATTTGTTTTTTCTTGCATACTTGGAAGATCATTGATTGCAGATATATGAGTCAATATTGCCTTTATCATAATTCCGTCTTTACCCTTTTTCTCGACGAAAATGCCTTCACCGGCGGTGACCGCTTTTAAATTTCCAACGCCTTCAAGTCTAGTTGTGGGATCATCAGTACATATATTTATTGATTTACCTTTTATACTTGAATTTGAAAAACGTGTATCATAATCTTTTATGGATATACCACTTCTAAAATTTGAAGGGATTATATTTAAAATAATATCAAGCAAAATTCCTTTACCATTTCTACCTTCACCAGTTAAAAAGTAAAAATATGAAACTTTATCAGTTAAAGGGTATAAGCATACGCCCAACATTTCTTGAACAACTGGTATTAAGTCAGATGTTAATGATGTATTTAAGAAATTTTCAAATCTAGTTCCTGTTATATCTGATTTTTCTTGAATATAGTTACCATTAATTTGTCCTAATGTGACTACTTCTTGAGTATGTAGAATAAGTTTTCTATTTTTGATATCAAGTAACCCATTTTTAAAATTAATATAACCACGGCTATTTTCAATAATTAGCATATTGTTTTGTTTTTTTATTTGTTCAGCAACTTCATTTACCATATTCATTTTTATTAATTCTTTATTATCAACTAATTTATCAATTTCACTATAAAAATCATTTTCAACTTCTTTATAATAGTTATCACGGTATATATAAGAATTTAAAGAATCGCTTATAACTATGTTTTGAGTTGATATAAATTTTGACAATTCATAAGGAATAATTTTACCTTTTTCATTAATATAAATTGGATCAGCGTATTTAAGAACGCTATTAACCTTTTCTACAATGGTGTTGCTATCTAGTGGTGGATCAAGATATCTTAAGTTATACATTTCAGCTAGAGGTATTAACTCATTTTTATTTCTAAGATTAGGATTAAATTTTATAATATGTCCTAACCATGAAATCAAAGTATTGTCCCGTCCTTCACCTTCATTGATTACTTTGTAATATTTTGATTTTAGAGTATTTTTGGTACTAATAACATCTTTAACTGGTTTACTTTGATGTTGTTTAAATAGATCAATAAGACTTTCCGGCATAGGTTTAATTTCTAAATTACTTTTTATAGAATAGGTTAATGCTTTCCCTTTGCCATTTATTTGAACTTTGGTACCAGGAATAGGAACTAAATTTCCTTCGGTTCTTACATCAATACCACGTTTATCAATATCCTTAAAATAATCAGCAGTTCCTTTTATGTCTTTTACGTATTTAAAATATAGATGATAACCACCTCTAGGGCTTTGAACTGTAAAAGTTGATTTAATTATTTCTATATCTTCCTTCGGTAAATCTTTTATAAGTGATTTAAAGCTATCAATTCCATTAATATTATCTGAATGACCTACATCTAAATCAATTACAGTTATGTTACTTTTTTGACCTAATAAAAGTGAGAATCCAGTAACTTGACCCTGTTTTTGTTCATTTTCTTTATTGATCCATGAGAATTTTTTTATATTGCAACTATCAATATTTTTTATCCAAGTTTCTTCTTTACTCCATTGACAAAAGGGGGTTTTACTATAGCCAGTTAGGGGTACTAATGGCAATAATCCATGAGTAGAAATTATTTCTCTTATGTTTAAATTCAAATGATATCACCTACTTAAAAGCCATTCTAAAGTAAGCAAGTCCTATATATGTTATCTGCTTATTTAGTGTTTTGCATAGCTGCATATGTTTTTTTATTAATTTAAATTGCAATTGTAGCACCTTCTCTCATTAAATATCTGCAACATTAGTTAATGTTTTTAATAATCCTTTAAAAGTTTGAAATTGAATTTCATAACCTTTAAGTTTGTTTCTTAATTTTTCATTTTCAAGCTGCAATTGAAGCACTTCATCTTTATTTTCTATACCTAAATATGAATTTAAATCTTTTCTTGTAACTAAAAATTTACGTCCTATTTTCTTTCCTCTTAATAATTTTCTGGTAATGTCTTTTCTTAATTGTTCAACTGTTACACCACTTTCTTGACTTGCTTGTATAAGTTCCAATACTTCTTGATTTGCCATAATTATGACACCACCCTCCCAATATAACCAATAATTTCATTTAATTTTTTCATGTTTGAGTACCTCCATCATTCAATATCAATGTATACTCTAAAAAATTTGCCACTCTTGTATGGCTCGCTTATTTTCGTAACATTAGCTGCAGCCGATAGTATTCCAATCATTCTATTTTTTTCATCATCAGTTTTATATCTAAGTTGTAGTTTCATAATCATATACCTCCATAATTTATTTTTGTAGATCATTGCGATTTACTTTTGTCGCTGCTCTGTGTTGTCAGTTTAGAATTTTATAGATAAGATTGCTGAGTGGGATATTTGGACTTGTTAATTTTAAGACAGTAATAATTTTTCCATGTTGTTCATATTGTGAAAAACAAATATTTTAATTTTCATTTGATAGGAAAAGTTCTTCTATAGTTGATCCAAGTGCAGTTGAAATTCTCTTCATAAGATCCAGAGTTGTATTTCCAATTTCCCCACGCTCAATTGCAACTATTTTTTTAGGGCTTGTTTTTACTTGTTTGCGTAATTGATCTATTGTTAGACCTGCTTCAAGTCTTGCTCGTTTAACTTTAGTTGGTTTGTTCATTTTGCAACCGCCTCCTATACCAATATGGTAATACCGAAACGGTATAAAGTCAATACCGAAATGGTATGAAAAGCGGCAAAAATATAAAAAAGTATTCCATAGTGGTATGAAAACATATATAATCTAGTGTAAGGAGTGATTACTTATGGGAATAGGAGCAAATATAAAAAGGGAACGTGAAAAGAAAGGTTTAAGCCGAAGGCAGTTAGCTGATAGTCTAGGCATTACAGATGTAAGTATATCAAGATACGAAAATGAAAAAAGAACACCAAGTATAAAAATTTTAGAATCTATAAGCCTCCACCTGGATGTTTCAATTGACGATTTAACTACTGAAAAAGAAGAAAAGAAATTAATAGAAAATCGAACGAATTCAATAGATAAATTAACTGAGAAAATAAAAAGTAAATTAACAGAAGAAGACAAAGAAATATTATTAAATTTAATAAAATATTACAATGATACTATATATGATCAAAATTTTGACATAAAAGATATTACTGAGGAGCATCTTGAAGATTTAAGAGCAATGTTAATACCAATAATAAAAACAGCCATAAAAGATTTAGAAATAAATGATATTAACACATAATATTTATAATCCTTTACTAAAAGTAAGGGATTTTTTTATGTAAGTAATGCATTTAGTAATGATTCGTAATGTTATTGTAATGATAAATTATAACTGTCAAACTAAGGAATAAAGCTACTGCAATGTGTATATACAAAGTGAAAAAAATAATATATATAGTTTAGAAATGATGCATTTCATATTACAAACATTGTGTAATCCCTTTATTGGTAAGGGTTTGAGTATGTAATGAGTTTTGCCGTACAATTCATTTTGTAATGAATATTTCTCTTACATTATTGGATTATGATATTACATATTGTTTTTATAGATAAAAAGCATTTATATGTAATTTATACATATATTACCTTATGAAATATTTTTATGGATAAAATGATATGGTTGAATATTTTTGATATGGTGATTATATGGCATATAAATATATATTACCTTATTTGAATTAATAACTGATTATATAGAATGTATTGATTGTATATACAATTATAATTATTATGTCAGCTAAGTGATAAGAAAATTCTTATCTACCTATGAATTTATGAGTTTTTCAACAGGTAGCTTTTTATTACGGTGTAGTTTGGGGTGTTTTGAAATATAATTGTGTAGTTTTATGTGAGTTTTAAAATGCACTGAAGTTGTTCATATTACTAATATAAACGGTATTTACGGTATTTTATATTTATTTTCTATAGTAAATTAAAAAATAAATAAGTATATAAGTAGAAAAGGTAGAAATATACCAATATACCAATGTGAAATATAAAAATATATAAATAAATTAAAAATATGTTCAAAACTACACAATCTACTCTAAAGCAAGAAGATATCAAGTGTTAGAGGGTGGGGCATTTTTAGAAGATGGGGTGTTTTAAAAATCCACATTCATTATTTTTATATAGGATTATATTGAAAAAATAAGTCAAAACCATTGGAAACACTATGTTTAAGGGCAATTTTATGTTATAATAAATAGAAAGATAAAAATAATATTAAGTACCCCATCACAAGATGGAAAGCATTAAGAAATTTAATGGCTGCGGGAAATATTTAGGTGAACCGATATGATCGGATAAGCCTATTTATTACCGTGGCCTTTTTATTTTATCAAAATTAAGAAAGGAGGATTGTCATGGATGATAAAGCAAAAGAAGTAAAAAGAGCATACATGAAAGAATGGCGTAAGAATAATAAAGATAAAATTAAGGCTGCACAGGAACGCTATTGGGAAAAGAAAGCAAGGGAACGGAATAAAGTATAATATATTTTACATATTTTTAGTAATTAAAAGGTTAAAAATGATTGAAATGGGGTGAAAAAATGGCAAAATTGACTGAAAAACAGAAAAGATTTTGTAATGAATATTTAATTGACTTGAATGCCACACAAGCAGCTATTCGTGCGGGGTATAGTTCTATTGCAGCAAAAGAGATAGGATATGAAAACCTCACGAAACCACACATCAAGGCTTATGTTCAAAAATGCATGGCTGAGCGCGCGGAAAGAACAAATATTACTCAAGATATGGTTGTGGAGGAACTTGCTAAAATTGCTTTTTCTCAAATTGATGATTATGTTGAAATTGATGATAGTACAGGCGGTAATATTGTTATTGTAAAAACAACTAGAGATGTTCCAGGAGATAAGATTTCAGCAATATCTAGCATTAAGCAAGGATCTAACGGAATTGAAATTAAACTTCATGATAAAGTTAGAGCATTAGAAAGCCTTGGTAGACATCTAGGAATGTTCAAAGATAAGGTTGAGATCTATGGAACCAATGAAATTCAAGTCAAGATCGAGGATTAATTAAAAACAGAATAAGAGGTGAAAAAGTATGGCAATAAATGTAGGAACCGCAGTAGCTTATCTTGATTTAGATATGTCGGGTTTTAAAAACTCATTAGCTAGTGCGGGTGCAGAACTTAAGACATTTGCAACTGGTGGAGATATTCAAGGTTTAGGTAATGCTATGAGCGGGGTTGGTAGTGAATTGACTAAAAATGTAACTTTGCCAATTGCGGGAATTGGAGCGGCTGCCGCTAATGCATCAATGGATTTTGAGGCTCAAATGAGTAAAGTTAAGGCAATCAGTGGTGCTGTTGGTGAAGACTTTGACGGATTAAGAAATCAAGCAATTCAACTTGGCGCCGACACAAATTTCAGTGCATCTGAGGCAGCGGGTGGGATGGAAAATCTAGCGTCCGCGGGTTTTAAAACTCAAGAAATAATGGCTGCTATGCCTGGTATGTTGGATCTCGCTGCTGCCGGTGGTGTAAATATTTCGGATGCCTCAGATATAGCCGCTTCGGCTCTAAGGGGATTCGGTATGGAGGCTAAAGATGTAACTCATGTTGCTGATGTACTTGCTGAGGCGGCGGGTGATACTAACGCTGAAATAATGGATACGGGTGAGGCGATGAAGTACATCGCGCCGGTATCTCATGCATTAGGTGTTAGTTTTGAAGATACTGCTGCTGCAATTGGTATGCTTAGTAATGCAGGAATTAAGGGATCTCAGGCGGGAACAACATTAAGAAGCGCATTGATAAATCTTGCAAAGCCAACAAATGAAGCGACAGCATTAATGGAACAACTAGGAATGAATTTCTTTGATACCAGCGGCAAAATGTTGCCCATGACCGATATAATTCAAATATTGAAAGATAAAACGGCTGGCTTAACACAAGAACAAAAAGCAGCCGCATTCGCACAAATATTTGGTAAAGAGGCTATGTCAGGAATGTTAGCATTGGTTGATCAGGGCCCAGATAAATTCAAAGAATTGACTGATACTCTTAAGAATTGTGATGGAGCATCGAAAGAAATGGCCGGAACAATGCAAGATAACCTGAAAGGATCAATTGAGGCTATGAAAGGATCAATCGAAACTGCAGCAATTAAGATCGGGGATGTATTGGCCCCAATGATTAAAAGTTGCGCCGGTTGGATCGCTGATCTAGTAAATAAATTTAGTGCATTGTCTCCGGAAACTCAAGCATTTATCGTTAAAATGGCACTGGTTGCCGCCGCGATAGGGCCGGTGTTAATTGTACTGGCCAAGCTTATTGAAAGTGTGAGGACGGTTATAAGCGTATTTACTGGAATTTCAAAAATAGCAAGTATAGTTTCAGCTTTGCCTGGATTGATTGCAAGTCCAGTGGGGGCCGTTGTGGGTATTATAATGCTTATAGCGGGAGCCGTATACTTGATATATAGTAATTGGGATACATTGAAAGAATACTTCGGTAATTTTTTCGCTTGGTTAAAAAATATATTTGGTCAATTTTGGGAATGGCTTAAAAATTTCTTTTCTCAGTGGGGGCCAACTATATTAACAATTATTGCTCCTTGCCTTGGAATACCGTTATTAATTTGGCAGCATTGGGACAAACTCAAGGAATGGTTGCAGCCTATTTTTGATTGGATGTGTAATGCATTTGATAAAGTTGTTTCATTCTTTTCAAATGGATTTGCCGGTTTAAAAGAGGCTTTCGATGATTTTACATCTTGGGCCAGTGGCATTGGTAAAAATATTTGTGAAGGATTAGTCCATGGATTAGAGGCTGGATGGGATTGGGTTTTTGATAAAGTAGGTTGGATGGCTGATAAAATTAAAAGTATTTTTGCGGGCCTTTTAGATATTCATTCCCCATCAAGAGTATTTAGAGGATATGGTAAGAATATTGGTGAAGGTTTAGTGCTGGGATTAGATGATCACGATCAAACAATCACTGGAAGATTTGAGGGACTTGGTAATAAAATAAAAGATCTTGGCAATGTAAAGCCTAACTTTAATTTTGGTAATGCGGCCGGCACTTATAGTGGATCAAACAGTATGTTAAATAATACGCCAAAGTATTATATTTTTAGTCCGGAAATACACATGCAAGTATCAATTGCAGATACCGGATCAAAAGGAACCGCACAACTTACAAGTGAATTAAAGAGCATGGCCCAAAATGCTGTTAAAAATAGCATGGTTGATCAGTTTATGGCAGATGCTTTAAGACTATAGAAATAAATATTTTAGGTTAAAAGAGCATAAGAAAAATGTTCTTATGATATTCAAATTTTAATTAATGAAAGGATGATTTATAGTATGTCAAAAAGAGAAAATTTAAGAACTGAGGCAGAAGAAAAATTAAACAAACTAAGAGGGGAATATGAAGCAAAAAAAATGATAGGGACTTAGATAATTACAAAGAAGATGCTAAAAAAGAATATCTTATAAATTTATCACAAGAATATTATAACAAGTCAGAACAGTTGAAAAGAGAATATAGTGACAAGATTTATCAGGCAGGACTTGAAGAAGTAGAGACGTTAAAGAGACAATTAAAAGAGCAGGATTTAATTAATAAAAATAAGAAGATTTCCATGGAAGATCTATTGGTAGAAAACAATAATCTTATATACTCAACTTATATACTTAACAATGGATCAATTGAGCAGATTAAGAACTTATTAATAAATGATCCTGATAATAAATCAATTTTAGAACTGGTAAAAGCAAAGTTAAATACAGTAGAAAAAGATGATCAAAGTAAATATTCTGATTTGAAACAGATAATTGAAAATATTGAAGTTGATAAAGTCCAACAATTACAATCTGAAATTGAATCAGAATATTTTAGCAATCAATCTAAGTATCCAACAAATAGGGCCGTTTCACCTGATTTAAGAAAAGTTTTTAATTTAGATGAAAGTATTCAATCACAGTTTTTTAATTAAAGAATTGATTATAATGTAAGTAAAAAGAAATATGAAAAGGGTGGTACTGGATGGTGATATTCAGCGCTTTTTCTTTTAAGTTTTATGATCTTTCTTTTAAATTATAATTATTATTCTATTTAATGTGAAAAATTAAAGGCGTTTAACAATTTTTGTATAATAAGTTATATAATTATAAATAATAATTAGTTAAGGAGAATAGAAAGTATGATACAATTGGCAAAACATGAATTTGAAAAGTTAGATGATTTAGTTAAGTATGTTAATAATACTAGTATCAATTATGGTTACTTAAAAGATTATCAAATAATAAAAGAAGATGATAAATATAATGTTATTTTAAATTTTGATGTTCCAGAGATATGTGATTTTTTTGAATTAGCAAAATTAAAATTAGTAGAAGATGAAAATAAATTCATATGTAAAAATAAATACAGTATAGATGTACAAGAAAAAAATAGGGATACATGGCCATCTAGTATATTTTTTTGTGACTTAAAAGATGGGTTTCAAATACAAGGGACTTTCGGATTTAAAAATACATCCACCCTCATAGAAGTTACTTATGATATTTCTAAAGATTGTTTTAATATTGAATTAGGAAATGCCAGTTTTGAACACAAGGTAGGTAAGGATTATATTGAGAATACTTTATGTGTTGAATATATAGATCATGAAGTTATATATAAACATCTAGTTAAGTTATTATTTAACAGAGGATATCTAATTGATAAACTAAGTTTAAATAATTTGAAAAAAGATTTATACTATGTTGCCAAATGGTTAAATAGAAGAAACTTTTATAAATATGAAAAATAATATATTATGCATTATATTTCAACATCCATAAAATGATGTCTATAAATCATATGATTTAACAAACAAAGAAAAAGAAAGAAAAAAAGAGATATAACCTCGATAAATAGGCATAATTATTTTAAAGAAGTGTTTACGATAATTGAATATACTTTTATAGACACTTATAATAATATTATAAGGTGAATTAGTTAAATTCATAAATTAATTAGTGAAAAAGGATTTATGATTATGATATTTGGATATATGAGAATAAGTACACAAAAGGAAAAGCAAACTACAGATCGTCAAAGGATTACTTTGGAGCAATACGCAGCAGCTAACAAATTTAAGTTTGATGAATTAATAGAGGAAAGAATATCTGGAACGATTCAAGCAGACCATAGACTACAATATAATACTTTAAAATCTAAGCTTAGGAAAGATGATATATTGATCATTACTGATATTGATAGACTTGGAAGAAGTGCCGATGATGTAATTATGGAATTTAAAAGGCTTAAGGCTTATGGTATCAGAATTATTGCATTGGATACTCCATATTTAAACGAGTGGGAAAAGATTCAAGATAGCAGCTTGTACAATATGATAGCTGATATATTTATCACTCTTAAGGCTCATATGGCCCAACAGGAACGCGAAAAGACGGTAAATCGTATCAATCAAGGGTTGGCTGTTGCTAGAGCAAAAGGAAAACAATTAGGAAGACCAAAGGCTGAGTTACCAAAAGACTTTATAAAAGAATACAAGAAATTTAAAGATGGTGGCTATGGAAATATGTCAGCTATGGCATTTGCAAAGATGCTAGGGATTGGAAGAAGTACTCTATATAAATATATAAAATTGTATGAAGATCAAGGGGTGTAAGCTTATGAATGATGAATTAGATCTTAAGCTAGAGCAATATTATGATACGTTTGGCGATATATTTCCTATGATGCAATATGATATACCGAAAAAAGAGGTAATAAAGTTTATTAATAAATGTCTTAAGTTAAATAAAAGGGCTCAAGACATTATACCATTAAGAAATGATGTGATATATTAAGAAATTTAGTTGAGTTTATTATATTACTTGGTTTAGGCAAAATATAAAAGCACCTTACTGGTGGTTATGACTATTGTATAAAGTTCAATATCATCAATATTTAGAATTGGTTCATATTCATCGGTATCAACATTATTACAATCACTTTGACTATCATTAATGCAATTTGAATCTCTATTTAAGTCCTTTTCATCCATATTTCACACCCCATTAAAATAAGTATTATCTAATTATATGAAAATTATTAAAGTAAATATATATTATGTAAATAATATATAATATAAATGCATAGAAATATAATTTACTAAATTGTCATAGAATATTATATAATGAAATATGATATGTACACATTCCTAAAAATGATTTAATGAATAAATATTAGTGATAAGGAAAATATTATGAATAAGTGAAAATATGATTTGTATAATTAATTATATAAATATTTGGAGGAAATTGGGTATGAAATTTAAATTTGAAAACTTAGGATCCATAAAAAATGGTGAGTTAGAACTAAATGATTTAACAATAATATGTGGAAAAAATAATACAGGCAAAACATATGTAAATTATGCCATCTATGGATTTTACAAAAAAATTCTAATTGGACTTAGAAATACAATCAGAAGAAATAAATATATAGAAAGAAAAGAAAACAATTACTATATTGATTTACAACAGGTATATAACAACTTAGATAACATAAATGACTATGTATTGAAAGAATATAATGAAATGTTATATGAAGTATTTAATTCTGAAAAAGATATATTTAAAGATACAAAGATAAGTATTAAGCATGAAAATTTAAAAAATAAAGAATATTTTTATAGAGAATGTGAAAGTCTAAGCTCTGCCTATTCAAGGTTTACAGAGGCAAAAGTAATAGTAAAAAGAGAAAATAACATTTTGACAGTTAGTCAACTAGAAGATAACGCTAGTGAATCGCTTATAAGGGATATAATATTAGAGGGTACATTAGTTTTGGTTATAAGAGAGACTCTATATAAGGATTCTGGAAGTATATTTATGTTACCAGCAGAACGCAGTGGAGTAAACTTATTTTTTAAAGAATTAAATGTAAGCAGAAATGACATGATTTTTAATTTAAACAAAAATAATACTATCGAAGAAGTTATGAATAAAGTAGCAAAATATGCACTTCCGGTATCAGACTATATTAATTTTTTGAATAGTTTAGATAATAAGAATAGCGATGGGCAAGAAAAATTTAAAAATATTGCAAAATCGTTAGAGAAAGAAGTTATTGAGGGATCTTATATAATAACTGAGGATAATTCAATAGAATTTATGTCTATTAGTAAGGAAAGTAAGAAAATAGAATTTCATATAGCATCATCCACAGCAAAAACATTATTTGGATTAGATTACTATTTAAATCATAATGCATCTATAAATGAATTTCTTGTTATAGATGAACCTGAATTAAATTTACACCCTGACAATCAAAGAAAGTTGGCAAGAATAATTGCAAGAATAGTTAATGCAGGAGTAAAGGTGTTAATATCAACTCATAGTGATTACATAATAAAAGAGTTAAATAATTTGATTATACTCGGAAGGAAATTTGAGGGTTTTGAAGAACTTATTGAGAAATATGACTATAAGGAAGAGGAGTTATTACAGGAAAACAGAATAAGTGCATATATATCTAGAGATAACTCTATTACTGAAGCAGATATAGATGATGAAGGTATAATAATGAGCACTTTTGATGACGTGATAAATTGTTATAACAAGAGTTCAGATGATATATTTTATACTTATTTGGAGGGCCAAAATGAGTAATTATGATATTTTAAAATCTGAGTTTGATAAAAAAATTAATCCAAGTGTAATAACTAAAATAGAAGGGGAGAATCTGACAGTAATAGAAGAAAATAAAGGGGCTACTGGAAGGGAAGTTAGAATTGAGCAGATAAGAAATGCTTTAACATTGCATTTAGATGATAATAAGAGAAAAATTTATTTTATGAAAGTGCAAACTAAAATAAATGATACAACCATACTTTATGTAGATGAACAAAAACTTTATGTTTTGTTGATAGAATTAAAATCAAAAAATATGAGTACTGCAAAAGATCAAATCAAATACGGAAAAATATATAGTGATTTTATTGTAGATGTCTTGAGACAGGATTCAAATATAAAATTCGATGATATAGAATATAGAGGATATATATTCAGAACAGATAGGAAAACTAGTGTAAAGACTTCGACAGTAAAAGTTAGAAATATTGTGGCGGATGATTACAAGGACGGAATATATTTCAAAACGTTTGATAACAATGCAAAATATAACTTTAAAACATTAGTACTACCGATATCTTATAAAAATGGACAAGCTAAATAAGAATCAAAAAGCGGATATTATATGGGGAAGATAGCTATTTAAAAGTATTAAAGTTTACTAATTATTTAATTTGTGAAAATGTATTGATAATAAGAAATGAACACACTAAAAGTGACAATTAGTTAAAATTGAGTAGAAAAGAAGAATTCTAAGGAAAAATAAACAGCCTACTTGAAATGCGTTCTCATATATTCATGGATGGATAGATCAGAAGTTATATTGGCGACAACTTAGCGACAATACGTCGCCAAATAAGTAAAAACATATTTTTTATAACAAAAATGAAAACCACCTCAAGCTTTTATTTATAAGGCTTTGAAGTGGTTTTCTGCTATTTGGACAAGTTATAAAGTTTCATTCGCTAATTTCCGCTGGGAGTACCAACGTACAAAGAGAAACGGCTTAACTGCAACGGTTAAGCCGTTTCTCTTTGTTGAAAAGGGGACAAAAAGGTGACCAAAACTTTATTTGACGTAAAAAGATGACTAAAAGTGACTACGAATTAGAGTTATTTATTATCATCATGAATGGGTTCATATTTAAATATATTATCAAGTAATGCAACAGTATTGTCTCTCATATCATCCATAACATGAGTATAAGTATCTAGTGTTTCAGTAATACTTTTATGCCCTAGTCTTTCAGATACAACTTTTATATTTTCACTTTTAAATATCAACAAAGTAGCGTGAGTATATCTAAGGGCATGAAATGTTATTTGTTTAAGCTGCATATAATCGCTAGCATTAATTTCATGATTAGTTTCTTTGATATCCTGAAGAGATTTTTTATATTTAGATATGGATTTAGTAAAGTTCGTAGATAAGTTTCAAGAGGAATATTATTAAGTTCTTTAAATTCATTTTCATTTAAATTTGAAAAAGCATCCAGATTATTTCTTAAATCATTAAGTTCATAGTTTTTCTCTAATACAGTTCTTAATGTCTCGTATAAATCTATGGTTCGTACCCATTCTAGTATTACTCTTTCCTATATTTGCTATTGCCTGTTTCATCTTTATTATTTTGATTATGCATATCTATTTTTTTATAGAAGAACCAATAGGACGACTTAATAGGAGATTGGAAAGAATAAATATTGTGCATCCATTGCCGCCACTTGCTCTAAGAAGTAATGATGAAATTGGAGACCTTTATAATCACTTTAATAATATGGAAAAGAGGCTCTAACTAGCACGTAAAGAGCAAATGGATATGATTGCTGCCATTGTTCACGATCTAAAAGCACCATTAACATCTATTAATGGTTTTGCTGAACTGTTAGTTATGCGAAAGGGGCTATCAGAAAATGAAAAGCAGGAATGTTATGAGTTGAAAGTGTATATGACTGGATACTCAAAAGGTTCTTATGCCTATTTTGAAATTGAAGATAATAGAATTGGAGTGCTGGATAAGGAGATGTCTTCACTATTCCTTAAATTTTTCACTGTGGATAAATCCAGGTAAATTGAAAATGGTGGGATAGGACTTGGACTTGCAAGCTGTAAATTAATTATTGAATATCATTCTTAGCGCTTTATAATTTTTTATATTCTCTTTATAAAGATTTATTTTCCTTTTAGGGCAGCTTTATTTTTATATCGTAAAATTTACTTGTAGCTTAAAAACTACAAGTAAATTGATAGGAGGAAATGATATGGTGGAGAATCAAGTTCGTGGCACAGACATAGATAGATGCTACTATTTCGAAACATACACTCTTATGCTTAATAAGAGAAGGACTGAAGTAATAAATATAACTAGAGAAGGAGGATACTGCAATGTCAATTGAATTCAGCCGTTGGCCAAATAACTATATGATGTCATATCAAGTGACTAAAGCTCTAGGCTTGGCAAGTCTTGGTGCTGCTGACGTCACCGAGATTTACGAAGCATGCAAAAAAATAGATCCAAATGATAAGGAAACATGGCATAGGGAATGGCTCATAACAGCAGATGCTTTGGAAAGGCATGGTAAGGAGGCAGAAGCGGTTGGAAACTGGTATACAGCACGTAACTGTTACATTCGTGCTTGCAATTACCACCGAATCGCTGAATATGCTGTGATGGATAATGATGCCGAGAAACTCCGTATATTTAGGAAAGTAAATGAACTCTTTGAAGCTGCTGGAAAGTACTTTGATGTAAAACCAGAGAAAATCCAAGTAGATTATGAGGATGTCAAATTAGATGGGTACTTTTTCTCACCTCCTTGGATAAAAGGTCCGAAGCCCACAATTTTGGCCCTCAATGGTGGTGATGAGTGGTCAATTGAGAACTATTTCTGGTTAGGACCTGCCTTTATTTCGTGTGGATATAACTTTATGGTCTATGATCAGCCTGGAACTGGTCTTTCAATGTACGAAAAGGGAAAGGGCAGAAGAGCTGACAGCGAGGCTTTTCATTCAAGAGCAATCGACTTTCTTCTAACTAGACCGGAAGTGGATCCTAACAAGATCATTGTTCATGGTGAGAGCTTTGCTGCATACGACTCCCTTAGATTTGCTTCCTTCGATCACAGGATTGCTGCAGTCATCTCTGATGGAGGTACCCACGCATTCGACTGGGAAGCAATGCTAAAATGGATGCCACCAAGTTTAGCTGCTCACGGCATGAGAATTTTGGGTGCAAAAAGCTTGGATGACTTTGCTGGAAATCCTCGTTTTGCCTACAATCTTGAGGGCGTGCTTCACCAGATAGAGTGCCCACTTCTTGTGATGCACGGTGCGGAAGAGATATTGGTTCAGCCCAATCCGCTAACACAAGCTCTTAAAAATTACGAACAGGCTGGTTCGAAAAGCAAGACATTCTTTGCCATAGAGGATAGAAGACTTGGCGGATTAGAACACTGCCAGGTAGACAACATAAATGTGTTGCATGAGGTAGTACTGAATTGGCTTTGTTCTATTGGTCTTGGTCCTTCTGCACCTAGACCAAGTGATTGCTAGAACATTTTTAAATTAATCGACAGAAGATAAATTTTTTGGAGCGTAAGTTAGTATATATTAGTGAATCAAAAAAATATAATCAAATATATATTATAATTTGGTATAAAAGGAATACTTAGAGCAATAAGAGCTTTGAGTATTCCTTTTTCTATTTTGAGGATGTACTAACGATGATGAAATTTTATAAAAAGGAACAACTAGAGGAACTAAAAGAAAAATACTCAAAGTAAATATTAAATTAAGTAGAGGAAATAAAAATCATGTTAGTCAAAAAAGAAATAGAGCTTAAAATTGTACTATAGTTGCACTATATTAATCAATATTTTAGATGATACTTTCAAACTTTAATATTCAAGTATTAAAGTAGTATCATGAATAACTATTCATAGGTTACATTATTTCATATTTAAGTGGTAAGATCCGGGGAACATGCTGTTAAACCTACAACTGTAAATAAAAGAAATATTGATAACTAAGTAGATAAAATAAAATTTTTATAACTGAACTATTGTGTATATTGTATAGACAAGCAATACGGTATATATTTTTCTAGATAAGATTAAGGAAATTTAGGCTTTTTATAAGGTAATTTAGGTATAAGAACCATACTAATAACATAAAAAAGAATACTAAAATAAGTATTACATTTAGATAAGCAATTTATAAGTAGATGGTATTACAATTCCCATATAAAAGTATTTGAATGGAATATAGGAACAAGAAAGTAGTTATGACAACATATATAATAGTGTGCTAAGATTGAATAATAAGATAGTAATGTATTACAATAATGTTATTGCAACTATTGAAATCGTATAATAATTAGAGGATGATTAAAAAATGAAAGTTGATCTAAGCAAAATAGTTAATAATAAAAAAATCACACCTATAGAAGAACAAGTATTAGAATATATAATTAATAATATTGATAGTGTAATGGATCTTGGAGTTAGAGGGGTTGCTGCTGAAAACTACACATCCACATCAACTATTATGAGACTTTCAAAAAAATTAGGTTTTACAGGATTTATTGATATGATTTACAATATAACACCGCTAATAGATAGTGGTAGTACAGGAATTATAGAAGAATCAGAAGCATTAATAGGTACTGATATTAAGTTTTTATCTAAATATATAGATGATGAAAATGTAAAAAGGTTTATAGAAATATTGGTAAGTGGAACAAAAAAGTATATTTTTGTTTATGCAAGAGGCTACTCTGAAATTGCTGGAGAATACTTTAATAAAAAGCTGCTTGGTATAGGTGTAAAGAGCATATTGATAGATTCTAAGGGCAGCTTTGAAAATAATCTAGAAGACATGGAAACACTAATAGTAATATCAAAATCTGGAGAAACTAAAGAAGTATTAGATAAGGTTCAAGTGGCGAAGAAGAAAAATAAAGTAGTAATTTCCTTCACAAAGGAAGTAGAAAACAGCATTTCAGCTCTTTCGGATATTTCATTTAAGATATTTGATATGCATAAATTAGATGACAGTAATGTGCTGCCTAACTCGTTTTTTGCAAATATGCTCATGTTTATGGAATACTTAATTTACAGATATTATCAAGAAACAAAAAAAGAAAATAAATAGTCAATTTGAGAAACCTGTTATCTTTTAAGCTAACAGGTTTCTTAATGCTTAAGATCTATTTCAATTAAATGAAAACGTATATATAATGAGCCTATGGATGACACAATAATTTGATAAGAGGTGGAATATATGAAGGATAAAATTATGAATGCTATGCAAAAATTTTCTAAGGCTATGTTTATTCCAGTATTAATACTTCCGATTGTAGGTATATTAATAGCTTTTGGAAATATTCTCACAAATGCCAAATTAGCAGAATATGCACCGTTCTTAAAAAATAGTGTAATATTTGGATTTGGGAAGATATTATCAGGGTCCTTGGTTCCTATACTATCAAACCTTGGAATAATATTCTGTGTTGGTTTAGCTGTAGGACTTGCAAAAGAGAAAAAAGCAGAATCGGGTTTCACATCAGTATTAGTATATTTAATATTTAATAATGCCATGAATATTTTCTTGAGTTTATCAGGGAAGTTAGTAAATCCAGATAATTTAAGGGGTTCTGGTCAGGCGATTGTACTTGGAACTCAGGTTTTGGATATGGGAGTTTTTTTAGGAATAATTTTAGGTATAGTTGTAGCGTATTTTCATAATAAATATTGCAAGAAAGAGTTTAATGGAGCATTTCAAATATATGGAGGTTCAAGATTAGTATTCTTAATATTAATTCCAGTGGTTGTTGTATTAGCTGTTATACTTTCTTACGTTTGGCCATCAGTACAGTGGGGAATATCAAGTTTAGGATATTACATACAAAAGAGTGGCAACTTTGGAGTATTTATGTATGGGACACTAGAAAGACTTTTAATACCAACTGGATTACATCACTTGGTATATACTCCATTCTTATATAGTCAGCTTGGAGGAATAGAGACTATAGGTGGTAAGGCAATAGAAGGAGCTAGAAACATTTATTTTGCACAAATTGCAGATCCTTCAATCAAAGTTTTATCTAGCACAGTTATATGGGATGCTAGAGGATTATCAAAAATGTTTGGATTAGTAGGAGCATGTTTAGCACTTTATCATACAGCTGATCCTGACAAGAAAAAGAAGGCTAGAGCAATTCTTATACCAGCAGCAGTAACTTCAATAATAGCAGGTGTTACAGAGCCAATAGAATTTTCATTCTTATTTACAGCACCAATATTATTTGGAGTACATGCAGTTTTAAGCGGTCTTGGAATGGTAGCTTTAAATATATTAAACGTAAGGGCTATAGCACCTAATGGATTTATAGATTTCTTACTTTATAATTTACCATTAGGTATAGAGAAAACAGGCTGGCCAATGTTTATTTTAGTAGGTATAGTACAGTTTGCAGTTTACTATGTAATATTTAGATTTCTAATAGTTAAGCTTAACTTAAAGACTACTGGAAGAGAAGACAGTAATGAGGAAGTTAAACTTTATAATAAACAAGATTATAAAGAAAAAGTAGCAGGAGAACAAAACACAGGAGGTAAAGCTTCAGGGAATGAAGCCATTGTAATAATAGAGGCTCTAGGTGGAAAAGAAAATATTAAAAAAGTAGATAACTGTTTCACAAGACTAAGATTAATTCTTGATGACACATCAAAAGTTGATGAAGCTACGTTAAAAGGAACAGGGGCTACTGGAGTAGTTAAAAAAGGAGAAAATGTTCAAGTAATTTATGGATTACATGTAACTAGAATAAGATCTATAGTGGATGAAGCACTAGGAATTGTAGGAGAATAATAATATAAATCGTAGAATTATTTGAAGAATAATATAAATTAGAGGAAAGAGGTAATATATATGAAAAAACATTCTATTGTTATTGCAGGGGGCGGAAGCACATTCACTCCAGGAATAGTTATGATGCTATTAGATAATCTACACCGTTTTCCAATTAGAAAATTAAAATTATATGATAATGACGGCGATCGTCAAGGTGTTATTGGTGAGGCTTTAAATATTGTATTAAAAGAAAATGCACCAGATATTGAATTTTCTTATACTACAGATCCAAAAGAAGCATTTACAGATGTTGACTTCTGTATGGCTCATATACGTGTTGGAAAATATGAAATGCGTGAAAAAGATGAAAAGATTCCTTTAAAATATGGAGTACTTGGTCAAGAAACTTGTGGACCAGGAGGAATTGCATATGGAATGAGGAGTATAGGAGGCATGCTAGAATTAATAGATTTAATGGAAAAATACTCCCCAGACTGTTGGATGCTAAACTATTCAAATCCAGCATCAATTGTAGCTGAGGCTTGCCGTAGATTAAAACCAAATTCTAAGGTATTAAACATTTGTGATATGCCAGTTGGAACTCTTCGTCGTATGGCTGGCATTGTGAACTTAGAACCAGGTGATTTAGAAGTTAAATACTTTGGATTAAATCACTTTGGATGGTGGACTAGCGTTAAGGATAAACAAGGTAATGATTTAACAGATATAATTAAAGCCTATGTTGCAAAAAATGGCTATTTAACGGTAAAAGAAGTGGAGACACAACATACTGATCCAAGCTGGCAGGAAACTCATAAGAAAGCAAAAGATTTGTTAGCAGTAGATCCGCGGTTTTTGCCAAATACCTACCTAAAGTACTATCTGTATCCAGATTATGTTGTAGAACATTCTAATGCAGAATATTCTAGAGCAAATGAGGTTATGGATGGAAGAGAAAAAGATGTGTTTAACGCAGCACGTGCTATTACAAAGGCAGGAACAGCAAAAGGTGGAGAATTCCATATTGATGCTCATGCAAGTTTTATTGTAGATTTAGCTAGAGCAATTGCTTATAATACTCATGAAAGAATGTTATGTATTGTAGAGAATAAAGGTGCTATTTCTAATTTTGATCCAACGGCTATGGTTGAGGTTCCATGTATTGTTGGAAGTGATGGGCCAGAACCTTTAGCGCAAGGAGAAATTCCACAATTCCAAAAGGGGTTAATGGAGCAGCAAGTATCAGTAGAAAAATTAGTTGTTGAGGCATGGATTGAAAATAGCTATTTGAAATTATGGCAGGCACTTACGTTATCTAAGACTGTACAAAGTGCTAGAGTTGCTAAATTATTACTAGATGATCTTATTGAAGCTAATAAAGGCTATTGGCCGGAATTAAAGTAGGTGTATGTATGTTTAAGAATTTATTTAATAAAAATAAGAATAAAGTATTTTATGCTTTTGCTGATGGTGTAAGTGTTGACCTAAGTGAGGTTAATGATGAAGTGTTCTCACAAAAAATGATGGGGGAAGGAATTGCTATTAAACCAAGTGAAGGAAAAATATATTCCCCTTGTGATGGAACTATAGCAGCAGTTATGAAAGAAACTAAGCATGCAGTTGGTATTAGAACAAAAGACGGAGTAGAATTTCTAATTCATGTAGGAATTGATACTGTAGCTTTAAACGGAGAAGGTTTTGAATTACATTGTGAAGAAGGAAAAGCAGTAAAAAAGGGTGATATTCTCTTAAGTTTTGATAGAAAACTTATTAGGGAGAAGGGATTGGATGATATCACCATGCTAGTAATATCTGAACCTAATAATCATAAGGTTGTAGACATTCATACTGATTTGGATATGAAGGCAAATGAGATAATTCTATTAGAGTACAATTAGTTTAGCAAACATACAATAAATTAAAATGATAAGTTATAAAGGTTAATTTAAATGATCTAGAGTATAATATTTGCTCTAGATCATTTTTTATTCTTTAGATTATCGTTGCTAAATAATCTTTTAGACAAGTCAAGATGGTAGTGAGAGAGTCAAGACTATATGCTGGAGTAACTTACATAAGTGATAATGTTTATATAATATGAAAAACAAAATACGAAAGAAGTCGAGAGATTTTATAATTTTTATACTATATTTTTACAAAAAATGTAAAACAAATGTGATATTGTATGTAATGTATAAATTGTAATTACATTATATACAATATGTAGGATGGGGGGATACGATGAAAGATGCTACCATAATGCTCAGGGTTACAACAGAACAGAAGCTAGCCATAAAGAGAATGGCCAGAAAGCAAGGGATGACTATTACAGAATTCATGCTATTTAATATGATGAAATCGATTAGTAAATCTGAATTATCTGAAATAAATGGAGAGATTGACTTAAATTTAGAATCTAAAAGATAGTTAATTGAGCTTGATTTTTATTTACTTGTATATAAAGTATGGACAAGCAATACGATGTATAAAAGTATTTAATTGCCTAAGGTAATAGTAGTATGATAGCTATATAAACTACACACAAAGGAATATTAATGGAGAAACATTTCATAAGGATAAATAATTTTTAGAAAACAGTGGTATAAACGCCATAAAAAGATATTCAAATAGAATGTAAAAGTAAAAAAGGGGGATTAAAAAATGAGAATCAGTGCAGATATAGGCTACAATACAACAAACTTTATTGGACATAATATAGAAGGCTCCTTTTCATCGACCGTAAAGGAAAAGATGCACGAGTTGGAGACCGCTAAATATACAGTTGAGTATAATAATAAAACATATTTAATTGGTAATGATGATGGTTTTACCAGTATTGAACATTCAAGAGATAAGGATATTATATTTCATATTTGCTTATATACAGCCATAGCAGCTACAATGAGTTCCACAATAGATAACAATGTAAGAGTTATAACTGGACTTCCGGCTCAATTCTTTGCAGAACAAAAGAATTCTCTGATAAAAGCTCTTGAAAATAGACGAGTGTTTATGAAGCTTAATGGAGAAAATAGAAGTTTTACTATTACAAAAGTAATTGTATTTCCCCAGTCGGCAGGATTGTTTTTATATGATAAATCACTAGTAGAAAAGGATACGCTAGTAGTAGATATAGGTGGTGGTACATTGGATATAGCATATATGAGCAATGGCCAATTTAAAGAAGGTAGAACATATCCACTAGGAGTAAATCCGACCTATGATGTGCTTTTACAAGAGTTAACCAAGTATGGAGTGAACTATTCTAATCGTATGAAGGCAGAACAAATAATTGCAGATAAGGCTATATTTGTAGAAGGCAAGGAAGTTGACGTAAGTAAAGATATTGACAATGTATTAAGTTTGAGAGCGGGAGAAATAATAAATGCTATAAAACAGGCATTTCCAGAGCAATCAAAGTATTCGAGATTTGTTTTTATAGGCGGGGGAGCCTTATTGCTTAAAAGTTATTTGAGCGACTACAGAGTGTTGGACGATGCACAGATGATTAATGTAAAGACTTATGACATAATAGGTAAGAGTAAGAATGTGTAAAAAGATAAAAACCACAATTACTTTAGCTCCCCATATTAAGGAATTTGCATCTAAAGAAGCCAAGTCTCTTGGTTTAGATTTTTCAGCATATATAACTGTGCTAATAGCTGAAAAAATGAGAGGGAATATGATACCTTCAACCATTAAAAAAATTAGTGATGATAAAGTTGATGAGGTGGCTATAGATATAGATGCAAAAGAATCTATAAAAATAGATAGTGATCAGGAAAATGAGATTGATAGATTATTACAATGGTAGAGAACAGATGGATTTTTTTCATCTGTTTTTATATATTTTGTTGTCAGTAAAAAGATATGAATTTATAGTTGCTGGATTATAGAAATTTATATGAAATCTATGTAATATTTCACAAAAAGTAAAAGAACTAATATAATTTATTGCTCTTAATATGTATAATAGTAATTAAGTATTGGTGAAATGAGATTTTCATTAGGATAAGTTTTAATTTTATACTTACTAAACTATATAAATCAATTTTAAATATTTACTATAGATATAACTGTTTAAAGAGGGAGTGAGAATATGGAAGTTGTTTTAGAGCAGTTTATTCCATCAGATAAGCCTAAGAGAATTAGTAATATACTTCAAAAAATTTCAATTGTTTTCTTAGTAATTGGATTAATGATTGTCTTTGCATCACCAATAATTGGAATAGCATTAGTAATAGTAGCATTAATATTTTTTGTGGGAAGTTACTTTATGTATATTGATTATGAGTATGAGTTATATAATGGTGATATAACAATAACTAAGGTGTACAATGCAAGTAGAAGAAAGATTGCTCAAAAGATTAGTAGAGATGATGTGAGAAAAGTATACATTACAGAACGGAAAGATGCTCTTAAGAGCGGGGTGTCAGCATATTATAATACTAATATAAATGGACTAAAGATTTATACTTTTGAATTGAACAACAATAAAATAATACAATTAGCATTAAATGAAGAACTTGAGAAAATAGTTAAGATAATTTACGTTCAAAAAATTACATTTTAAAAATAGAGTATAGTGGATAAGTGTGTTCCTTAAAATTATTAAAGGGAATACACTTTTTTTGTTTCCGAAGAATTAGTTATTTTAGATTTAGATTTAATATGAATGACACGAGTGGGAACAGTACCATATAGCTAAAAATTCTTTTTTTAATATTATAAAATACATAGATCACGGTATGTAGCTGAATATATTTACATAAAGGCATTATTATAGCAAGGGATTAGTAGTGATTAAAAATTCTATAAATTAAATTATAAAAATATTGACATACTATATGTGGAACTGGTATCATATGATCATGAAAACGGTTTTCGAGGTTAATTAAATTAGGAGGGGACATTAATGAAGGAACAAATAGTAGCAAAAGAAATTCTAGAGAACATTGGTGGAAAAGAAAATATAAAATCAGTAGAACATTGTGCAACTAGATTAAGACTTATACTTAATGATAAGGAAAAAATAAATGAAAAAGCTATTGAAAATATTGATGGTGTAAAAGGACAATTTTTCTCGGCAGCGCAATACCAAATAATTCTTGGAACAGGATTTGTAAATAAAGTTTATGATGTCATAGTTGGACAAAATTCTGACTTAGTAACTGGAAATAATAAAGAGGAAGCTTATAGCCAAATGACATTAATTCAAAAAATATCTAGAACTTTTGGAGATGTATTTGTACCTATAATACCAGTATTAGTTGCAACAGGTTTGTTTATGGGACTAAGAGGTCTTCTGACAAATCTAGGAGTTCAAATGAATGAGAATTTTGTTCTCTTTACTCAAGTATTAACAGATACTGCTTTTGCATTTTTACCAGCATTAGTTGCATGGTCAACTATGAAAAAGTTTGGAGGTACACCAGTAATAGGTATAGTAATAGGATTAATGCTTGTATCACCGAGTTTACCAAATGCTTATGCTGTGGCAGCGGGAACAGCAACTCCAATTAATCTAACTATACTAGGATTAAATATTCCTGTAGTTGGATATCAAGGATCTGTATTGCCAGCATTAGTATTAGGAATTATTGCAGCTAAAACTCAAAAAGCACTTAAGAAAGTAGTTCCAGATGTATTGGATCTAATAGTAACTCCATTTATTACATTGTTATTTTCAATGGTATTGGGATTATTAATAGTTGGGCCAATTATGCATAATGCTGAGCAATTAATATTTGGAGCAATCAAAGGATTCATGGGGCTTCCATTTGGATTAGGTGGACTAGTTGTAGGAGGAGTACATCAACTTATAGTTGTTACTGGAGTTCACCATGCATTAAATGCTTTAGAAGTTGAATTACTATCCAGCACAGGAAAAGATGCATTTAATGCAATGATAACTTGTGGTATTGTAGCACAAGGTGCGGCAGCTTTAGCAGTAGCATTCAAAACAAAAGATAAAAAGAAGCGTTCATTATATATTTCATCAGCAATTCCAGCATTTTTAGGTATTACTGAACCAGCAATATTTGGTGTTAACTTAAGATTCATAAAGCCATTTATATTTGGATGTGCAGGAGGAGCAGTTGGAGGGATGCTTTCAGGAATACTTCACCTAGCAGGTACAGGAATGGGAATTACAGCATTACCAGGTATGCTATTATATGTGAACAATCTTGGAAGTTACATTTTAGTTAACGTTGTGGCTATAGCGGTTGCTTTTTGTTTGACATTGTTCTTCTTCAAGACAGAAGAATAGGAATAATAAAAAATATTTAGATGAATTATAGATAGATTTAGTAGGGATAATTTCACTTGCTAAATCTATCAAGCTATATAAAGCTACATTTTATATATTAATATCCATATAAGTTTATAAGTTATCTTTTCAATAATATGTATTAATGATATATAATAATATTTATATAAAACATATATGGAGGATAATATGGATCGAAAAGTCACAATTCAAGATATTGCTAATATGGTTAATGTTTCAAAGAGTAGTGTTTCTAGATATTTGAATAATGGATATGTGAGCGAAGAAAATGCTAAGAAGATAAAAGAAGCGATTGAAAAGACCGGATTTGAAACTAATTTTTTTGCAAAGAGATTAAAGACTAAAAAAAGTGGATTAGTTGGAATTGTAATTCCTAGAATCGATTCTGTTACAATAGGCAAAGTATTAACTGGTATCAATAAAAAATTAATGGAAAATGATTATCAAGGAATTATCTTGATCAGTGAATTAGATATAGAGAAAGAACTAGCAAACATTAATAGCCTTTATCAGCAAGGGGTTGATGGAATAATTATTAATTCTATGGCTATTACTAAAAAGCATATTCAATTAATTAGTAGGCTTAGTATTCCAACTATATTTACAGGACAAAAAAATGAGTTTACTAATTATATAAAAATAGATGATTATGAAGCAGGAAAAATACTTGGAAGTTACTTTAAATCTAAGGGGCATAAAAATATAGTATTTTTAGGAGTAAATGAATGGGATATAGCAGTAGGAGTGGATCGTAAAAATGGATTCATTGATGCCGTGAGGAAAGATAATCCAGATTGTAATGTTCAATTTGTTGAGACTGATTTTTCATTTACTAATGCATACAGTAAGGCTAGCAAGATATTAGAATATAAGCCGACAGCAATAGTTTGTGCAACTGATAATATTTGTTTAGGAGTACTTAGATATTTACATGAAAATAATATTAAAGTTCCAGAAGAAATTTCAGTAGCTGGATTTGGAGGATATGATATAGGAAGTGTTTCATACCCTACACTTACAACAGTAGCTTTTGATTATGAATTAATTGGTATAAAAGCAGCTCAAGGAATCCTAGATTTAATAGAGGGAAAAGAGTTAGAAGAGAATAAAGATACTTCCTTGAAGCTAATAGAAAGAGAAAGTGTGGGTGGGATTAATTAAATTAATAGGAGAAGAGGAAAGATGCCAAACCCAAAATCATGCCAGGAAATAAACCAAAATTTAAATAATTATTACAGTAATAAAGAAACGAGTATATGGCGAAACAACTTTCACATTGAGATGCCATTTGGTTTGATCAATGACCCAAATGGATTAAGTTATTACGACAATAAGTTTTATATATTCTATCAATGGAATCCATTTGGATGTGAGCATAAAACAAAGCACTGGGGATTAGTAACAACAACCAATTTCATTAACTTTACTAAGCCCAAAATAGCATTAAAACCACAAGATTGGTTTGATAGAAATGGATGCTATTCAGGTTGTGGATTGGTTAAAGATAATGAGTTAAAGTTATACTACACAGGAAACGTAAAAGGTACAAATGGCGAAAGAGAGTCATATCAGTGCTTAGCGACTTATCATAAAGATGGAATAATAGAGAAACATGGAGTAATTATAGATAAACAGCCAAACGGATATACAGCTCACTTTAGAGATCCATATATATTTATAGAAGATGACACTTATTACATGATATTAGGTGTTCAAAGTGAAGATTTAAAAGGAAGAGCTTTAATTTATGAATCAATAGATTCAGTTAAATGGAACTTGCTTGGTGAGTTAAAAACCGATATGAAGGACTTTGGATACATGTGGGAATGTCCCAATATAATAAGGATAAGTAAAGGCAAACATGCATTTATATTTTCACCACAAGGTTTAGAAAAAGAAGAGTTGAAAAATCAAAATTTATATCAGTCAGGATATGTAATTGGTGAGCTAGATATAAAAAGCGTTGAGTTGAAAAATCATAGCATATTTAAAGAATTAGATATGGGATTTGATTTTTATGCTCCACAAATATTTAATCATAATGGTAAAAATATAATGATTGGATGGATAGGAATGCCAGATAGGGATTCTGAATACCAGACATATGAGCATGGATGGATGTATTCATTAACTATGCCTAGAGTTTTAGAGTATAAGAATAATGTCCTTTATCAAAAGCCCATTAATGAAATGAGAAATTTAAGAGAAACTCAATTAATAGACATTAAAGGGTTAACTTTGAATAAGTACAATTTAGCTTTAGAGTCTCGTTCAGTAGAAATAATGATGAGTATAGAAGTTGAGAATATTGAATCTACAGAAGTTAAATTTAAATTTAATGACGAGTATGTTCTGATAACATATGATAATAAAAGACAATTATGTACAGTTGATAGAAGTAATATGAATATTGGCGGAAAAGGCATAAGAAAATTCAAATTAAATTCTTTAAAAGAACTAAAAATGAATGTATTCATTGACAATTCTGTGATGGAAATATATTATCAAGATGGATTAGAAGTAACAACATTAACATATTACCCTAAGAGTGAAGGATTAGAACTTCAAATAAGAAATGATAGCAAAATTACAATTAATGAGCTAAATATGTGGAACTTAAGGAGTGTGAAGTATGAATAATAATGTTTTTTGCATTGGGGAACTTTTAATTGATATGGTTTGTGTAGATAATAAAGGCTTAAAAGATGGAGAGAAATTTGAGAAAAAAGCAGGTGGAGCACCAGCAAATGTAGCGGCGAGTATTTGTAAATTAGAAGGTAATGCTTATTTTTTAGGACAAGTGGGTAATGATTTTTTTGGTAAGCATTTAGTTGAACTGCTAAAAAGCTTGAATATAAATACTGAGATGACCGTGGAAAGAGGAAGTACAACAATTGCATTAGTTGGAATTGATGCAAATGGTGAACGTAACTTTGACTTCCTAAGAGGTAGTGATGGGGAATATTCGTTTGATAATATAGATTTATCAAAGATAAGTAATTCGGATATAATTCATTTCGGGTCTGCAACGGGATTTTT
The DNA here is from genome assembly GCA_963524945.1 of uncultured Clostridium sp. GTDB lineage: Bacteria > Bacillota > Clostridia > Clostridiales > Clostridiaceae > Clostridium. The sequence goes on from CAURJV010000055.1 coordinate 30,461, forward strand.
AGAGGGAGAGTTAAAAAAGACATATTTTAAACTATTAGAATATGCGAAATCTAATAACATATATGTATCATTTGATCCTAATTACCGAGATGCACTAATCACTCAAGACAAGTTAGAGTTGTTTGCTGAGGATTGTGTTAAATTCTTGAGATATAGTAACTTTACGAAACTAAGTGATGAAGAATTATATTTAATAACAAAAGAAAAAGATATAGAAAGCGCCGTTAACAAGCTACATGAAATTGGAGTTAAGGTTGTAACAGTTACTTTAGGGTCTAAGGGCACATACTTAAGTGTTAATGGAAAAAATGAAGTAATACCATCTATAGAAATTAAGCAAGTAGATTCAACTGGTGCAGGAGATGCATTTGTTGGAGCAGTATTAAGACAGGTATCTGATATTGATGACAAAAAGAGTATAAGTTTTGATAGATGGAAAGAGATAGTTTCATTTGCAAATAAGGTAGGGGCGATAACATGCACCAACTACGGTGCTATAGCTTCAATGCCAACACTAAATGAATTAAATTAAGACGGGTTAGATGAATTCATATATAGAAGGGAGATATTTTAAATATATCCCTTCTATATTTTTGGGTTTTTATTTGATTGTTGAATATAAGTTAATAATAATGAGTATGAAACTTATGATTTTATATTTTTATTATATGGTAGAATATTGAGAAAGGAACATATATAATATTAAAAATCTTTAGTCAAGAAAATTTATGATGGGAGCATTACAAATGGTTGATTTTCTAAAAATTGCAAAAGAAGAAGCTAAGATGGCAATGAAAAAAGGGGAGATTCCAGTAGGAGCAGTAATTGTATTGGATGATAAGATAATAGGAAGAGCTCATAATTTAAAAGAAACCTTAAATGATAGTACTGCTCATGCTGAAATTTTAGCGATTAAAGAAGCTTCGAAATTTATTGGAGATTGGAGATTAAATAGAGCTGAAATGTATGTTACATTAGAACCTTGTCCCATGTGTGCGGGGGCGATAATTCAAAGTAGAATATCTAAAGTATATATAGGAACATTTAATAAAGATATGGGCGCTTGTGGTTCAGTAATTGATGTTACGAATAATAAATGGTTAAATTCCTTTGTAAGTACTAAATGGCTATATGATAAAGAATGTTCTGATATCATGTTGGAGTTTTTTTGCCAGAGAAGAAATAAGTATAAATAAATTATAAAATATATATAAGTTAAGAATAAAATTAATTTTATTATAATCACGGAAATAAACTATGCACTTTAAATCTTAAAGTATTAGATTTAAAGTGCTTTTCTTATTTAAAGAGATTAGTAAAGATATAGGTAGTTAGTGAGAGCCAATTGGAAATATGGGGAATAAAATCACATTTTTAGAATATTATGAAGTTGAGATATAAAAATAAATATGATATAGTAATAGCAACTGGTCAGACCACTATACCAATAATTTTTACACAAGAGGTGATTTTTAGTTGAAGTATTTAAAGCAGTTAATGATTATTCTAGTATCATATTTTTTAGGAACAATAGTACAAGTAGTTTTTAAATTACCTATACCAGGTACAGTTTTAGGTCTCATTTTTCTTTTCTTAGCGTTATATTTTAGAATTGTTAAAGTTGAGATGATTGAAGATATATGCGAGGTATTAATATCCCATATGTCATTTTTGTTTATTCCAGCAGGGGTAGGGTTAGTGACATCCTTTCAAGCAATTAAAGGTAAGATTATACCTTTCTCCACTATAATTGTTATTTCTACATTTGTAGTTTGGATTGTGACTGCCTATGTTGTTAAATTTTTAAGGAAGGTGACTTCAAAATGAATGATATGATAAACTCACCTGTTTTCGGGGTTTTAATATCTATTATTGCTTATGAAATAGGTATTTTAATAAAACAAAAACTTAAGCTTTCAATATTTAATCCATTACTTATAGCAATAATAATTCTGATTACATTTTTATTAAAATTTAATATCAAGTATGATGATTATAATAGCGGAGGACAAATAATTTCTTTCTTTTTGGCTCCAGCAACTATTGCATTAGCATTGCCGCTATATAAAAAGTTTTCTTTGTTTAAAGAAAATGCTTTACCCATTTTATTAGGTATTTTATTTGGAGCTGTATCGGGGATGATATCTGTAATTCTGCTTTCAAAGGCATTTAATCTTTCAAGCGAGCTTACAAAATCATTAATTCCTAAATCTATAACAACTCCTATAGGAATGGCATTATCTAAACAGTTAGGAGGGCTTCCTTCTGTAGCTGTTGTTGCTATTATAATTACTGGAATACTAGGCTCTATCATTGGACCATTTCTATATAAAATATTAAGGATAAATGATAAAGTAGCTATGGGAATTGCCATGGGAAGTTCATCACATGCTGTTGGGACAGCAAAAGCTATGGAAATAGGTGAAATTGAAGGAGCTATGAGTAGTTTAACTATTGCAATTTCTGGGATTGTGACTGTACTGATAGCACCTGTATTATGGAGTTTATTTTCAGTATTTTTAAATTAGTTAGGGGGAATTATCTTTGCGTGGAGATAAAAATAACTACAAAAAGGGTGAGAGTCCAATTAATAAGTTATTTAGTTCTATTGATAATTTATTAATTGAAGAGAGAGAACAGAAGTTAAAAGTAAAGTTAGGAAAAGAAATAAAAAATAGCATATTTACAGATGAAATTATAATGAAACTTAATGAAAATGACTTCTCTGGTTTAATTGATGAGGAAGATAATAATATGGCGATGCTTTTTTCAAGTATATTTCCAATATTTATAAAAAGTAGAGATGTTGTTTTTAGACTGTATAAGCATAAGATAGAAGTCAATTTATCTGATGAAATGAGCGATAGATATATTTATATCTTTTCTGATGGGAGGTTAACCTCTGGATTATTTCAATGTTTTAAACTAAGTGATGATGAATATGTATATGGAATAAAGAGAATAATTGATAGTATTCCTCTTTTTAAAATTGCTATTATGAACACATTGGATAGCTTTAGAAAAAATATTAGTATACATAACCATAAAATAGAGAATTCAAAAAATAAAGAACTGTTAGCAGAAAAAAATTACAACGAATTACTTAACTACTTATCAAAAGCAAACATATAAAGTTTTGAGAGGATGATATCGATGTTAAGTCCTGTGAAAAGTACAAAAATATATGAAATAGTAATAGAGCAAATAAAGGAAATTGTTAAAAGAGGAGAACTAAAGAGTGGAGATAAGTTACCATCAGAGAGAGATTTATGTGAGAAGCTTGAGGTTAGCAGAGCATCTGTTAGAGAAGCACTAAAATCTTTACAAATGCTTGGACTTATAGAATCTAAGCATGGTGAAGGAAATTTTATCAATGAAAATTTTGAAAATAGTCTGCTCGAACCGTTATCTATTGTATTCTTACTTCTAGGAAGCAAAAGTGATGATGTTCTTGAGCTTAGAAAAATAATTGAACCAGAAACAGCAGCTATAGCTGCTAAAAATATAACTGACGAACAACTTATAGAATTGAAGGAAATAATGGACGAATTAAATAATAATTCAGATATTGAAGCCTGTGCTATATTAGACAAAAAATTTCATTATAAAATAGCACAAGCTACTGGCAATCACTTAATTTCAACTATAATGTTTTCTATATCTTCTTTGGTTGAAAAATATATTGAAAATTCAAAAGTTCATACTATTAATAAAATACTTGTAAAAAATCATCATGAAGAAATATGGAGAGCTTTAAAAGATCATGATTCTAATGCAGCTTCAATTGCGGCACAAAAACACTTGGAATTAAATCACATTGTTTAGAATCTATTTAGAAATTTAATTTGCATATTTCTGTTTAAAGTTCTATATTTAATAATTAATTTTAAATAGGGAGATGATTATCATGATTATTGATAAAATATTTTACAAAACATTATTTAAGAATTTATTTTCAGATACTTTTGAATTAAAACTTTGGGACGGAAGTTCAGAAATTTATGGGGAAGGGAATCCAGAATTCAGAATAATATTTAATGAGCCTATTCCTAAAGCCGATATTATAAAGGATCCTTCATTAACATTTGGTGAAGCTTATATGACTAAAAAAATAGATATTGAAGGAAGCATTCAAAAGGTTATAGAATCTTTATATAATAATCAGGAAAGTTTTTTGAGTAATAGTGACAAATATGCAAATTTACTAAGGATGGCTACAAATAGTATCAAAAATAGCAAGAAAAATATTGAGTTCCACTACGATATTGGAAATGATTTTTATAAATTATGGTTAGATGATACTATGACATATTCATGTGGATACTTCAAATCAAAAAGTGATTCATTAACTCAAGCACAAAAGAATAAAGTAGAGCATATTCTTAAAAAGTTAAACTTAAAAGAAGGAGAAACACTACTTGATATAGGTTGTGGTTGGGGTGAACTGATAATATCTGCGGCAAAAAAATATAAAGTAAAAGCGATGGGCATAACTTTAAGTTCTGAACAATTAGCAAAAGTTAAGGAAAGAATAAAAAGTGAAGGATTAGAGGATCTTCTTGAAGTTGAACTTGTAGATTACAGGGAATTAAAAAATAGAACATTTGATAAAATCGTTAGTGTGGGAATGTTAGAACATGTAGGGCAAGATCATCTTGCAGAGTATTTTTCAAATGTTAATAACTTATTAAACGATAAAGGTGTATCTTTACTCCACTGTATAACATCAACAGAGGTTGGAGGAAATAATACATGGATTGATAAATATATATTCCCAGGCGGATATGTGCCAGCAGTTAGAGAACTAATTAATTGTATGTCAGATGAAAAGTTCAGTTTAATTGATGCAGAAAACCTAAGACTTCATTATGGAAGAACTTTGGAGCATTGGGCAAGGAATTTTGAGGATGCATTACCAGAGATAAGAAAGACTAAGGATGAAACATTTATAAGAATGTGGAGATTATATTTAAATGCTTGCGCAGCATCTTTTAATTCCGGAAATATAAGTATTCATCAATTTGTATTTAATAAAGGAGTGAACAACGATTTACCATGGACTAGAGAGTATATGTATAAATAAGTTTATATAAGTACTTTAAGAGATAACTTTGTGGTATTACTATCTATTTCATTATAGAAATGATAGCTAATTAAATTAGAAGTAATTTATAGTAGGCAAAAGTACTTAAATTTTAAGTATTTCTGCCTATTATTTGCATTAATTACGAAAATGGAAGGATGATGGTTTATATTGAATATTAATAAATAGATTCTATTGTATTAAATGATAGGAGTTCTATATATAAAATATTCAGTTGAATCGATAACAATTATATGATATTATAATAAAGCATTAAATACTGTATGGAGAGATGTCCGAGTGGTCGAAGGAGCACGCCTGGAAAGCGTGTATAGGGG
>CAURJV010000056.1:0-34880 GCA_963524945.1 uncultured Clostridium sp.
CTGTCAATATAATACACTTTTATTTAAACTTATTTAGAATTGCGAAAAAAGCCAGCACAGAATGTTTTAAAAATAATTCTGTGCTGGCTATCTTTTTAATCTATAATCAAAATTATGATTTGTATTTAAAGTCTTCTCTAATTTATATAATCAAAAAAATTATACTTTCCGATAACTTACTTTCTTTTTATAATAATTATTAAACATGTGATATAATAAAACTCTTAATTTAGCATTTTGCAGAAATTCTAGAATGATACTGCACATTACTTCATAAATTTATCAATTGCATTATTTAAATCTTCAAGTATCTTTCTATCATTTGTCTCAACTGCATCAACAACACAATTTTCAATATGATCTTGCAAAATTACTTTACCTATGTTATTTATTGCTGATTTTACTGCTGAAATCTGTATTAAAACTTCACTACAATCTCTGCCTTCCTCAACCATTCGTTTTACAGATTCTAAATGTCCTATAGCTCTTGAAAGCCTGTTCACTACAGCTTTAGTATTTTTATGTGTATGATTTTCATGTTCTTCACTCATATAGCCATTCTCCTTTTACATTATATATTGATTATATAACGATTTTCTGCCATTTTCCATTTAAAAAACGTACTAGTAAAAGCAGTCCTCTAACTGTAATATCAAGAGCATATCCAATCCATACACCAAATAGACCAAATCCAAATATAACTCCAAGTAAATACCCAACACCTACTCTTCCACCCCGAATTCCTATTAAAGTTGCATACATAGGAAACTTTGTATCGCCAGCGCCTTGCAGAGCACTAGTAAATATTTGAGTCATGGCTGCAAAAGGTTGAAATAAAGCAATTAATCTTAATACTCTAACAACCAACTCCTGCACTTCTTTTGTTTGTGTAAAAAGGCTCGCAAGCTCAGGCGCAAAAATAAAAAAGACAATTCCAATGCAAACCATAAAAATAGTAGTAATATACTCACATAAAAAACTAATGTTTTAGATTTCCTAATGTCATTTTCTCCAAGGCTTATTCCAACAAAAGTCACTGTATCAACGCCAAATTCCATGGCAGGTATATATGAATATCCTTCGATATTTCCAGCTACATTATGTGCTACATATGCTGATATACCAATAGAGGTAACTCTTACTGTAATACCTAAATCATATCCATAAAAGATAATTGTCTTTTAAAGTATTCTATACCCGACATAGATATGCCTAGTAATCTAACTGGAATTTCTGTTTTCCAATTTTCTTTAAATAATAAACATGCTTCTTTATATATAGTATCTCCTGAACTAATAGGCCCCTCAAATGTCTTCTGTCTTGTAATTGTATTAAAGTCATTTGTTCTTATTACTATAGATATTGTAGTAGCTGTTGCTTGATACTTAAGTAATCTCTGCTCAATACTAATTGCTATCGACTTTAAAAGTTCTTCGCATTCTTCTATTGTTGTCATGTCTGAAGAAACTGTTTTCGAATTTCCTATACTCTTAGGTAGCGTCTGTACATGATTTACTGGAGATGCATCTAGACCATTAGCACAATTATATAAGGCTTCGCCTTGTTTCTTAAGTATAGTTTTTAATAACAGTATGTCAGTGTTCGCCAGATCACCAATCGTATTAATATCTACATTTCTCAGTTTTTTACATGTTTTAGGTCCAGCTCCCATTAAATATTTTACAGGTAATGGCCATACAATTGTTTCAATAGATTCTTTAGCTATTAAAAAAACTTCTAATGGCCCTGCTAAGTCGCTACCTAGCTTAGCCATACTCTTATTAAAGCTTAATCCTACGCTTACAGATATGTCTAATGTTTTTTTTATTTCATTTATTATTTTAAGAGCTAAAAATTTACCATTATCATAATCAAATACAAGCCCACTTATATCTATACAAGCTTCATCTATACTTCGCTTCTCTACTTTATGTGTGTAACTAAATAAAATATCCATTACCTTATTGGAATATTCTTTATATAAATCCATATTAGGTGGAATTAATTTTAGATTAGGACATAACTGTAAAGCATCTCTATTTGACATTCCAGCTTTAACTCCATAATCTCTTGATGCATAATTTGCAGTCATAATTACACCTTTTCTAGAAGACTCACTTCCTGCCACAGCTAGAAACGTATGAACTTTCAACTTAGGGTTGTTAGCTATCTCTACTGATACAAAAAAACTATTTATATCTACATATAGAATTATTGGCATAAGTATCACCTCACTAGTTAAAATTTTTTTACTATGGTTATATCCAAAATAAAATCTAACATTGTATTCTTTGTAAATTATAATTAAAAACATAGTTATTTTAATTATGATATATAATAATATTTCATTTATAATAGTTTAACTTATAACTTATTTATTTTTACTAGAAAACTTATCCATAAACGCAAAAGCCCTAGCTTCCATGTCATCTTCCTCTATTACATCAATAGCTTCATTCACAAAGTCAGTGTATTCATATTTTTCTTCCATTTCCACATCGTTATTTATATCATCATCTACTGCTATAGAAAGTTCCTTTAATTCTAAGACTTCTGGTTCAATATCATTATACACATCCTTGATTTTAATCAAACCAGCTCTACTTAATAATAGCTCTAGATTCTCTAGGTCTATCTCACCCACCATTCCTTTAGAACGTAAATATTCATATATATCCAATTGCTCAATAAATCTATCTAATCTATTTAGATTAGCTATTTTCATATTAATTTTTCTGTTATCTGTAGATAGTTCCATGTTACGCTTTTTAAGTGCTACTATCTCTTCGTCTTTTTCGGCTATATCTTTCCTATATTGTATCTCCAATTCCTCAACTTTTTTATCAACCTTCGCTAAATCTCTATATGTTTTTTCATAATTAGAATTGAACGATTGCAATATTTTTCTCTGAGAATTCTCATCACCTTTTGTCAATTTAAAAAATGCATCAATATTAAATCTAACCATTGTACGAGTATCTTTTTTGCCTGTGAGTTTAATAGTAGATGTTTGAGTTTCATAATCTTTAATAGCTTGTTTTATTTCTTGATTTCTATTAAAATGATATCCTTGTATATTTTCATATTTGGAATTTTGCTCAACTAGATATCTTTGAGCAAACTCTGCCATATGTTTCCCAGATAACTTTGTTATATACTTTTGGGTAGATATGTACATTTTTATAACATAGTTTAATTCTTCTGTTGTAAAAGTTCTTTTTCTACCAACTTTACCTACTTTTTTTTCATTCTCTTGTTTTTTATTTCTCATACCTGCCCCTCATTTGCTTCAATTAATTCCACACTAGATAACTTGCTCATCGTTTCTGCTTTCGAATTTGATAGCCTTCTTATCTTTTCTAATACCACGGCTCTTTTTTCAGATACATTAGATATCATTTTTTCAGATTCCAAGAGCTCTCTTAACGTATCTAATTCAGCTCTTATTTGATGATTTACATTTTTGATTTCTTCTATTAGTATTTCATCATTATCAGGTTCAAAGTATGGACACGCCTTATGAACCCCTTCCATCTTAAGACACTGTTCATATGATTTTAGAGTATGTGTACAGTACCCTCCATCAACTTTTTTATATCTAATATTACTCTTCTTATCTCTATTTATAACTCCATCCCACACAATCAATCTTTTTTCTTGTTCATCAGTATTGTTTTTTACAGTATCTATAAACAATTCAGTATCTTTATACTTTTCACTTTTAAGCCTTTTAGCATATGCTATTGCATAGCTTCTAACATATTCCTCATAATGGTCATAGTACCCAGCAGTTGTTGACATCCTCTTATGCCCTGCTAATGCTTTAGTTGTTTCAGCTTCACACCCACTGAAAATCAAATTTATAATAGCTAAATGTCTTGTGTCATATAATTGCATCTTTATAAGTCTCTTATTAGAACTACCTCCTAATAAATCAACTTCCTCATATCTGCTAATAACATCTCTGTTGTATTTTTTTTCAACAATATCTACGAAAAATAATTCTAAAAGGGCATATAAATTTCTATATGTGAATTGTGATGTATCAGCATTTATAAAGTTTTTAAATACTCTATGCTTATAATAAAAATGGTAAGAAAATAGACATTCACGCTCTTCATCACAAACTTCATTTTTTACACAATCAAGATAATAATCAACTAAATTATAAATTTCCTCGGTTATCTCAATGGTTTCATCTTTATATACATCTTTTAATTCTTTCTTTTGCAACGGAGCTGTTCCTCTTCCCTTAAGGATTGAGCGCCTAATATCTAAATAATATTTTCCCTTAATCCCATTGATACAATCTTTTTTAGTCACCACAAACTCTGTCGTTCTCAAAGGGATTATATTTGTTATTTTCCACCATAAAACTATTGGGTAAAATCTTTTCAGTTCTTTCTCAGATGCCGTATGGACAAAATCATTTATAATATCATTGAAATCAAATATATCTTCAAAAGGCGGCAATGTTCTTACATCACTTACCGCTTTACTCCGCGTTAAATCGTAGATAAGTTCCCTATATTCATATGCTATCTCATATTCATTAAAAAACGAGAAAAACTCTAATCCCAAAACATGGGTCGTACTATGAAAAGTTTTAAATTTATCAAAATATTTTTCCATGTCATCAAACTTATCTATAGAAAAAAAGTTTGTAAGATTAAGATTCCTATATAACACTTTCGTCACTATATAATAAGTCTTAAAAACATATGTTTTCATTGATTCCGCAATAAATATTCTAATAGCCATATTAAATGCCTTATATGTAAAAGGTAACTTATTTTTCTTTTTCATTTTTTCAAACCATACTTCATTAAATGGAAATTTAAGAACTTTCATTGTACCTCGTTCACGTATATTCCATTGAGTATCATAAAAATCATCTGTGTTATTAATAATTCCCCTAGATTGTAAAAATTTAAATTCATCAATATATTTAGATTCATCATTGATATCAAAAGTAATATTTTCTTTAATTACAATTCCTAAATCATCTATATATTTTTTCACTAACATTTTTGTTCTCCTTGATTTATTATCTTATTTTTTTCAATCCTTAATATATCTGTTATATTGCCAATTTGAATAATATCCACAACTTCATCTTCTCCGAAGGCTTCTATCGCCTCAAAAATTATAGGAAAATATATTTTTTCAATTCTTTTCATATGAATTATTTTATCTATTGGTGATATACATCTTTTCAGATTTTCCTTAGTTTCATTAAAACTGCTACTAACCTCATGTAAAAAAAGCTTTTTACCTAGTAGATATTCGCAACCAAAACATGTTTTACATTCACTATTTATACATTCATAATTTCCATAAACAGGAGTTATATTTAACTCATCATTTTCAACTTTCTGAATAGCCCTTATTAGGCATTTTACTCCTTCATGCTTACCATAGCAATCCTTTCCATATAATAGTTCTTGCAAAACTTTATACCACTTACTTTTTTTAAATTCTGTGTATTTTACCTTCAAGCAAGTATCTAAGAGATTACCAACATGTGAACTTCTTTCCGCTAAAACTTTATTCATAGATTCCACTTCTGAAGGTAATATCTTCAATTCTTTAACTCTCTCTGCTCTTTCATCTAAAGATAAATCTTCATAATCTTCATAGACAAGTTCTAAAAGTTTGTGTTTAATTCCTCCAAAAATACCAGCTGTAAATATCCTTATTGTGGTTTTATCTACCGCTCTTTTTATATATATTTGAGTAGTTTCAGATATAAGTCTCTCGTCCAATTTATGCCCCCTTAGAATTGAATCTAAAAGATATCCTACCCCCAATCCCCATTCCTCACTTTTATTCTGTATGTATGTCATAAAGGCTTTATTGGCTTTTCTATTCCCAAACGTTTTTTGTTCAAAAAGATAGTCAGTTCTTTCTTCAAAAATTTCTTCAAAATAAGTTCTCCGCCATATTGCTGCCTGATATATCAACGTACTACCCGAACCTATATTTTTCACTCCATTTTTTCGTATTTTATTTTCTCTTATTTGTCTGTGTGCTTCACAAATTGCCAGAAGCATACCTATATGCTTTTTACTCGAATCATTAATATACAAAACTAAGTTACCTTTATTTTTTTTAGCCTTTTTTCTCCAGAGCTTTATCTTATTCTCAATATCCATGCAAATTTTTTGACCCATAGAATCAGTAAAAGAGTCTGAATCCTCCTTAATAAACTCCAAAAATTTTTCTGGAGACCTAAAATTAATTAATTTCAAGTTAGGGAATGGAATATCTCTTATGTCTACCGATCTCCATGCACTTAAATAATGCACGGCTATATAAAGAGTTGCTGATGCTAATGCACCTTCTGTAGCAAGCCTATTTATCCATTTCTTATCTTGCATTTTTAAGAAAATCGTTCCATACATTTCTAGAAACTTTTCTAATTCATATGGTAACACTTCATTTCTAACTGATGGCGCTTGCTCAACTGTTATATTTCTAGAAATTTTATATTTCTTCATTATAGTATTATAAAAATAACCAAATTCTTGTTGTGAAAATTTATTGCTATAATTCATCAAATATGTACTTAAAGATACAAATTTCTCTGATGTAATATCTTTTAGTTCACAGCTTAATTTTGACATAAGCATATCATATATCGCATAATAAGAACATTTATAACGTTCTTTAGTGTTTCGAGCTTTCTTGTTAAATCTCTCTATCATAAACTCATCGAAATCTTTTAGTGTTTCATGTATATTATTATTTTTTAATGGACTATATTTCATATAGAGCTTTACTTTTTCAAATGTTGATTTACATTCATCATATTCAGCAATACGTCTATAGTGATCTAAAACAGTTTCTACATAATCATATTCAATATGTGAACGAGATGTGCTTTGTAAATCTCTACCGGAGTAATATGGAATGTTATTCTCTACCACATATTCTATTAAAGAACTTTTAGATACTGATTTACCAATATCATTTTTAATTTTTATAATTAAATCATCTATGCTTATTGTATTACATTTCAAATCCTCCATAAAATCTATGTGTTCTTTTCTGAAGTAATACGCATTTCTAATTTTTATCATAGGTACTTTACCTATCCAATGTCCTCTTCTAGGCTCTTTTTTATAGATTTGTCTATAACTTTCCGAAGTATAATATTTAGTTTCAATAATATCCAAAGATAGTTCTTTAATATTGTTAATATTATAATTGCTACCATCCACATTATATATTTCAACATAATCTCTCACCAAGTTATCAGCTATATCTTTAACATCAGAACAATAAAAACGTCTATTTCCACTTGGATTTTCATCGGTGTATGGTTCTAATATAATTTTTCCATATTGTTCAAAAAGTTTCGGAAAATCACCACCTGCTTTGCTTGGTGTCTGGTAGTGAGGAACTAATTTTCTAGTTAATTTATTAAGTTCTTTATCTAACAGCTCTGCAAATTCCACTTGTTTACAGGTCGTATCTACATATTTGATAGCAAATTTATCTACATCATTTTTCAAATAATATATCCTTGTTTTAAAATGTAGTGTATTAAATATTTTCTCCAAACTATCTCTGATCTTTTTTGAACATGCTGCACTGCCATAACCCAATCTTCCAAGCGCATCTGGATATGAATAATAATCTTCCCTCTTCTCCAATTTTATTCCTGCCACATTCTATCTCCTTTATATTTCCTAACTTCTTGATTAAATAATTTTTCTACGTTCTTCATATGCTCTACAGCATCTTTGTGAAGTTCTTCTTGCAATTCTTTTATACGCTCCTTTGCTTTTCTCGACTCTAATATATATCCCATTTGGGTGGCTATTTGCTTATCCACTCTATATCTTTGAAGAACTATAGGATTATTTTCTCTCTCACATATATATTGTGAAAAAAAATATCTTAATGAATGAGGTGTAAATGCTACACCTTGTAATAAAGAATAGGCTTCTTTTGCACTTTCTTGCTCATCTTCTAATGCTGCAACTCTGAGAATATCTCTCATTATGTTTGTTAATTTTTTAAACCGGTCTAAGTATGTATAATCAGTCATTGCATTTCCTCTACTATCAATAAATAAAGCCCCATACTGATTATTTAATCCTTCTTCATTAAGCATGTCCAAATGGTCATTATATATGTCATTAAGCATCGGTAAAAATGGCTCATAGACTGGTCTAACTTTTTTAGTCTTTATATATCCAGTCATCAAACCATCGCTTCTAAGAATTTGATTGTATGTAGTATCTATAGTTGTTTCAAATTGAACATTTACATAAGGCTCAAATGTTTTAATTCGACTTTTGGACATTTGACACACTTCACCTTTTCTTAGTCCCGAAAATGCACCTAGAGCTATTCCCAATCTTAGCATTTTGTCATGTTTCTTTGCTATATCAAGCAATAACAATACCATATACAAACTTCCTGTAACAACTTTATCCCTTGTCACATATTCATCATCAGCATCAATACAAAATAGTGAATTTAGCCTTCTGTGTTTTACTTTTTCCTCTCTAAATTTAGTTCCTTCATTTATTGAGTAATATTCTTCCCATTCAAAATTAGATAGTTTAATATACTTTGGTTTTACAGGGTAATTATTCAATAACCAATAAAAAAAATATGTTAAGGTCATTTCGCCTCCGCTTACAGTGTATTCAGATTTACTCTGTTTTCTACCTTCTAATCCTTTAGCATATCGTTGTAAAAATTGTTGACCCATTTCTATTGTAACATCTTCTATTCTTGAAATAGGTTTTTCACATCCATAAAACACATAGTTAAGAAACATAACTAATAATCTGCCATATTTTTTTGTTATAGTATTCATGCTATCATTCAACAAATTTATAGACCTGTTAGTTGATTTATAATAAAAGAAGTCACTAAAAATGCTCACTTCTTTCTTTATTTCTCCAACATATGAATGTACTATTACAGGATACTCGCTTATTGTTCCATTAACAATTGTATATCCTTTTTTTAATCTATATATTCGTTGTTTATAATTAGATATCTCAAGTATGTTATCTTTCAACTTTTGCACCACCTTCAACTTATACTTGTTATCTTAAATTCAAACTATACCTTCTCATATAATAAGTTTTCATTTCGTCTCCAATATATCTTACCATATAATAAGTATTTTGTATTTATACAATTTTGTTTCTAACTATAAACAAAAGATGAAATACTTTATTTCTATTATTCACCTTATTTATCTCTATATATAATTACATATATATTTCATTCATAAAACCTAACATACATTATAAGATATACCAATAGATAAAGTTAAGCCAACTTCTCTAAATACTCTGTTTTTAATATACCTTGCTGCTTCAACTCCATCTTTTATTTTTCCTTGGGACAAATCTAAGAAACCCTCATCAATAGATACAGGTTCTACTAGTGGCGTAACTTCATTAAATATTTCAAATATCTCCTGAGATACCTTAGCATACTTTCCATATCTTCCAGATACAAATATTCCATTCGGACATTTTTCTCTAGCCATGAACATCGGCATAGCTGAATGGACCCCGTATTTTCTTGCTTCATAAGAACAAGTTGATACTACTCCCCTTTCACTTATCCCGCCTACTATAACAGGCTTACCTTTAAGGTCTGGATTGTCTCTTTGCTCAACAGATGCGAAAAAAGCATCCATATCTACGTGCAGTATTACATTATCCATTTTTCTAAAATCACCTCTTTATGATTAACCAATTTTAAATATTTAATTGGGCGCAACAAAAACTTAACCCGTTTTTTTCATGTACTTATAGAATGTTATGTACATTATTATACATAACATTCTATAAGTATTTTAACATACAAATCATTAACTAATGAAACAATAATATATGATATAAACCTTACATTTATATTAATTACTATACATATTAAAAAGTTACCTAATTTTATTTGACATATGGTATAATAATAAAGTATTTTAAGTATAATAGCGTTATTAGCGATATTTTTATGTAAAGGAGTAATTATTATGGGTCTTAAAGAAAAAATAGGTAGTAAATTCAGTAACTATTTCCAAAATGCTTATATGGAAAAGTATGGCGACAGAATTACAAGCATATCTGGAACTGTTTTATCTGTAAAGCTTATTGAAAAAAGTTATGTTATCTTCAATAGATTAATGGTTGAAATGGTTATAAAGCCTGAAGTTGGAAAAAAAGTTGTTAAGTGTTGGTATAAAAAGAATAGATGGTTTAAGAAACCTGAATTCATTGCTGTAAAGCAAGGTAACAAAGTTATTGTTATGGGTGTTACAGGTGATAAGGATAGTAAGAAGGAAAATTCTCAGGAAGTTCAAATATTTAACCTATTAAATCTTACAACTAAGAAAGACTTAGTGCCAATAGATCATAGCCAAATAAAAAAATCACGTCAACAAGCAAACAATATGATGAGAAGATAAAAAAAGGGCTAAGCCCTTTTTTTATTTTGTCTTTATTAATAAATATACACTGTTAATAAATGCTATTATCCCTGAAAAGAATAGGACTATAAGCCATTGATTAAGAGATAATGCTACTGTATGAAATATATTTTGTAAAAATGGTACATATAAAACTGAGCACATTAGCGATATAGATATTAAAACTGCTCCAACTAAATAAGGATTTGTAAATAATTTAATTTGGAATATGGAGTATCTTTCTGATCTACATTCAAATACGTGTATTAATTGAGATAAAACTAATGTACATAATGCTAAAGTTCTGCATGTTTCTAAATTCATCTTGTAATATCTTCCTACCATAAATGATAGTAAGGTACACAATCCTATTAATGTTCCTCTTATTACTATTTTTTCAACTAATCCTCTTGCAAATATACTTTCCTTTTTTTCTCTTGGAGATTGTCTCATTATATCTTGCTCTGGCGGATCAACTCCAAGTGCTATAGCTGGAAGTCCATCAGTAGCTAGATTTACAAGTAATATTTGTATTGGGCTTAATGGATTAGGTAAATAGAACAAAGTGGCTAGAAACATTGTTAATACCTCTCCAAGGTTACAAGATAGTAAGTATCTTATAAACTTTCTTATGTTATCATATATTATTCTTCCTTCTTCTACAGCTGCAACTATAGTTGAGAAATTATCATCCATAAGAATCATAGATGATGCTTCCTTCGTTACATCTGTACCCGAAATTCCCATTGCAACTCCTATATCTGATTCCTTAATAGCAGGTGCATCATTTACACCATCGCCTGTCATTGCAACGATGTTCCCTTTTTTCTTAAAAGCCCTTACAATTCTTAACTTATGGTTAGGTGATACCCGTGCAAACACTCTTACTTTTTTTATTCTTCCCTCTAATTCTAAATCGCTTATAGCCTCAATCTCATCGCCTGTCATTACTTGTTCTGCAGTATTACATATATTCAAAGATTTTGCTATTGCAAGTGCAGTATTTTGATGATCTCCTGTTATCATTATAGGTTTTATTCCTGCAAGTTTACATTTTAAAACTGCATCTCTAGCTTCTTCTCTTGGTGGATCAATACTTCCTGCTATACCTATAAAAATTAAATTCTGCTCTAGCTTATCACTTTTTGTTAGATTATCTTCCTTATATGCTGCTGCTATACATCTAAGTGCTCTAGATGACATTGCTGTAATAAAATCACTAACTTGCTTTTTCTTTTGATATGTGAATGGTTTTATTTTGTTATTCTCTAGTATAAATTCACATCTATCTATTACTCTTTCAGGAGCTCCCTTAACGTAACATGTTTCCTTAGTCCCTTCTTTAATTATAACAGACATCATCTTCCTGGTTGAATCAAATGGTATATCATATACTCTATCTGCATCATTCACAAAATCCTCTAAATCATTAACATCATTAAAAAACATATTTATTAGTGCAGTTTCAGTTGGATCACCATGAAGTGCTTCACTCATTTTTTTCTTTGTAAAATCATAATTACAGTCATTACAATATACAAGAGCTTTCATGAACTTTGTGTAATTACTTAGTTTCTCTTTTTCAAGTTCATGAATTCTGCCATTTAGGTATACCTCTTTTACAGTCATCTTATTTTGAGTTAAAGTTCCTGTTTTATCGGAACATATTACAGATGTACATCCAAGTGTTTCTACTGCTGGAAGTTTTCTTACGAGTGCATTTTTCTTAAGCATTCTAGACACACCTAGAGCTAGTGAAACAGTAACAATTGCTGCTAGCCCTTCTGGAATCGCAGCAACTGCTAAACTAACGCCAAGTAAAAACATCTCTGTTATATCATTTCCTCTTATTATTCCCATTGCAGTAACAATTGCACATATTACAAGGCAAATTACAACTAAGACTTTCCCTAGAGAGTCTAACCTTTTATTTAAAGGGGATTTTTCTTCTTCAATATTTTGAATTAAGTCTGCAATCTTCCCCATTTCGGTGTTCATTCCTATACAATCAACTTTAAATAATCCTTTTCCTTTTACTACAGTAGTTCCCATAAATCCTTCGTTATTCTTCTTTGTCTTTTTACCATCAGCTTTATATGGATTAGCTTCTTTGTTTACCCCAACTGATTCACCTGTTAATAGTGATTCATCAACAACTACTGATGAACTTTCTATAAAGAATCCGTCAGCAGGTATTCTATCTCCAGCCTCCAAAATAACAACATCACCTATTGTTAGGTAGATAGAATTTATAATCTGTATACTTGAATCCCTCAAAACTTTACACGTAGGCGCTGCCAATTCTTTCAGTGCCTCTAAAGATTTCTCCGTTTTAAATTCTTGGACAAATCCTAGTATCGCATTAATAACTATTATTATGAGTATTGTAATGGCATCTGCCTTATCTCCAATTACTCCGGAAATTATAGTAGATGCAATTAACACCCAAACAATGAAGTCATTAAACTGAGATAGAAATATTTTGAATGCTGATGCTTTATTATGGTGCTTCAATTCATTAAGTCCAAAGTTCTTAATCCTCTTTTCCGCTTCCTTAGTGCTAAGACCAGATGTCAACTCTTTTTCCTGTACCACAACTTTTCCTCCTAAATATAGAACTTTATATAATATATATATTTTCCATTACAAAAGTTATGCACATTTAAAAATAAAAGTGCGTAGCACTTATAAATTCCTATCACCTAAAAAAAATAAAAGTGCGTTAGCACTTATTAGTTCTTTTCACATTAAAAAAAAGAAAAAATCCCCATAAAGGATTTTTTCTTTTTAAAGATTATTTATTTCATTGAGTTAACTACATTTGTAAGCGGTGGTATTACCTGTTTCTTTCTTGATAGAACCCCTGGTAAAAATGCCATTGAGTCTACTAATTCAATATTAAATGTCTTTTCAACATAATCATGTCTTTCACCAGCAACTAGCACTTGTGAACCTTCTTTTAATATATCTGTTAAAAGTAACATTACTACTGCATAACCCTTGTTATCTGCTTCACTCTTCATATAACTTAACATTTCATCTTTTAATGGCATAAATCCATCGATGTCCATTGTATTTACTTGAGCTACTCCAACTCTTGATTCTCCCATATTAAAAGGCTTAAAGTCTTGATTAAATATTTGAGATACAGTCTTTCCTTTTAAAGAAGTTCCAGCTTTAAACATCTCTTTTGCAAATTCTTCTAAACTTGAAATGCCAGCTATTTCAGCTAACTTATGGCATATGTCTTTATCTTGTTCTGTACAAGTTGGACTCTTGAATAATAAAGTATCTGAAATTATTGCACCACATAATAATCCAGCAACTTCTTTAGGTGGTGTTATATTACGTTCAAAAAAGCTTTTTCCAACTATAGTTGAAGAACTTCCTAGTGGCTCATTTCTGAAGAATATAGGATTACTTGTTTGTATATCAGCAACTCTATGGTGATCTATAATTTCAAGTACTTCAGCATCTTCTAATCCATCAACTGACTGTCCTCTTTCATTATGGTCTACTTGAATAACCTTTTTCTTATGCTTTGAAATAAGGTGATATCTTGAAACAGTTCCTATTACTCTTCCATCTTCATCAGTTACAGGATAGCTATGATATCTAGTTTCAGCCATAATATCTTTGATATCATCAACTAAATCATCTTTAGAAAATGATATTAAATCTTTAGTAGCCATAACATGACTTACAGGTATACTTTGGATTAATAATCTTGAAGCTGTAAAAGAATCATGAGGTGTACTTATTATAGTAACTCCTTTTTCTTTAGCTTTAGAAAGTAAATTTTCAGCAAGCTTATGTGCTCCTGTAATGATTATTAATGATGTATTAATATCAATTAAAGCTTCTTGTACATCTGGTCTATCTCCTACAATGGCAATATCATCTTTATCTACAATTTCTTTTAAACTGTCTGGCTGCATTGCTGTAACAGTAATTTTCCCTTGGAATGTCTTACACTTCTCATTTATATATACACTAGTAGCAGAAAGTGTATCTAATATATTCTCAATTGATGTATTACTTTTACCTAATATATTGTTATCCCATATATCCATAAATGATGAAGTTAAGTTTGAAATCGAAAGTATTCCTACTAATCTGCCATCTTTTCCAATTACAGGTAATGACTTTAAATGATTGTCTCTCATTATATTCCATGCTGCTTTTAAAGAAATATTAGAAGTTATAGGTCCAATTGTATCAATATCTAAATCTTCAACTTTTAATCTAACTGTTTCTAAAAGTCTTGGAGCCTTAACACCAAAATGATCTAATATAAATTGTGTTTCTGCATTTACATTTCCTAATCTCACAGGTATAGCTGGAATATTACCTGTCTTATTTTTAAACTCTGCGTAACCATATGCAGCACAAATAGAGTCTGAATCAGGATTTTTATGTCCAGTTACGTAAACTACATTTTCCAAAATAATTCCTCCTAAATTTTTGTTTTACTTTAGTACATTAGGCACATGAAAATAATGAAATTGCTATTTTTTTGATTGTGCCTTATATAAATTGACATATTAGAACAAGTATATTACTTAATTCACACATATTTATTTTACTTATAAAGTTAATTATTGTAAAGCGTTAATTGTATTTACAGTATTGTTTACAAAACAAATACTATAAATAACTTACTGCAAACTAAAAAAATTAGATATATTGGTTGAAAATATTTAGAGATTTCACTCTTCCATCTTCAACAAACATATATCTAATTTATCTAAAACCTATATTATTCTTGTTTTAATTATCTCATATTATTTATCATACTCCAAAGATCATCCGCTGTAGTTACAGCCTTTGAACTAAGTTGAAAAGCTCTCTGTGTCAATACTATATCTGAAAATGTTTCTCCTGCATCTACATTTGAGCCTTCTAACATACCTTGTTCTATATTATAGTTACTACTTAATGTAACTTGTGCATCTGAGCTTGGAACAAAATAACTATTTCCTATAGGTATAAAGCTCTTATCACCTATAGCTGTAAAGACAGGGATTGTACCTATTTTAGTTGCTTGTCCATTGACTTCCATGGATATTCCTCCATCTTTATCTATAGACATCTTCTCTCTGTCTAACGCTGGATTTCCCTCTGAAAATCCATTCTCATATTGAACATAAACTTTAGTTCCATTTGAGTCTACTAAAGCCCCATTTGAATCTATTTTAAAATTACCATCTCTAGTATATACTATGCTACCATCTTCTTTTGAAAGCGCAAAGTATCCTTTTCCATCTATAGCAAGATCTGTTTTTTGACCTGTTGTTAAGAGATTCCCTTGTTTATTATCAGCATAATTTACCCCTAGTTTAACTCCAGTTCCAGTAATGGCCTTTTTTTCCACAAGAGGTGTTCCTCTTCTATCCAGTGATTCGGTCAACAAATCTTTAAAGTTTACATCTGTACTCTTATAACCTGTTGTTGAGATATTAACTAGGTCATTAGAAAGATAATCTAGCTTCTCTTGATACGCATTCATTCCACTCTTTGCTGTAGCAAAAATATTAAACATAATTTTCTCCCCCTTATACTCGACCTAATTCACTTGCAGCCTTTTGCACAGTTTCATCCTGCATCTTAACAAATTTCTGATTTGTTTCAAACTGCCTTTTTATTTCCATAAGTTTTACCATTTCTGTTGATGGATCAACATTCGAACTTTCAAGAAAGTTTTGCCTTACATTTACTTTCGCATTATAAATTGGATTATCCATGGTACTATAGTTATCACCGATTGGTTCTAAATTATTATAATTTTGAAAGTCTGCTGTTAATAACTTATCTGCAGCTCCAACTCCCTCGATATTAATATTATTTTCGCCATCTATTGAAAACTTTGAATCACCAACATATATTGGTTCTCTAGCCCCTGTAGAATTATTTATTCCCAATACTTGTGATCCATCATTTGTTATTAGATATCCCTGATTATTAATTTTGAAATTTCCATCTCTTGTGTAAACTTCTTTATTCCCATCTTGAGCTACAAAAAATCCTCTGCCATCTATAGCAAAATCTGTCATGCTATCTGTTGATTTAAACGCTCCTTGTGTAAAAACTGTTTCAACATCATTAACTTTTACACCCATATTTAAATTACCAATATCGTTTTTAACGTATTTATCTCCTACAAGCTTTTGTCTGTTAGATATCATCACATCTTCAAAACTACTTTTTGTAAGTTCACGCTTTTTATATCCTGTATTATTAACATTAGCTATATTATTAGTTGCAACTTCCTGATCATTTTGAAGTGCTATTAATCCTGAAACAGAAGTATAGAATCCTCTTATCACTTTAATTGTCCCCTTTCAAAATAGATTTACGTTCACTTTCATAAATCATACCTAAGGCTCTAGCCTTTTCCTCTATCTGACTATCCGAAAGACTAGCAGTATATTTATATCCAAACATAAATATAACTCCTAAAACCAATCCTATCCCTATACCCAATAAGATCTTCTTATCCATGAGAAATATAAATTTGTTTTTTATTTTTTGAATAAGCCTTTTACTAATAATACTTCCCCCTTACTCACAGATAATTTGCGACATATTTCATCTTCTGCTAATCCTTCATTTAAAAGTCTTTTTATGCTCTGCGTTTTATTACTATCTTCACTTTCTGAAAAATTAATCTCAGATAGCACTCCGATTTCTTCGTATGTATCAGTATCTGTAAAAGATTCAGTATACTCTTCATCTAGATCCATTATACTATCATCCACAACGTACAGCCTTTTAGATTTTTTATGATCTTCGCCATAATTTATGCTGTCATCTATATCATATTTATCTAGAAAATCTTCAATTTCTAGATCTTCTTTATTTTCGTATCCTTCTTCACCATTCTTAAGCTCTTTTAAATCACTTTTTATTTTAATAATTTCTTCCTGTAATTCAGTTAGACTTTCTGCAATATCTCTTCTTAAAAGTCCTATTTCCATTTTATAATCATTTAATTCTTCTTTACTATCTTGTAATACACTTTGAAATGATATATTTAATCCATCATCTTCTTTGCTTATATTATTTTCTCTTTTGATAGCTCCATAATTATAAATTATTAAACTGAATCCTA
Source organism: uncultured Clostridium sp. (assembly GCA_963524945.1). Classification (GTDB taxonomy): domain Bacteria; phylum Bacillota; class Clostridia; order Clostridiales; family Clostridiaceae; genus Clostridium. The sequence continues at coordinate 17,556 of CAURJV010000056.1, forward strand.
TTATCAGTAATATTAATGGCATAAAACACCTCAGTTCAACTTATAATGAAATTTATGTTAAGTATGTTTTTAATCAATATAATGCAATTTTCTCATGCATTCTCTCAAGCTACTAATAGCCCTACTATGTAATTGACAAACTCTAGACTCAGAAACACTTAGCACTGTTCCTATTTCTTTTAAAGTTAACCCCTCATAATAATAAAGATTTAATACAATTCTGTCTTTTTCTTTGAGGAGATCTATTGCCTTTGTTAAAATCTCTAATTGTTCTTTATCTTGTAGATGATTATCAGGACTTGGACTATTTTTATCTTCTATAATTCCAATAAGGTTTACATCCTCATCATCCGAAAAAATCACATTCTCTAGCGATACCATCGAAATATAATTTATATAATTTTCAACTTCTGCTACTTCACTTATAGACATTCCAAGGTACTTTGCAATCTCAATATTTGTAGGTTCTCTTAATAATTCTAACTGCAATGTATCGATTGCTTTATTATATCTATTCAGTTTATCCATTGCACCTTTAGATATGGGCCTATTTTTCCTAAGTTCATCTATCATAGCACCTTTTATTCTTATAGACGCATATGATGAAAACTTCATCCCCTTCGTATTATCAAACTTATTTAATGCATCCATAAGTCCGACCATACCATAACTAACTAAATCCTCATATTCCATATATTTGTTTTTTCCAAACATAACCCTCGAGGCAATATACTTTACTAACGGGATATATTCTTGTATTATTTGCTCTTTTCCATCAACGTCTTTTAATGCGTGCATACCCTTATTACCTCCCCCTAAATTCGTTTTTCAATATATATCCACAGTTGTTTTATTCTTACTCTTAATCTATAATATTTTTCATCTTATTGTATTTTAACTTTATAATTTAATATACAATATTAAAACATTCTTTAGATATAGTTTATTCAAAATTTCACACATTTACGTAGTAGCTCTTTGCCTTCTCATTATTTCGAAAAGTTCTTGAATTATTTTTTCACTTTGAGCTGGAGTAATATCAATAAATCTTACTCCACATAATTTTTCTTTATCTGGAGTATTTTCAATTCTTACAATATCGCATTTAATCTCAAGTTCAATTTTACTTAATTTTAAGCTAACTAAGAGCAAATCTTCTTTAGCAATTTCTTCATTTATTTTAAATTTCAATCCACCAGCACTCAAATCAACCATTAATCCATCTTTATAAGGTATCTTAGGAATATCTTCTTCATCCACCCCAGTAATTTTTTTATATTGAACTGGATTCAGTAACCCAACTCTAAAAAAATTCCTTCTTTGTATTTTTACAATATTAAATGGTGTTGAGATTTTATAATATATTATGCTTCCTTCTTTACCTCTTGAAATCACTTCGCATGAAAAATTAAAGCATCCATTTTCACTTAAGTAAGTATTCAATTCGATCTTTTCCCCTGAATGAAGCATTAAATAATCACCGTCACAAACGGGAACATTCATTTTTAAAAAGTCATCCTCTACATCCATTATTAGAGCTTTATATGCTTTTTCTCCAATTATTACTTCCACTCTATCATTAACTTTCAAGTTAAAATTAAGCACCTTAAAATCCTCCTATGAAAATATATTAAATAATCTCTTAAACATTCCTCTTGCCCCATCTGATAAATCCACTTCTTGTCCTAAAAGTTTCGAAGCTATTTTTTCTATATCTCTAGATGCATCACAATTAGGATATAATATAACAAAAGGTTTTTGCTGCCTAACACTTTGCACTAATTTTTTATCTTCTAATATGCATCCCAAATATTCAACATCTATCTTTAAAAATTTAGTAACTGCCCTATTAAATTTATTATAAGTTTCTTCACCTTCCTCTTTAGTAAAGGCTTTATTTACAATTATTTTTGCCTTAGTCTTAAGATTATAGTGATCTGTCGCTTTAATTAAACTATATCCATCTGTTAACGACGTAGGCTCAGGAGTAGTTACAATAATCAACTCTTCTGAAGCTGCTATAAAAGATAAGACATCTTTATTAACTCCAGCTCCTGTGTCCATTAATATATAATCATACTCATCTAACATTTCAAGCTTTTCTATAAATAATTTCTTCTGATCTTCTTCTAACTCTTGAGCTTTGCTTAAAGCTGATCCTGCTGGAATTAAATCAACTCCATTGGTTCCTGTTATAATTATATCCTTTATTTCCAAACCAGTAAATATAATATCAAATATATTATACTTGGGATATAATCCCATCAATACATCATCATTTCCCATGCCTAAATCAGCATCAAAAATCAAAACTTTCTTTCCTTTGTTTTGAAGTAATATTGCTAGGTTCACAACAAAATTACTTTTTCCAACTCCACCTTTTCCAGACGTTACTGTTATAATTTTTGTAGTTGTCTTCTTTACTTCTTGTTCTTCATTGTTAATCAATTTTCGTAATGATTCAGCCTGATCTAGCATAAAATCTCCTCCCCTAGGATAAAATTAGCAATTTCTTCCTTTGTAGGCACCATTATATCATCTGGAACATTTTGCCCTATAGTTACAAAGCTAACTGGTCTGTTTGCAATTTTAGCAATATTATATAAAGAACCATACACTGTAGTTTCATCAAGTTTAGTAATAATGATATTATCGTACTCAAGTCCTGAATAACCTGTAAGTATGGATTTTATATCACTATTTTTAGTAGTTGCACTTATTACCATATTTACATGGTCAGGATTTGCTTTTTGCACAAATGCTCTAAGCTCTGAAATTTGCATAGCATTTTTGCTACTTCTTCCTGTAGTATCTATAAGAACAACGTCACAGTTACTCATTGCTTCAATCGCATCTTCCATTTCCTTCATTGTAATTACAACTTTAAATGGTATATTCATTATTTCTGCATATGTTTTAAGTTGCTCAATAGCTCCAATTCTATATGTATCTACTGTAATTAATCCTACCTTCTTTTTTTCGATAAGTGCAAGTCTTCCAGCAAGCTTTGCTATTGTAGTTGTTTTCCCTACACCAGTTGGCCCTACTAATACTACACGTCCACTCAGGCTCTTAGTGGATACTAATATATCTCGTTCAAAAACTTCTCTTAAAGCTTCTACTTCATTTAAAGTCTCATCAGAATTAATATTCTCTATTGACTCTATTACTCCATCTTGCAATTCTTCATCAATATCCAAACTTTTTAGTCTTTCTTTTATAAAGTTTACTGATACATCTTCGTTAGAAGTATTTTTTATAACCTTGCTTAACAGACTCTTTAATTCATTAACTTCTTTATGTATTGATTCTATATTCGCCTCATTATTTCTAGCATTATTTATATAATCCGTGTCCTTTTTTTCTTTAATACTATCTTCCATTTTTATAACACTACTTTTGATTTCCTGTTTACCTATAATTTCTTCATATCTGTTACTACTAGCTGCTTCCTTTTCAAGATTAGCATTATGCTCTAATATCTTATCTCTTATTGTATCAGCTTTATTAATTTCCCTTGAATCTTTTGAAACTGATACTTCATCCTGCATTAATTTTTTAATACTTTCTAATGAATTTTGAAACTCTTCATCCCTTTTATTGTATTTACTGCTATACTTATTTGAATTACCATTATCATCATTTTGAGAATTTTCAATAGCTGCCGTAACCTCTATTACTTTCTTAGAAAATAGTCCCTTTAATCCTGGTTTTCTAACTTTTCTCTGACTTATAATAATAGCATCTTTTCCTAGTTCATATCTAATACGAGTCAAACCTTCGTTCATATTTGCTACAAGATATTTTTTTATAATCATCTATATTCTTACGACTCCTTCACTATTAATTTGAACATCATTTGGCACTTCATTTAAAGAAATTACCATAATGTGAGGAAATACCATTTCGATTAGCTTTCTAAATACAGCTCTTATATTTGGCGAAACAAGTATAAGCGGTTGATTGTTGTAAAAATAAACTGATTCTACAGTATTCTTAATTCCCGTAAGTATTTTTGTAGTTGTATCTGGATCTACTGTTGGGAAAGATCCTTGGACTGATTTCTGAGTATTATTGGCCATTATTTCTTCTATACTAGGATCTAAAGTTACTACCGTAATTGTCCTATTCTCATCAACGACTTGGTTACAAATAGTTCTAGCTAATGCAAATCTAACGTATTCAGTTAAAACTTCTAAATCTCTAGTATTTTTAGCGTTATCTGCTAAAGATTCCATTATCGTAACAATATCTTTAATAGGAACTTTTTCTCTAAGTAAATTTTGTAGTACTTTTTGAAGTTCTCCAATACTTAGCAAGTCTGGTATAAGCTCTTCAACAACTGCACTATACTTTTCTTTCGCATTATCAACAATAAGTTTAACTTCTTGTCTTCCAAGCAATTCATATGAATGGCTCTTTATAGTTTCAGTTAAGTGAGTTACCATTACTGTAGTTGGATCAACTACAGTTAAGCCTTTAATTTCAGCTTCTTCTCTTTGATCTTTATTTATCCAGACTGCTGGAAGTCCAAAAGTCGGCTCAATTGTCTTTATACCAGGCATCTCTGAATTTTCTCCTGTTGGATCCATGCAAAGAAGCATACTTGGCATTAATTCAGAAGTAACAACCATTGTTCCTCTAATTTTTACTATGTACTCATTTGTCTTCAACTGAAGATTATCTCTAATTCTTATAGGTTGAACAACAATACCCATTTCTATAGCACATTGTCTTCTAACAGATGCTATTCTTTGAAGTAAATCTCCACCGGATGCTTCATCAGCAAGAGGTATAAGTCCATATCCTATTTCAACTTCCATTGGTTCTACAGAAATTAAATTCATAACATTTTCCGGCTCTTTACGCTCTGCTTGAATAATTTCTTCTTCCTCTGATACAAATTCCTGTATCTCTTTAGCAGCTACATCTTTATAAAGTAAATAAGTTAATACACCCATTGCTAAAGATGCTGCAAAAAATGGAACTTTAGGCATGCTAGGTATAATGCCCAGAAATAACATAATCGCACTTGCAATCCCTGTAGCCACCGGAAAAGCTGTTAATTGAGCTGATAGTGTATTTCCTAAATTCTCTTCACTACCTGAACGTGTTACCAAAATACCTGAAGCTGTTGACACTAGTAGTGCTGGAACTTGGCTCACAAGACCATCTCCAACAGATAAAATCGTATATGTTTGAGCTGCTGCTGCTGCAGTCATATTTTTTTGAAGTACGCCAATTATCATACCACCAACGATGTTTATAATAGTAATTACAATACCTGCTACCGCATCACCTTTAACGAACTTAGATGCACCATCCATAGCACCGTAAAAATCTGCTTCTGATTGCAGATCTTTTCTCTTCTTCTTTGCCATAGCCTCATCTATTATTCCCGAATTTAAATCAGCATCAATGCTCATTTGCTTACCTGGCATTGCATCAAGTGTAAATCTTGCCGATACTTCAGCAACTCTCCCTGCACCGTTAGTAATAACCATAAATTGAATTACTACTATGATTAAGAATATTATAATACCAACTACATAATTTCCACGTATAACAAAATTTCCAAAAGCTGTTATAATAGTTCCTGCATCTGCTTCTGTAAGTATTAGTCTTGTTGAAGATATGTTAAGTGCTAATCTAAACAATGTTGTAACCAACAATAATGTAGGGAAGACTGAAAGCTGCAATACATTCGTTGTAAACATTGTAATTAAAATTATAATTATAGAAATTGTTATATTTAAAGCTAAAAGTAAATCGATTAATTGTTTAGGCAAAGGTATTATTATCATAAGAACTATAGCTATAACACCAAATGCAATTAATACATCTAGATTATCTTTTACCCTTAATTTTCTATTGCCAAACTCCAAAGTTCAAACCTCCCTTTTTTCAAATTATCAAACTTTATTTTTTCTTAAGTTTCATTACCACTACCAATATTTCTGCTACAGCTTGATATAAATCTTGCGGTATATCGTCATCTATTTCTACCCTATCGTACATAAGCCTTGCAAGAGGCTTATTTTCAATAACTGAGACTTCATTTTCTTTCGCAATACTTTTTATTTTAAATGCTACATAATCAGCACCTTTCGCCACAATTTTAGGTGCTTCCATATCTTTTCCTTCTTCATATTTTATAGCAATTGCTAAGTGAGTAGGATTTGTTATTACAACTGTAGCATCTGCAACAGATTGCATCATTCTTTTCATTCCCAACTCCCTTTGCCTTTGCTTAATTTTCCCTTTTAGCTTAGGATCTCCTTCAGATTGTTTGTATTCATCTTTAATTTCTTGCTTAGTCATTCTCATCTCTTTATTATGCATTCTAACTTGGAGAAAATAATCAATTGCTGCAATAATTACCAATACAATGCATATCTGCTTAAAAATTCCTACAACTAAATTTTTAACTTCGTCGCTTAGGGAAGGTAGATATAAATTTGAAATTCCTAATATACTTTGATAGTTTCCTGCTATGTATTTATAACAAATAATTGATATTATTGTTATTATAATTAAATTTTTAGATAAATCTACCATACTCCTTTTGGATATCATGTTCTTTAATCCATTTAAGGGATTTAATTTTCCAAAGGATGGCTTTAATGGTTCAGCTGTTATTATAAAACCTGTTTGCAGTAAGCTTGCAATAATTCCTCCAACCATTATAGGTAATGCAAAAGGTAATAAATAACTTCCTATCTTTATAACAGTAGTAATTGCCAAATTGGAAATAGTTGCATTATCAAAATCTTTTATCATTGGAAAATTCAAAAAATAGATCAAAACATCTTTAAATCCATTTGTTAACATTCCCCATAAAGATGATATTAATAACGTGCAAATAACCATTGTAATTGCTACTGATACATCTTTACTTCTAGCTATTTGTCCTTTATTTCTAGATTCTGATCTTTTTTTAGGCGTTGCTTCTTCAGTTTTATCATCACCAGCAAAAATTAAAACTAAGGGTACTGCCGGTATTAAATTAACTATTTCCCGGAAAATACTTGGCAGATTGTATATAGCTGTTCCAATTAACTTTAACATTAACGGAAGCAGTATAATATATGTAATAAGTCCTAATAAATTTTTTATTGGCATCCCAAAAATCATAATTGGAATTGTTGGTACTGTTCTGGAAATTAACCCTAAACATACATCAGTTATAACTATTATCAAAACTATTGGTATTGCTATTTTAACGCCTAAAGCAAAATAGCTAAAAATAGTTTTCATAACGCCCATTAAAGTTTCCTGGTAGACTATAGTTTTACCAATAGGTACTATCTTTGTACTTTCAACCAGCATATTTATGACAACATGATGTCCATCCACTATAAAAAAGAAAGCTAAAGAAATAAAATACGATAAATTTCCAAGTAACGTCGATGTAGTCTGAGTTGTTGGATCTAATACTGATACCATAGAGAAACCTGCATGGATATCCATCCATTCTCCTGCTAGCTTTACTACTTGGAAAATCAAATTTGTTATATACCCCAATATTAAGCCAGACATTATTTCGCTTATAGCATAAAAAGTCAACATATACCCGCTATTTACAGCACTTATTGCAGAATGATCTATCCCTGCTACAATTCCAAATGATAATATAAGCGAAAATACTCCTTGCATAACTTGAGGTGTTCCAGATGGAAAAAATATTTGAACAGCTATAAAATATGAAGTTATTCTCAAAAAAATTAGAAACAATGCAAGAAAGTAGGATATATCCACCATACTGTCCTACCTCCTATGTAATAACTTTTGAAATCAAATCAAAAATCCTGGTTGTGAAAGACATAATTGTTTCAAGCATCCAGCTTCCTAAAAATATTCCAACAATTGCTGCTGCTATTAACTTAGGAACAAATGTTAATGTCTGCTCTTGTATTTGAGTTGTAGCTTGTATAATACTTATAGCTAACCCCAGCACTAGAACTACTATTAATATAGGTGCTGATACTTTCGCCGCTGTTATTATTGTATCCTTAACTACAGCATTAAGCATTGTCTGCGTCATCTTATTTCACCTCACATAAAACTCTGTATTAAAGATTTTACCAGTAAATACCAACCATCTACCATTACAAATAATATCAATTTAAAAGGCAATGATACCATTGTAGGAGGTAACATAAACATACCCATAGACATAAGAACACTAGATACTACCATGTCTATAACTAAAAACGGTAAATATATTAAAAATCCTATTTGAAAGGCTGTCTTTAATTCACTTATCGCAAAGGCTGGAATTAATGTTGTAAATGAAACATTCTCTTTTGTTAAATTCTCTTTATCTACTCCACCTATTTCAACAAATAACTCTAAGTCCTTTTCCCTCGTTTGTTTAAGCATAAATGCTTTTAAAGGTTTAGATGCCTCTTCAAAAGCTTGCTCCTGAGTTATTTTATTCTCTAAATATGGTTGTATTGCTTTAGTATTTACCTCATTATAAACAGGATTCATAATAAACAAAGTTAAAAATATAGCAAGTCCCGTCAATATCTGATTTGGAACAGCTTGTTGTACTCCCATTGCGCTCTTAAGAAATGAAAGAACTACAACTATTCTGGTAAAAGATGTCATCATTATCACTATTGATGGCAATAATGATAGGATTGTAAAAAATATTAATATTTTAATACTTGACACATAATCCTGAGGTGCGTTACTTCCATCTCCAAAAGATATATTTAGTTGCGGCACGCTTGTACTACTTGGAGCTGCAGATGCACTTATAGTGCAAAATATCATAATCCCAAGAGCCATCATGAAGGTAAATGCAATTCTCTTTCTATTCTTTTTCATGCTTCTCTTCCTTTGATTTTATATTCTTTGTAATCTTAGAAAAGTTCTTTTTAGATTTTAATATTAAATTAGTATAATATTCTGCCATTTCCTGCGATGCTTTATTTTTATCTTCTTCAATATTATCAATTTCTTCTTTTGATAACTCTGATAATTTTTCCATATGGCCTGCAGTACTAGTCATTATATATCCTTTTTCTCCGATTTTAACTATTAATATAGAATTATCTTTTGTTACTTGTACCCTTTCAATAACCTTTATATATTTATTACTATTAATAACATTAAATTTTGAATTTGCTAACTTAAAACTTAAAAATATTAATCCTAAAGTAACTCCCAAGGCCAAAATAAGCTGTACAATCATTCCTAAAAATCCAAAATTCATCTCTATTACCTACTGAATTATCATACTTTTAAATCTAACATCAGTAATCTTCCCTTTTGTTAAATCTTTATTGATCGAATCAATTAATTGTCTTTTTATAGCATCCTTATTCGCCACGTTATTTAAATAATCAGCTTTTTGGCTCTTAAAGAAAAATATAATATCATCTCTTACAACTACTTGATTAGCTGTTAATTCATCCTTTAGTTTAGTTTTAGTCTTATCATAACCTAAAGAAAGTTCCCCCTTAAAAAATCTTTTGCCACCTTCATCACCTAAATTTACTGTGAATTCAGCTAAATCCATATACTCATTTTCAACAACAACTTCTTGAGCATCTACTGTTTTTTGGGTTTTGAAAAATAAATACATTCCACCGAATGCTGCTGATCCCAATACTAATAATCCTAAAATAAATAAAACTATCATAAGACCTTTACTACTTTTACCTGTCTTTTCACCTTTTTCTTTTTCCTTGTCCTTACCTTTTCCTAAAGCCACTATTACCACTCCTTACCACTTGCAACAATTAAAGTATTAACCTTTTTATTATTAGATTTATCTGATGTCTATCCACTGTAGCACTCCCATCTTCTATTACAGTGGGAGATAACAGTGGCACGACCCTAGATAAGTTCAACTAATCTTCAGTGGAAAATCCACCCTCAAGGGGCACCTACAAATCTCCCTCTGAAGCTAAGTTTCACTTTACTTTCATAAACTTATTATAATTATATCTTATAAGTAAAAATTTTGTTTTTGTATTTTATAACAGCCTGTCTAACTTCTTCTACGCTTTCAAGTACTATATATTTTCTTCCATTGGTTAATGTAATTATTGTTTCAGGCACTTCTTCTATTTTTTCAATATGATCTGCATTTAATATGAAGTGCTCATGGTTCATCCCAGTTACATCTATCATAAAATTCTCCCCCTTTAATAATAAACTGTACAGTTCACAATACACACTTAATTATTATTATATTCACTATATTATTTAAAGTATATAGGTTTTTGATAATACAATAACTTACCAATTGTGCATTGTGAATTGTGCACTATAAACCATATTACTAATTAAGTAAAATATTCTATTAATATTTATTGCAAGTTGGGCTTTCACCCAACCTGCTTTAATATAATATTAACTATCTTTTATTACCTAGATTATCTCATTAAACCAGTGATTGTTTGTAGAATTTCATCTCCTGTAGTTACCATCTTTGATGCAGCTTGGAAACTTCTAGTTGCTGTAATCATATCTGTAAATTGTTCTGTTAAATCTACATTTGAACCTTCAAGTGCTCCTTGAATTAAAGATCCAAAGCCACCTTGATTTCCAGTTGGAGTAGTTGTCGAAGATGATCCGCTAGTCGCTACCTTTCCAGTTTTATAAACTATAGGACCTGAATTAGAAGAATTTATGCACATATTACCACCAAGATCAGTCAATCCTTCTGGATTTTTGAAACTTGCCATAGCAATTTGACCAATTGCAGCTCTCTTACCATCTCCTAATACAGCTGTAATAACACCATCTTTTCCGATTTCAAATTTCTTAACAGGCTGTGTTACCGCACCTGCTGCACCTGGTGTTCCTGAAATAGTAACACTATCTGGTATAACCAAAGGTCTCATTGTACTATCTGACACTGCTAAATCTTTAGAGTCTGCATTTACATAGTTAGCATTTATAACATTATTTGTTGAATCATAAGCTAAACTTTTAGCACTAGCAGTTCCACCAGAATTTGTAGTGCTGGTTAAATAATATCCCATTACTCTATGTCCATCAGATGTTAGCAAATTTCCTTGGTAGTCCAATGTAAGATTTCCATCTCTTGTAAACAAGGTTTCTGAAATTTCTCCTGTAGCGTCAGAAGCCGCTGTATCTGGTGCACCAGTACTTTGATTAGCACCAATTCCAGAATTCAAATCTCCTTTAGATACTACCATGTATCCATCACCATCAATACATACATCAAGGCTTCTACCTGTTGATAATGCATTGCCTTGTCCCATAACTTTGTTAATACTTGAAACCTGTGCTCCCAATCCTATCTGCTTAGCATTTGTACCTCCAAGCACTGAAGTCGGTGCTGTTGCCTCTGAAGAATTTTGATAAAGCATATCCTTAAATCTTGCACTTGAAGATTTAAATGCTGTTGTTCCTACGTTTGCTATATTATTACCTATAACATCCAATTTAGTTTGGTTAACCTTCATTCCGCTTATCCCAGAATACATACATCTTAACATAAACATACCTCCCAATATTTTTAATCATAACTTGTCTCTATCGTTCAACAAGCTTAGGCTTCCTTTTAGGTCCAGCCTATAAAATCACTACGCTATCTACGTTCGTAAATATATTATCTTTTGCTCTATCCTTTTCTACAGCTGTTATTAAAGTCTTATTTTCAACACTAGCAATTAATGCAATATCTTTATACAACATAACTGTATTTTTAGAATTTTTATCTTGAGCTATTTTAAAACCCTTTTGTATTTGTTCCATATCTTCTTTAGTAAAATTAATCTCATTTAATCTTGAAGCAGCATGTTTTGATACAGTAAAACTCTGATCTTTACTTTTAACACTATCCAGTACGTCCTGAAATCTTGTTTCCTTCTGTTTGCTATTAGGATTATCACCTATAGCCTTCTGAGAATTTGCAAATTGCCCAATATTCCCTACAGAATAAGCTTGCCCATTAATAATTCTATAACTCATTTATACACCTGCTATTTTAGCTAAAATTGCATTTTCTGTAGCTGTCGAATCACTAGTTGCACTTGAAATTGTATTTACTGTGCCATTTGAAGATGCACTTGCAGTATTATTTTCTGCTTCGGTATTAGTGTTTGTGGAATTAGTTGCAGTCCCAGTATTACTTGCTGTTCCTGTATTAGTACTTGTAGCATTATTTGATGTTTCACTATTTGTATTAGTACCTGTCGAGCTAGAATTAGTAGTTGTTCCGCTACCACTAGAACTACTGTTACTTGAGCTGTTTGTACCTGTTTCACTTGTACTTCCGTTAGTAGTAGTGCTATTTAAATTCACTTTCATATCATCGTCCGCCAAATCACCAGCTCTTACTATATCTCCATAATCATAAGTCTTAGTTTGTCCTGTTGGCTTACCGTTATCGTCCAAAACATCAACTTTTATCTTTACAGTAGGACCGCTGACAGTATCAATATAAGCACCAGTAATCTTTCCTTTTATTAAAACAGTCTTCTTATTATCATCTAAAGTTGCTATCACAACTTTTTCTTGCTTATTAGCTAAAGCTGAAGCAGCTAAGAAATCAGAATTAAGAGCAGTTCTACTATTTGCGTTAGTATTGGAATCAGTAGCTTGCACAGTACCGATTATATTTTCAACAGCAACTTTTTCTTCTTTTCCATTAACTAACATGTTCAAATATGTTCCACCAGATTCTTTTAACACTTGAGTTACATAGCCTTGTATATATGAGCCATTATCGTCTTTTTCATTAGTTATTACTGTTCTACCAACCATTTGCTGGTATGATGAATCTGACATAGTAGTATTTAAATTCTGCATTTGTTCCATGGATGCAAATTGAGCCATTTGACTTACATACGCACTAGAATCTTGATTTTGGGTTGGATCCAGATTACTTAATTGAGCAGATAATATTTTTAAAAATGAATTTTTATCCATAGTATTATCTGTTTTCTTTAAAATCTTAGTTACTTTATCAGTTGTCCCTGAACTCGCAACATTTACTGTTGAATCATTTAATGGACTTAATGTAGTACTCATACTTCTACCTCCTATGCAAAAAATTCTATATTACTATCATTAGCTTCAATATTCTCCACTAAATCTTCTTCACTGGCTGCTAAATTATTTCCTGCATTACTATTTCTAGTATTGTTTCTTCTTTGTTCCTCTGAAAGCTGTCCACCAAAACTTTGATCGCTAAAAAATGTAGTATCATCTTGATAAAGATCAATATTTACATCTGCTATTTTCAAGTTTTGCTCTCCAAGCTGCTTTTTAATATCTGATAAATTTTGTGAAATCAAAGCACTTGTTTCTTTTGAATTAGCTTTTAGGTTCGCTTTTATTAAGCCATCCTCTTGAACAAGTTTTATAGTTATCTCCCCTAAATTCCCTGGGTTTACTTTTACAGTTAATTCCTTTAGTGAATTAGTATTCATAAACTTAACATCTTTTATTAAATCATCAGCAAAAGTAGCTTTATTAATTGTAAGTCCTCTAGCGTTATTTACACTTTGATTCTGTATTGCTGAAGCTCTAGATGCAAATAAGTTAATTTTGTTTAAGGAATCATCCTTATTATCATCAACTAAGGAATTTAAAAACTTTTCCTCTTTTGAAGCTGTCGGAGTATTATTTTTTGATGCTGAAGAATCTTCGCTTTCACCATTGTCTTGAGAATAATTTTTGCTTAGCATATCTTCAAGTGTTAAAACTTTATTACCTGCATTCTGCTTATTTTCTAGCAAATCAGATATTTCAGACATTATTCCTTTTAAATTACTTTTAGTAGATTCTGTAGCATTTTCTTTAATACTCCCATTCAAATTTCCTAAAAGTTTTTCCATTAAGTTTAAAGAACTAACATCTAACTTACTCTTTACGGAATCATTTTTTAGTAACTCAACTATCTTTTCCATAATACTATTTAAACCACCATTAGATAATGTGCTATTAGTTCCATCAACTCCCAATTTAGAATTAATTGCTCCATTTGCACTTATACTATCTTGCTTTATTCCCAATTTAGCTAGTAGGCTTAATAATTCTGATAATATGTCCTTCAGTTTATCCTTAGATGCTGTCTTACTTTCCTTTTCTAATTCCTCAAGCTTTTCATTTAATACTTTTGTATCCTTATCAATATCTTCAACTCCAGTTGAATTTTGTTTTTCATCTACATTTGAATTTTGTTTTTCATCTACATTTGAATTTTGTTTTTCATCTACATTTGATGTACTTTGAGTATTGTCGTGATCTTTGGAATCACTTTTGGATTTTAATACATTTTTAAAATCATCTTTCTTAGAAGTATATGCATTAGCTGACGCCTTGCTAGTTTCAAAGGAAGATTTACTTGCATTTGTATTAGAAGTAAATGACTTTAACATGCTATCTAAACTGTTTGATGAATCATTTGAACTTTTTGTAGCTGTAACCATTATTTTCACCTCCTTTCAAGTAGTCCAATTCTATAAGTTGAAATTTAACTAAAATTAACTCCATCTCTATCTCTAAGTCATAAATTAATATTTTTAATTTTTCTGATTTCTCACATATGCATAAAGAGCTAACTCATCAATATTGATTTGTTCTATTCTATCCTGCTCTTTTACAAATTCAGAATACTTCTTTTCTTTTAAGGTCTGAACAGTTTTTCTCTCCATCTGCTTAACCGTCAAATCTTTTCTTCTATTTTCAATTTCTTGATTTTTTACTATTAAATCTTTCTCTGTGGATTTTATTCCACTTTGAACTCCCTGTATGTAGTATCTTTTTAATTTCTGATATACAACATCCTCATTTGAAGATATACCATTATATTTCTGGTAATTTGCCTTAAGTTCTTCTAACTTTTCTTCAATCTTCTTTTTTTCTCTCTGACTTTCAGTAAATAATTTCTTACTTTCTTCTTCTTTTTCCATTCTCATTTCAAGGAGCTTTTCTAAGCCAAATTTAAATCTCTCAGCCAAAATAACACACCTTCTTTTTATAATTCACAATGCGCAATTCACTGTTTACAATCCACAATTTATCATTGAGCATTCGTCATTATTACTTCACATACAACTTGTCACTTTCCTCTTATATCTTTCAACTTTCCACTCATAACTTGACAATTTCAGTTTGCAACTTGTAACTTCTCCTGATTATCTAAACATTGATATTAAAGAATTTTGTGTACCTTCAAAAGACGTTTTTTCATCAATTCCTTGGCATAGGAAGTCATTTAATGCATCATTATAGCTAATTGCCATATCAATCTTTTTATTGCTCCCTTTAACATAAGCTCCTATATTTATTAAATCCTCCGAGTCCTTATAAGTTGCTAAAAGATCTCTTGCCATAGATGCAGCTTCTTTGTGCTCTTTTGGCGCTATCGTGTTCATAAGTCTGCTGACACTATTTAAAATATCGATAGCCGGATAATGGTTTTTATGAGCTAACGATCTTGATAAAACTATATGCCCGTCTAATATTCCTCTAACAGCATCTGCTATAGGTTCATTAAAATCATCTCCATCAACAAGCACTGTATAGAAAGCAGTTATTGATCCATCCACAGATGTACCTGATCTCTCCATGAGCTTAGGCAATTTTGCAAATACCGAAGGGGTATATCCCTTAGTTGCTGGCGGCTCTCCTATTGCGAGTCCAACTTCTCTTTGTGCCATTGCAAATCTAGTAACAGAATCCATCATAAGAATTACTTTTTTACCTTTATCTCTAAAATATTCGGCAATAGCAGTAGCTGTCAATGCTCCCTTGAGTCTTATTAAGGCTGGCTTATCTGATGTAGCACATACTACAACAGATTTTTTCATACCTTCTGGCCCTAGATCATTTTCTATAAATTCCAGAACCTCTCTACCTCTTTCTCCAATAAGTGAAATGACATTGACATCAGCTTCTGCCTCTCTTGCTATCATTCCTAGTGTAGTACTTTTTCCAACTCCACTACCTGCAAAAATACCAATTCTCTGTCCATCTCCACAGGTTAAAAAACCATCTATAGCTCTTACTCCAGTAGGCATTATTTCTTTTATTCTTTTTCTCTTTAATGGATCTGGTGCATCATTTTCTAGAGGGTATTCTTCTCCATCCATAGATATACTATCACAATCTAGAGGATTTCCAAGTCCATCTATTATGTGACCAAGTAGCTTATCTGAACATTTTACACTCAGCGGCTTACGTTGTGGTACAACTCTACATCCAGGCGAAATTCCTATAAGCTCATCAAGTGGCATTAGAATTACAAACTCATCTCTAAAGCCAACAACTTCACAATTTACAGGAACATTTTTCTCATTATATATTATGCAAAGTTCACCAACAAAAGCCTTAATGCCTTGTACTTCAATCGTAAGTCCTATTACTTTCTTAACAACGCCGTCACTATATATTGTGGAAGTATCACTTACTTTTTTAATAAGTTTATCAAAATCCAAGTCTAAATCCAGCATTTAGAACTACTCCTTTACACTTAACCTAATATTGCTTTTCGTATTTGTTCCATTCCAATATCCACGCCTACTTTTACTATACCACTGTTTTTTTCTAAAACTGCATTTCCAGGTTCCATAAAATCATCTGCAAGTACAAAGATTTCATTTTTTATATTATATGATACCTTCCATCTTTCCACCTGCAATTTTAATTCCTCAACATGGGTTGAATTCACCTTTAAAATAACATTTTCTTCTCCTTTTGAAATCTTAAAGGCTTCTTCAATAATATTATTCATCGCTTCATTGGCACTTAGTGTTTTCTTTGTAATATTTTCAGCAATTTCTAGTGCCAACTTTACTATTTCATTTTTCTTACTTTCTAAATATCTCTCGTAATTTTCATGAGCAGATTTTAGCATCAATTCCGCTTTATTAACAATATCTGCCGCCTCTGCTCTTGCACTTTCAATTGTTTCATCATAAGCTTTCTTATAACCATCATCATATCCATTTTCTAATCCTTGAGCATATCCTTTTTCATATGCTTTTTTCTCTGAAGCATTGGCATCCATTTGTGCTCTTAAAACAATAATCTGCTTTTCGTTTTTAGCATCCTGTATTATCCTTTGGCCAATATCTTCATACCTTTTTAGGAGTTCTTCTGGATCAATCTGTGGAGCTTTTACTACAATTTCTTCATCCTCTTTTTCCTCTTCTATTTCTTCAGATGCTGCCTTTTTACTAACATACTCTGTTGAAATAACTTTACTTGTTCCTGATTTTGCAAAATCCTTTTTTATTAATCTATACGATGATTGCATCTTCTCCACCTCTTGCAATGATGATTTCATTAGCATCATCTAACCTTCTAATAACAGAAACAATCTTTTGT
>CAURJV010000057.1:0-34472 GCA_963524945.1 uncultured Clostridium sp.
CCCTATTGCTTAGTAGCTTAGTACATTCATAAAAATAAAAAAGGAATACCAAAAGCTCTTATTGCTCTAAGTATTCCAGTTAATTATTTAAGTCCATTATTATAATATATACTTGTTTTTATTCTTGTTTCTCTATAAAACAAACTAATTATAAGCTAAAGCCATACTATAAAATATCTCTAAACTAGAAATAGGGATTATGCTTTTGTAACCACAAGGGTCATAATATGAAATGTTTCATTAGGAATTTGATGGTTCTGATTATTAGAGTAAAAGTTGTTCCAAGTATGCTAGTTCAAAGCTCGCCTTTGAGGCTAGCATCTTGGGTGCAACTTGTAATCTTAGAATCATCCATCATAATTCCTTAGAAACTGGAACAACAGCATAATTCTTATTTCGGCGAGCTATACTCATAAGTTTGAATATCTGTAGTATTTTTATCTTTTAACTAAAGGAAATGCAATGACATCCTTTATTGTAT
The DNA here is from genome assembly GCA_963524945.1 of uncultured Clostridium sp. Classification (GTDB taxonomy): domain Bacteria; phylum Bacillota; class Clostridia; order Clostridiales; family Clostridiaceae; genus Clostridium. The sequence continues at coordinate 482 of CAURJV010000057.1, forward strand.
TTGATCCAGTTAAAAACATTATCATTCTATCAATACCGATGCCTAGACCTCCAGTTGGTGGCATTGCTGTATCAATAGCTATAGCAAATTCTTCATCCATTGGACTTGCTGTTTCTAGTCCGCCTCTTAATTTTTCAGCTTGGTCATGTAATAATATACGCTGTCTTAATGGATCATTTAATTCTGAATAAGCATTTCCAAGCTCTACTCCATAAGCATATGGTTCAAATCTTTCAATTAAATCTGGATTTTCCCTATGAACTTTACAAAGTGGTGATGATTCTTTTGGAAAATCTATAACAAAAGTAGGTTGTATTAATTTCTTCTCGCTATATGCTTCAAAAAGATTTGTTATTAATTCTCCTTTAGAAACTTCATTTATATTTAAACCTTCATTTTGCTCTTCAATCAAAAGAGAATTCTCTTTTATTTTACTTATAATTTCTTCTTTAGTTAAATTCTCTACATCAATACCTGTATCTTGTTTTACAAGATTACACATAGTTTCTCTCTTCCATGGAGCTTTAAAATCAATTTCTTCTTCACCATATTTTATTTTAGTAGAGCCATTAACAGACATAAACACATATTCATATATTCCTTCCATAATTCTCATCATATCTTCATAGTCTGCATAAGACATATAACATTCCATTAGAGTAAATTCTGGATAATGTGTTCTATCAATTCCTTCATTTCTAAAAGATCTTGCAAATGTATAAACTCTTTCTATTCCTCCAACAATAAGTCTTTTCAAATATAATTCTGGAGAAACATTCATATATACTTCACAATCTAAATCATTAACAAAAGTTTTAAATGGTTTTGCTTCTCCTCCACCATATTTAGTATCAAGTACAGGCGTATCACATTCAATAAAATTCATATTATTTAAATACTCTCTAATTGCAGTAATTGCTTTAGAACGTTTAATAAATCTTTCCTTAACGTCTGAATTCATTATCATATCTAAAGATCTATGTCTTTGTCTTAAATCTGAATCTTGAATTCCATGATATTTTTCAGGAAGGGTTCTTATTGATTTAGATAACAATTCAAATTTGTTTGCTCTAATAGTTATTTCTCCCGTCTGAGTCTTAAATACACTTCCCTCTACCCCAATAATATCGCCGACATCTATTAATTTTAAAACATTATAATTTTCACTTCCAATTAACTTTTTACTGAAGAATATTTGTATATTTCCTCTTTCATCCACTATATTAGCAAAAGTTGCATTTCCCATTCTTCTAAGAAACATTATTCTTCCTGCTAAAGAAAACACTTTACTTTCATCAATAGTATCAAAATTATCACATATCTCTTTTGTATAAGTTTTTTTGTTGAAATCGTAATTATAAGGATATGGATTTATTCCTAACTCACTAAGTTTATTTAACTTTTTTATTCTCTCTGTTATAAATTCATTTGCGTTTGTCATTATATTTTCTAATTCATTTATATTTTCATATTGCTCATACATTTTTGTTACCACCTTTACTTATTTATTGATTAATTTAGGCACATAAAAGAAAATATCACTTTCAAATTTACCATGAATATTTTATCAGGCAAGAAAGCGGATTTACTTGTTATTTCTTTGATATTGCCTTAATACAAATAAAAAAAACCTTCACCTCCAAGATTTCTAATCTTGAGGACGAAAGTTATAAATTCGTGGTACCACCTCAGTTTATGTATGCGTTGCCGTATACACCTCTTCAAGTACATCAAAAAACGAGATACTCTATACCTATAACGGGGTATTCCGTCACATCCTACCTCTGCAAAGCAGACTCAGTGTGCAGCTCCAAGACCTTCTTCAATAAAAATCCATTGCTCAATCCCACCATCTAGAGCTCTCTGAAAATGAATTATTTTATTTACTCTTCTTTTCATTGCTTTTAATACATTCTACAATAAAAACCTGTTTTTGTAAATATAACATCAAAAAACTCTCTTCATAGTTTTTTATCTTCAATTATCATTTATAAATAGGTGACTCTAAAGATTCAAGCCTAGGAATGGATATCCCTAGTCTACGTGCTTCAGCAAGAGTATCGCGTACGAATATTACATTACTTTCAGCTTTTAGATTTTCACTCCCACTAGCACTTCTCATTATTTCTCTTGGCAGCTTACCTTCAGCTAATGCTAATTTCATTACAAAAGCCACAAGACCAGCAGGTAAATTCACTGCGATATTTATTATTGTACTAACCTTAGAGCCCTTCGCTGCCATCAATGGTGTAAGTTCCCTTAATATTAAAGCAAAATCTTTAAGGGCACCTGCAGAATCGAATAGATTATTAAGCGAACCTACTTTTGATGCTGCCGCCATCATGCTTGCGTTAGTAATTACGTGAAACCATAGCCAATTACGCATATCTTTCTGTTCAGAAATACCAAAACCTGCATTTTTAAATAAGCGAGTCACCATGTCATATCTAGATTTATTAGTAGTATCATCAATGAAGCCCATAAATATGTTTTTCATAAAACCACCATCTAATGTGTTTTTATTTATAAAAGACCCACCAGCTCCAGGGAATCCCCAAACAACTTGCTCTTTTGGAATTGATCCAATTGAGTTTAAAGGCTCATTAATAATATTATTAAATATTAAAACAGTTGAATTCTTAACAAGTGGTTCTAACCAATTTATTATAGTACTTAATTGATTATGATTTACGCTTATCATAATCAAATCAAAATCATGGTCAGATGACAATTCTTCTATCATTTTAATTTTCCAAGCTTTATTTACTAAATCACCTTTTTTGTTCTTTCTGCCATCTAATATTTTTAAATTCACTATATCGCCATACTGATTGATTCTTCCTTTACGCACATAAAATGTCACATCATTGCCTGCTTGTTCTAAAGCCCATCCATATTGTGTTGAAATTACGCCTCTACCTATCATTAAAATTTTCATTATATTTCCTCCTATTAAACATGTGTTGTTTAAAATATAAGTGTATGTTAATATAATATTTGATTACTCATAAAGCTACAACCAATAGATTTTTAGCTATGTTGTATAAACAACATTTTATTAAATCTGTTGTTTTGTCAAAGGAGATTAATGATAAATTATGAATGAAAAAGATCCAAGAGCAGTAAGAACTAAAAATTTGATTAAAGAGTCGTTTGTTCAATTACTTGAGCAAAAAGACTTTAAATACATAACAATTAAAGATATTACAACAAAAGCAACTATAAATAGAGCAACTTTTTACGCTCACTATTTAGATAAGTATATTTTATTGGAAGAACTTGTTATAGATTGTTTTGAAGAAATGTTACCAATAGAAATTTTAAATGCTACAGATTTAAATGAAGACATTATAAAAGAACTTATTTTCTTCCTTTATGAATACAATATCTCATTTTATCAAAAGCGTAAAATTGATTCTACATCTATAGCTTCTACTGTAGATAATTTATTAAAATACAAAATAGATAACCTTATTGAAAAGATATTAAATAATATGGTAGCTAGAAATGAATTAGATTCTAAAGATACAAATATATTAGTCAAACTAATTTCCTCATCAGTATATAGTTGTGCTCAATATTGCTATTTTAGTAAAAATGATAAAGAATATAATATTGAAAAAACGATTGGCTTTATTATGAATGGGATGAAAGCTGTTAAATAAAATAATTCTCTGAAAAATGCCCCAAGAACTCTATGAAAAAGTTCTTAATGTTCAAATTTATGTCCTGAAATATTCTTCTCTTCTTAAACATTAAAAAATTATTTTACAAATTTTCTAGACTCAAAAAGAGACACCCCTTTCGAGTGTCTCATATAGTATACTTTTGTGATGAAGCAGACTATGTATTGAAATAGTGACCTAATTCCATATCAGCAATCAATCCTGGCTGTATCGGATCCCACCCCAAAATCTCCTTTGTTTGTGCAGCGTTTCCAGGTACTACATTGGAAATATCAAGTGCAACCAATGTACCCAAAAATCCAAAATGAGAATTTGCTTCTTCACGAGAAATGCTTACAACAGGAATGTTTAAGTGTTTTCCGATAGTACTAGCAATATCATAAAAAGGAATTCCTTCTTCCCCTCTTCCGATAAGATATGAACCTGCTGGTGCTTTTTCAATTGCTAAACGATAAAGATGAGCTGCATCAAGTCTATGAATAGCTGGCCATCGATTGACTCCTTCTTCAACATATGCGGAGACTCCTTTTGAGCGTGCAATACTGATAAGTCGTGGAATAAACCCATGGCTATCCTCGTTTCCATGTACTGATGGTGCAAGACTAATGACAGCAGAACGAACCCCAATATTAGCTAAAGCTAACGTGGCTTTATCTGAGGCATCCCCATTTGCATGAGCAGTAGTCACAAATGGTTTTCCCGTATTTTTAAGTATTTCTCCAATTGTATTAATTGCTTTTAAATCAATAGAAAGCGACCCAGCAAAATCATTAAAATCATGTCTGAAAGCCAAATGGATAACGCCATCTGCAATGGAAGCCCCTTTACTGAGGCAGTTACTATCTTCTAAAGTCCCAATCAGTGCTTTTGCCCCAAGCATTTCCAACTTTTTAGCGCCCTCTTCTGAACGTGTTAATCCAATTACTTTATGTCCAGAACAAATTAGTTCTTGTACAACCGCTGACCCTAGATGACCTGTTGCTCCTGTCACAAAAATTCGCATAAAATTTTCTCCTTTCAAATCAAAAATTAACAGCATATTATATAGCTTTATTAATATTTATGTTTTTCAAACTTTAATAACATTATAAAACCAATTTATATCATTAAGTTGCCAATTAAATTTTATTTTTTGCCTGATTCTACTTTATAAACAATTATAAGTGATTCTTATATTTTCTCAATTAAATGTAACTATAAATTATAACTTAAATATAGCTAGCAATAGTTATTAAAAAAGAAAAAGTAATAACCTTAAATAATAATGTTATAATAAAAAATATAAAGTCTAATTCACATTAATCGTCATATCAAGGAGGTAGTTTTTAAGAATGACTGTAAAAGATGAACAATTACTAGGCTCAATTCCATATAATACCAAGAATGTACTTTCATTTGAAATGAATAGATTGACACATTTAATCGAAGAGCATGCTCCTAAAGATGGTGGTTTTCATCTTAATATCCCAGGTCTTTACATAGGGCGAATTTCTCATCCTAATGTTGATAACGTCAAAAGCTTTTACTCGCCGTCTTTAGGCATCGCAGTACAAGGTATCACTCTTGTTACCATCGGACATGAAATATACAAAAATGACGGAACGCACATGCATATTGTACCCATTGCCATGCCCATTACACTTAGAACTACCGAAGCTAGTCCTTTAAAACCTTTTCTTGGTATCAGATTGGATCTTAATCCCCCAAAAATAGCTGCACTGATCCCCAAAGTGTATCCAAATGGCTTACCTGGCATAAAAAGAAGGAATATTAATTATTCCACTGATATTGACATAAATATTGTAAATGCTTTTTCAAGATTACTACAGCTATTGAAGAATCCCAAAGATGTAGAACTTCTCGCTCCTCTCATCATTGATGAGATTTTGATACGCCTGCTCCGAAGTCCCATCGGTGATCATGTTGCTGAAATTGGTTTTTCAGGTCTCGAATCACAACATGTCACAAAAGCAATTTCCTGGCTGCGTGAGAATTTTGCCCAACCAATAAAAATTGTGGCTCTTGCTGAACTTTCAAATATGAGTGTATCCGCATTTCACAGGCATTTTAAATCGTTAACTAATATGAGCCCATTGCAATACCAAAAAGCCCTTCGGCTTCACGAAGCAAGGCATTTAATGTTATCTCGGCAAATGGATGCGACCACTGCCTGTCATATGGTCGGATATATCAGTGACTCACAATTTAGTCGTGATTACTCGAACTTTTTTGGAAGCCCCCCAAAACGAGACATTGAAAAAATGAGAGGGCAGGCACAAATAATGTTCTGACAATTCAATCTATGATCACAAAGTAGGTGTTAAGAAACATGACCTATGAGAGCATATTAATATATACAAAATGCTAAAATGTTTATCCCCGAGGATAAAAAAATAAGTGTGTTTCTGTTTCCCTTAACGACCTTGAAGCAGAAAACACACCCATACTTTTCTATAAAATATCCCTTAAATACTTGGTTTATCGTTCTTTCCTCTCTAATTTCTAAATAACAGATATCCCCTTAAATCAATTTTCATTTCTTATATCTTTTAATAGTCCTTCAAACCACTTTACATTTACTAAATGATGTGAATGGGAATTCTCCAACATTTTTCTAAAATATGTAGGAATAGTTACATCATGCTCAAGAGATTGTTCTAATAAAGAAATTTTCTTTTTAGTTTGTTCAATTTGTATTTCTATTAGTTTTGTTAGATCCTCGCTTTTATATTCATCAGCAAATAGCATTGCTGCATAAAAAGATAAGTTTATATAATCTGTCTTAGATCCATACTTATACATTAATTTTTCAAATTCCTTATCTCCTAGTTCAGTTATAATGTAATTATTAGTCTCCCTAGTATTGTCTAATTTGTTAACTTTTTTAATATATTTTTTTTCTTCTAATTGTTGAAGATTGTAGTAGAATGAACCTTTAGTGAAATTTGCTATATATTTATAGTGTCTCTCTTCCATTAAGGCTAATAATTCGTATCCATAAGAACCAGGGTTTTGTTTTAATAAACCTAAAATTAGTAATGGTATCAAAAAAACACCTCCTTTATGCTCTTCATCAAAATTATATTAACTGTTATTTCATAATTATAAGATTTAATCATTGTTGTTTTGCATGAATTGAGATACAAATTCCTCATATGATATTTTTCCTAATGCAAACTCCATACTTTTTATATATATCTTTTCATTTTTAGTATGTGTTCTAGCATTATTTAAATTCAGCAGCTCATTTTCATTAATTAATGGCTTCAATACATGTAGTCTATTAGAAAAGGCCTCAAAATAACGTAAACCAAATTTTCTTTGAGAAATTGCATCAATATGAATACCATCAGGATTAGAAGTTAAACCTGATGCTGTAACAAAGAAACAATTATCTTGTTCAAAAGCAAACTTTTGTAACTCTTCATTAATGAATTTATATTCAGTGCAACTTTTTCCAAATCCTTCTTTACCTAAAAAATCCCCTAATCCACCAATGATAATTGGAATATCTGGAGCATTCAACTCTTTTCTAAAAGCCTCAATAATTAAAAGTAATTTATTATAATATACTTTATAGTTACCATTAACACTATCACTTTCTCCTTGATGCCATAGAATTCCTGTGAGCTCACTACTTTCCATAGCAAATTTAGCTTCAGTTACAGCATGTCTAAAAAGCACTCCGTCTACAGCCCACTCATCCAGTGTGCTTCCACCTTCAGCACAAGGAATTAAACCAATAGTATCTTCTTGATTTTGACAACTCCATGCATCTGCAAATGAACCGGCAAGACTTATTCCTGAAACAGGACGGTCATAATTAATGGGCTCTGTCATCATCTGCCATCTACCATTACGCAACATTTGTATTCTTTCATTATAAATTGGGGCTACCTCATGAATAAACCCACGCCCAGCCATATTGGACTGTCCTATCATTAAAAACGATTTAATCATTTTTTTCATCCTCTCTTTATCTTTACTAAGAAATGCTTCTAATTCTTAATAAATGTTAAGTATTTACTTTGTTTATATATTAGTTATCCTTAATATATTTATCACTAGTCTAATTAGACTAACTTCTCTTAAATATTATAGTCCAATTAGACTAATTGTCAACTATAACTTTTTTCTTAGCATTTAAATAGCCTTCTTCATAAATTATCCCCACAAATTTGTCCAAGTTATAATTTTCTCAAGAATAAAAAAAATCGCAAATTCATTTGAATAATGCGACTTTAAAATCTGTTATTTATCTTTATTGATTAATAATGCTGTTGTGTGTTAGACATTTATCTAACTAGATTTTCTCCATCCTTAAATGCTCTCAAAGATATCTCCTCAAACTGCTCTAAATTAGAATCATACCTCTCAAGCTTTTCTGAATGAAAATTAGTAGTTCCACAGCAAAGAATACTATCTTCTAGTTCCCAACCATATGCTACAAACATACTATTAATAACTTTAATGTTCTCTGCACCCATTTCAGGATTTGGACTACCTTGAGTAAATATCGATATTACCTTTTTACCGGTATGTCTCGGTGCAAAATTATCTCCAACCATTGGAAATGTACGATCTAACCAAATTTTTGCTTGACCTGTAATTTGGTAATAATAGATTGGAGAACCAAATACAATAGCATCTGCCTCAGCAATAGCCTTATACATTGGCTGCAGATAATCATTAACCGCACAACCATCATGTGTACGGCAATAAAAGCATCCTTGACAACCACGAATTCCAGAATCATTTAAATCAAATTCAATTATCTCGGCACCTTTAGATTTCGCTCCTTTTGCTACTTGTTCTAACAATTTTGTAGTATACCCATTTTTTCTTGGACTACCGTTGAAAATAACAACCTTTGACATTTTTCATCTCTCCTTTTAAATACAATAATCACTTTTAATTTTGTGTAAGAATAGTACAAAGTTCAGGCAAACGATCAAGTATTTCGAAAGTATCAATAGGATTCCAATAGTCGCGTAAAGTTACTATCTCGCCATTATGAACCTTAACCACTTGGAGATATCTCCTCTGAAAAGGCTTGCCGTTAGCCGTAACTTCACCGTACATATCATACTCAGCTATAATAACTTCATGATCGCTTGTCTCATGTATTGTCATCGATTTATATCCTATTGGTTTTAAAAGCGTGGCTGGCATTGTCGCAAGATAAGAGCGGATATTCTCTCGCCCCTGAATTAACCTCATTGACTTTTTTGTATGAAATGGTAGTTCAAGCACACCATCAGTTGCAAATAAGTCGGAAAAACTGCTCAAATCTTTGCTTAGAAACATAGATTGTGCAAGTTCAAAGATTTCCCTTGGACTTTTCATATTTTTATTTTCTTCATTCATACTAAACGCCGCCTTTTAATATTAAATTGATAAACGGAACTTATATTCCGTTTATACTTGATATTATACGGAATCATGATTCCGTTGTCAACATTCAAGTTGTGAAGTAAAATAAAAAAGAAAGGTGGTTATCTGAATGATAAATAAAGAGTGCTCTGTAAACAAAACAAACAATATTCCACAGCCTAATGACAATAATTCAAAATCCTTGCGAGCGGATGCAAAACAAAATAGAGAGCAGATACTTGATACAGCATATAAGATTTTTTCTGAAAAAGGGACGTCAATTCCTATAAGTGAAATTGCTCGCCAGGCTGGTGTGGGCATTGGTACAGTATACCGCCATTTTCCAAACAAAGAAGCACTGTTTGAGGCAGTCAATATTAATTATAAACAGCAGCTTACAAAAAGAGCTAAGTCTCTTATTAATAATATTGATCCCGGTGAAGCTTTTTTTAATTTCTTTATACATATCATAGAAGATGGATTTACTAACAAGGCGTTAAAAGATGCTTTAGATACCAGAATTGCAGATTTTGATGTGCTACAGGATTTTCAGTCAACATTTGCTACTCTTCTCACCAGTGCTCAGCAAGCCAAGGCTGTCCGTGAAGATATAGATATAAAGGATTTAATTACCCTTATGATGAGTCTTCTGTTTGCTATAGAGCAGCGTAAAGGTGATTTGGATATCGAACGATTCAATAAATTAATGTCCATTGTTATCGATGGACTTCGTTATAAAGATACCAATAATAAGTCAACATAAATATATGTGTTATTCAACATCTTTGAATATATACATAATTATTTCTTATTTGAGTATTAATCTGGCCAAAAAAACACTGATTTATATTTTACATATAAAATCAGTGTTTCTTCGTTTTTAATCATTATTTTCTTAAAATCTTATCCATCGCTTTTCCCTTTGCTAACTCATCTATTCATCTATTAGCTTATCCAAATAGCGAATTTCCTTCATAATTGGTTCTTCAATATCTTCCACTCGGACACCTTGAATATGAGAACCTATAATGGAAGGCATTCTCACTTCTATCCTTACACAACCGTAAGCACGATCTTTCCTTGAACATGCCCGCGTGCAGCTCGCTCGTGAGCTTTGCGAGCATCCGAAAGTGGGAACGTACTGTCGATAGCAACGCGCACCGTCCCTGAATCAAGTAATCTCCCCAATTCCTCGAGCTGCGAACCGTTCGAACGAACTTGGAGCATTGAGACTGTTACGCCCAACTTTGCAACCTCCTCAGCGTCAGCGGATCCAAAGAAAATCGGAAATAACGCTCCTTCTCGCTTAAGTGTGCGCAGGAAACGGCCGGTAGTGGGACCACCAATGGTGTCGACAACAAGATCAGCGTCATGTACGACATCCTCAGGAAGTCTCTTAGTGTAGTTAATAAATTCATCTACTCCAAGTTCACGCAAGAACGTCTCATGAACACCTGATGCTACAGCGATGACGTGCGCCCCCTTCCATTTGGCCAGCTGTACCGCGAAATGCCCCACACCACCTGCAGCACCATTTATGAGCACCGTCTTGCCACTGAGCGGCACTGGGCGATGTACCGATGGTTGAAGCGGGTTTAGTTCATTATGTCCCAGCTCAATTAGATACTGCCACGCAGTGAGCCCTGACATTGGTGCCGCTGCCACATGCACATGATCGATGCCAGCAGGCTTAAGAGCTAGATCAGATGCAGGAGCAGAAACATACTCGGCATAAGCATTGCTCCCATGCCTAGGAAAACGAACCATGCCGAAAACTTCATCCCCTACGGAAAAACCATTCACATCCATAGCTACCGCCTCGACAACTCCAGATATGTCAGTCCCCGGAATGTATGGTAATGGTATAGTAGGCCTCACCTCGGGAGGAAGAATCTTCATTCCTTCACGCACGTACCAGTCGGGGGGATTAATGCCGATTGCGTGAACGCGAACGAGTACCTCGCCTGGCTTCAACTCGGGACGCTGTACCTCCTCGTAACGTAGCACATCAGGACCACCGAACTCATGAAATCGAATTGCCCTCATAGTGTTTATCGAAATATCTTTCTCCTTTTGAATTGTAGTAATCATCAAAACTCCTCCTATTTTCTTAATTTCTAAGTACCATATAATTTACACCTGGCGCCTTTTGATGTATGGTGTTATTATAGTTTAGTAGGAAACATAACAACAAGTACGCACATTTTTGTGCCCTAAAATAGGAGGTATTACTGATGCCAGATCAAAAAATAAACAAAAAACCCTTTTATGATGACGAATGTCCAATTATTCAAACTTTTGAAATAATTGGTGGGAAATGGAGACTTCCTATCTTGTTCGTTATATACCGTGCAAAAACTATTAGATATAATGAACTTAAGAGAAATCTACCTGGAATAACTAATATTATGTTAACTCGTTCATTGCAGTCTTTGGAGGAACATGGACTTGTAAAAAGAAAAGATTTTAATAGAATTCCACCTCATGTGGAATATTCTTTGACAGATATCTGTAAAGATTTAGCACCTGCCTACGAAACTCTAAATGAGCTTAGCCAAAAATTGTCTGAGCAACATCACGATAAGATATAGTAAATAATTTTTCTTTAATATTAACTTAAGGTGTTTTTCTAAACACCCCAACAGTGTAACTTGATTTAGATTTAGGTACTGCTGCCATACATAAAAAACCGGCCATATGCTAGATTTACTTTCCAGATAGTAGCAAGTTCTTGTATCAGTAGTAGTTGAAGCGTATATCAGTCATTTATATAATTATATTAATTCTAAAACATAATCTCCTTATACATAATCTAAAAATAAGATTAAGTTTCTTGGTCTTGGTATAAAGGTTAAAATCAAAGAAAATCAAAACTTATATCATAATACCGTAGGAATATAGCTTACTCCAATTAAAACCAAATCTTAATCTCATGATCAATCTGTATCTATCTCTCTGGAAAAAATGTCAAGCAAAGCTGTTCCAAAAACGATTCTGGCGAATCCGTTTCGTTCTCATCGGAGGATTAGCAGGATGGACCGCGCAACTCCCAGGTCAAAGCTTAATAACTTCAGGCCTTGAGATTTATGGAATGGTGGGTGCACAGACCCCACCTGAGACTCTTGTTTAGGGTCACAAGCTTATCTGGGATATGATAAAACAAGGTAAATTAAGCATGGACATTGTTAAGTATCCCCTTAAAGATATTGAAAAAGTTTGGAACATGGAGGAACATGGAAAAATGATAGTTATTGTCCCATAAGTTTCCATGCTCGATAATAGTGGCATCCTAATGCTCTGAAAGCAAAAATAGCCAGTTAAAAATGACTCCTTCATCCTTAACTGGCTATTTATATACTCATTCTTTATTTATAACTTCTATTTTAGTCCCTTCAAACAAGCGTACATTAATTTTCTCCTAATTCCCCACGTACAAATTTCACTTTTTGAACAGCTTTCATTTTGCGCTGTATGTGTAAATACATAAAAAACCTCCCTTACTTATGGTACGGTTCACCGCATTAATGGCAAGTGATATAGTTTTTGGGGCACCTCTTACTAAAATTACATAATAAAATTAATTATATTCGTTTATATTATCCATTCTTTCAAATAGCCTGTTATATCTATCTAATCCTGCTTTATCCTCGACTCTAATTCCTGAATTATAGAAAGTGATGTTGCCATGCCCTTCATTTAATAAATTCATTTCTTTCAAAATTCTTTTAAGATTTTTTGCAGTACCAATGTTTCCATCGATTATGCTAACATTTGAAGGTACTAATTTTCTAACCATATCCTTATAGTACGAAAAATGGGTACACCCTAAAACAATAGCCTCATAATTATTTAAATCAAATTTAAATAACTCCTCTTTAAGATACGGTAATACTATTTGTTCATCAAACTCAAGTCTTTCTGAGAATTGAACTAATCCTGGAAGAGGAAGTAAGTCAACAACATGTTCGTTATCTAATTTATAAATAAGATTATGTAATTTTTCTTCCTTTAATGTCAAAGCAGTAGCAGTTACCAAAACTCGTTTATTCATATCTTTGTTTTTCTCAATGGCAGGCTTTACTGCAGGCTCCATACCAATAATCGGAATGTTATATTTACTTCTCAACGCCTCTATTGCTACACTTGTAGCAGTATTACAAGCAATAACTACTGCCTTAACTCCTTGTTTAACAATAAAATCTATAGCATTTAAAATATACTTTTTAACTTCATCTTTGGGTTTTGGTCCATATGGAACATTTGATGTATCTGCATAATATATATAATCTTCATTAGGTAACACTTTTAACGTATCATATAATACAGTAATACCTCCGATACCTGAATCAAAAAAGCCTATTTTCATTTTTTCTATTCCTCCAATAAATAAAATTTATATGCTACTCCACTGAAGATTTATTGTATCATTGTTTTACATAAATTTACTCCAGCAAAACAATTATAACACATTTGGTAAACACCACATTGTTCAATTTTCAAAGTAAAAATACTTTAAAAAATTATTTTCAAATTTTTATTATCGAAAAAAATAAGAAATCTACTATTATAAAAATTATCTTATTAGTAAAGACAGCACTGATGGTGTTTTATATATTCAAATTACATGTGGAGCGGGCAAAGCTAATTATAAGTTACATATTTATAAACTTGTAATTAGTTTTATTATATGATAAAATTCATTTACAAGTTACATACTTAAATATATGTAACTCATAATTAAATTCTATAATCATCTCAAGGGGAGGAATTATAATATGGAAAAGGATAATAGAAATTTGATACAGGTTGATCAATCTAAATGTACTAAGTGTGGAAGTTGCTCCAAAGTCTGTCCAACTGGTGTTATAGGTATGGATGAAAATGGGCCAAAGGTAGTAGGACAATTTTGTATCTCCTGTGGGCACTGTGTGGCTGTTTGTCACAGTGCAGCACTTGACAATGTAAAAACGCCTTTAGCAAATCAAGTAGAACTAGAAAATACACCAGTTCTTGACGAAGATACTGCGTCTCGCTTTCTCCGCAGCAGACGTTCTATTAGGGAATTTCAAAATAAACCAGTTCCTAGGGAAAAGATCGAACAGCTTTTAAATGTTGCCAGATTTGCGCCAACAAGTGGTAATTCACAAGGAGTTTCCTATCATGTAATTGATAATCCTGATACATTACGCAAAATCACATCAGTTGCTGTTGATTGGTTAGAAGAGGCATTGAAACACCCACCTTATGCTGGATCACCATTAGAAGCACCTTTTACCAGTCATGTAAGACACTATCGTGAGACTGGTGATGATGTTGTATTGCGTAATGCTCCTTGTCTAGTGATACCAATAGTTCATAAAAATTCTTCATCAATGGGACATGACAGTACGCTTTTTTCTCTAGCATATGCTGAACTTTATGCGACTTCAATGGGACTTGGAAGTTGCATTACTGGATTTTTTGACTCTTGTGCTGCTTCTGGCTATAAACCATTACTTGATATTTTGAATTTGCCAGAAAATATGAAGGTTACAGGAGGACTTATGGTCGGCTTTCCAAAATACACTTATAAACGTTTGGTAGATAGAAGTCCATTGCAGGTTACTTGGGGAAAATAATAAGAAATAAATTGTATGATTTGCATTGATTTATAATTTTATATAATTCTAATGTAAATGTAATTCATATTAGAATATAAGAAATGACCGACTTATTGTCGGCCATTTCTTATATAAAGCATTCATTTATCAGAATTCTTAAGTCCTCTTATTAGAAGATTTATAACAGATTCTATGTTTTGTTTTCTTTCAGGATCTTTAAATGTGTTTGGATTAATAAAAACGCTGGTTGCAAGATATACAGATCTCGCCTCTTGATAAGGAGATTCTGTAAAGAATATACCTTCTGTAATTCCTTGCACTATAACCTTCTCAATAGAATTAATACCCTCTTCTATACCCTTTTTTATTACTTCCGTTGATCTCTGAGCTAGTTTTATGTAGTTTGCAAACATTTCTGGATCATTAATGGAACTGTGATGTTTAGCTTCAACAAAGCCTTCGAGTAAATTACTAAGTTTAACATCTGCAGGACTATCTTCTTTTAATATGTTATTTGACGGAGCATGCAAACGTGTAAGCCAACGCTCAGTAACAGCGTTCCATAGAGCTGTTTTTCCATCATAATATCTGTAAATAGCAGCGTGGCTTACTTTTAGTAATTTTGCCACGTCAGTGATATTCGCTTTATCTGGTCCGAAACGGCGAATTATTTCTTCTGTTGCATTAAGAATCGTTTCTTTATCTAGCGATATTTTATCCAAATTTATCACCGCTTTCTTATTTTATTTTTAATTATATCATTTTTAGTTTTATGTTTCAAATTACATAAATTGTAACCGAATTAAATCAAATGAATTAGAGTATATCTTCAATTACATAAAGTTTCTTTGTACCAGTAATAAATATTATATATAATTTTGAAGAATCATGATCCTTCTTTTCAATATAATATTTATAGTCACTCTGAAAATTGGGCCTATTCTCCTTTGGAACATTTAATCCAGACAAAACTTTATCTATTTCTGCTTCGACAGATTTATCTTTATTACTTTCCCAATTTAGAGATTGGCTAATTTCCTCTTCTTTTGTATATTCAAAAATATGATATCGTTCACCATCCCCATGAACACTTGCTATACTCTCCATTGAATAAATTTCTTTATATGAATCTGGTAATTTAATAGACCAATTGACATCAATAATTTCAGTATATGGTCTATTTATTTGTATATATAAAAATACAGAAACTAAGATTATAACTATTAATAAAAAAACACCTGTAAGTTTAAATAACTTTTTCACTGATTTCCTCCATTAAAAACAATATGATATTCTAATCTATAAAAAATTAAACCCACTTATGATTTTGATTTATTTATGGATAATTATAACATATTTTAAAATATGAAATCAGCCAATTTTCAAAAATCTATTTTTGCTAACTACTACGCCAAATCTACATATGACTCAATGCTACATAATACATCTAATATTAATATCAATATTCTATTTACATTTCTTTTTAATATTTAGACACTTTATGCATTAATCCTTATAATTGACTATTTATTTGAATATAAACGTGATTAATAGTCAATAATCGATTTATATTTACTACTTTTTATACTGCACTATTTTCTTTACATAAAGATTATTTTCACTATAATTTTAGGAGGTACTGCTAATGATTCCCACAAACACACTTTACGTCTTACTAAGAACATTCATACTTTTTATAACATTACTAGTTTTAACCAGAATATTAGGAAAAAAACAAATGAGTCACCTAACCTTTTTTAATTACTTTACTGGAATTACAATTGGTTCAATTGCAGCTAACATGATTCGTGAAACTGACGAACCTTTTTGGGATGATTTTATAGGTTTAATTTTTTGGTGTGTATTAACTCTTTTAGTTGAATACATTGGATTAAAATTCAGTAAATTAAGACAAATAATTGATGGTCAACCTACAATAGTTATAAAAAGAGGAGTCATTTTAAAAGCTTCTCTAACATCTAATCGTGTTAACTTAGATGATTTATTAATGCTACTTAGGAAACAAAATGTATTCTCTATTAAAGAAGTAGAATATGCTATATTAGAACCTAATGGAAACTTAAGCGTAATGAAAAAGCCACAAGATCAGCAAATTACTAAATCTGATATGAACATTACTATTCCTACACTGAAATATTTGCCATCTGAAATAATTTCTGACGGAAAAATAGTTAGACATAATTTGAAAGAATTAAATTTAAGTGAAGGTTGGTTAGATAATCAACTTAAAATGCAAAATGTATCTAATTTAGCAGATATACTATATGCAGAACTTCAAAGTGACGGTACATTATTCTTACAAAAGAAATAAGTTATATGCAAAATCTTCTTCTCAACATTTTTATATAACTTATTTTACATAACCTCACTAATCTTTATGCTAACTAA
This sequence comes from uncultured Clostridium sp., assembly GCA_963524945.1. Classification (GTDB taxonomy): domain Bacteria; phylum Bacillota; class Clostridia; order Clostridiales; family Clostridiaceae; genus Clostridium. The sequence continues at coordinate 17,550 of CAURJV010000057.1, forward strand.
AAAAACATTACTTAAAGTTTCAAATTTAATCTGGTTAACAAAAAAAACACTAATTATTTATATTTTACATATTAAATAGTGTTTCTTCGCTTTTGATAATTATTTTCTTAAAATCTTATCCATCTCTTTTCCCTTTGCTAATTCATCTATTAGCTTATCCAAATAACGAATTTCCTGTATAGTTGGCTCTTCAATTTATTCCACTCGAACACCACAGACAACTCCTTTAATCAAGGTTTGATATGATTAATTTAATGAATTTCTCTAACTTCTTTATTCCACGAACTCATCCTAATAATATTAAAAATTTATAAGTTTAATTGAAACTATTGAACATAAAAACAAAAATATGCTAGCACCTATTGATAATGTGTATTCTGTTTTCTTATTTAATTTGAAAGAATTAATACCCAATATTAATCGTTGTATTCCTAATAACATAAGAACAATTGGCATAACCATCTTTAGATCAGGTTTCACAATAGAAAATATTGCTGTTAAAATAGTTACTACTGATATTATTATATTAATAATTTTGAATTTAGTATTATAATACATAATTTTCCCCTCAAAATTCATAGCGAGTTTATTCGCATTTATTTACATTAATCTAATTATATACCAATTACTTGCAAATATTCAACAAAATCACTTTCTATTTATAATATGATCCTCCCCATAATTAGAAAGTAATAAAACCTTTATTACTTCCTTTATTAGTATTGCGAATTAAATTATTTGAATACTTATTTTAAAATTATACATAATATAATTGGTTGTGATTATATTATTATTTGTAAAATCAATTGTATGCCCCTTAATTGGGGTATATTTTTATGTTCAGCCTCAAAAATCTATATTGATTTATATTTCTCATTCATATCAACTCACCTATTCATCCGTTAGTATTACGACGCAAGAAAAAAATCGCAAATTCATTTTCTTGAATAATGCGACTTTATATTATATCATCACCAGAATTAAATTAATCAGGTACATATCGCTTATAAGGTATGCGAATTGTAGCTCCGCTTTCATCAAATTTATAATTTGTTCCATCAAGTGGTTTTTTAGCTTCAACTAAGTTCATTCCAGTAATATAAGCAACTTCTGCCATAGCCTCAGCATCTTGAACAACAGTTCCTGCCATAAATCCTTTTTTAATTAAATCTCTCGCTTCTGGTATCCCATCAACACCAACAACTGGAATTGTTCTTTCTTTACCTCCATTGTTATATCTCATAGATCGAAGTGTTTCAATGACACCTATTGCCATATTATCATTGGTTGCAATTATAACTTCAACCTTATTAGTACCACACTGTAATAATAATGCCTCCATTCTTTTTTTAGCTTCATCTTTAGTGCTCCAATCGCAACATATTGATGCAATTTGCTTCATCTTTATTCCTGCATTATTAATTGTTAAAACTGAATATTTTGCTCTTGCAATTGCTTCTAAATTATCACTAGGTCCATTAAATATAATATATTGCATTATATCATCTTTATTTTTATCAATAAGATATTTATTTTTATTCCATTTATCAACAAGAACTTCTCCTTCCAACACACCAGCTTGCTCTAAATCAGTTCCTATAAATATAGACTTTCCATAGGATTTAATGCTATCTTTATTAGGTGGTTCTCTACTAATTAAAATTATTGGAATATTATATTCTTTTGCTCTATTAATCACTTCTTTCGGAGCATTTAAATCAACTAATTCAACAATTAAAAGTTTAACCTCTTTATTTTGTAGTTTTGTATCAATAATTTCATTTTGTGTAGATTGATTTTTATTAGAAGAAAAAAACTCAAATTCAACTTTTCCTTCATTTTTCTTTTGAATATCTTTTAAATTATTAATAACTTCAGATATATAAGCACCTGCAGTATCATATACTACTACTGCCACCTTAACAGGTTTTATTATAGTATCATTTCTATTAATTGTTTCGCCTAGTGCATTGCCCCCAATCATAAGTGCAATTATAATGCTTATAATAATTGCTAGTTTCCTTCCTATTATTCTCATATCACTTTCACTTCTCATCTCTTCATAAGTATAACTTTGATTATCTATCTTGAACTCTTCCTATATTCAAACATAACTTTTAATTTTAATATATACTTTAATAAAAATTTTATACCTTTTACGTTTTTAATGATTTTATTTCAATGTAGTTTCAAATTCCAATAGAAAACTTATAAATTAGGACTTTAATCAAATTAATATTTTAGTATATATAAGTCTTAAATTTCTTCATAATGATTTAGAATCTTTTTAATTTTTTCATAAATAATAGATTTTAATGATTGTGGTTTCACTGACTTAATAGACGTACCATATCTAAGGAAATAATCAGATATGAATTCTTCTTCACCCACATTAAAAAATCCCTTTATAATTGTCTTTGTCCCTAATTCTATTTTCATAGAAGGATAGTTTTCCTTATAAAAAATATCTTTTGCATTATCTAAAATCTCTACTTCAAACTGAATGCTTTTATCAGATTGGTAGAATTCTAATGGAGAGTTTATTAATTTTTCAATTGGAAATTCTAACTTATCATTGCTAAATTCTAATGATGTCATTTTATCACATCTAAAAACTTTGTATTTATTACTCTTAAGTTCTATTCCACTGGCATACCACTGTCCAAACTTAGAAGAAATTTCAAAAAACTGTATATGATAATTTACAGTTTTGTTATTTTTCAAATACTTAATCTTACAGCTAATTTCATTAATAATACTTTCTAAAATCTTATCTAAGAATTGACTAACACTATTATGCTTGGATGCCTCAAATTTCAAAACCTTTTTCATCTTATTAATTTCTTTTATTTGTTCTCCTGATAGGCAGTTTTCAAATTTTTCATTTAATTTTTCTATACTTAAATGAAAAGGCGTAGACTCGTAGGCTTTCAGTGTGAGCATTGCAAAATATAAAGCGTATACTTCATCTATGGTAAATATAATAGGTGACAATAATCTATTTTTCAATATAACATATCTTCCGTACCTACCTTGCTCTGCATAAATAGGCATTCCCAATTCTTCTAATGAAGCAATGTCACGTAAAGCTGTACTTTTTGAAATGTTATATTTATTCATTAAATCACTTAAATTAAAGTAATCGAGGTCATTCAAATACATCATCATATGGTTTAATCTTTCTGATTTTTTCATATATCCTCCGTTGTAAAATTTTCCTGAATAAAGGTTTCATATTTTGACACCTTTGAGTATTATACTCTAATTATATCAATAATATAGTCATTGATATCTAATTTATTATACGAAGGAGATTAATATTATGAGTACAACGCTAGAAATTGCTATTTTCTTTTCAATGAATGGAAAAGCACAAGATGCTATTAATTTTTACAAGAAACACTTTAATGCAGAACAGTTAATGATTGTAACATATGCAGACCTGGTAAAGATGGGGGATAAATCAATAGAAATTAATGACGAAAATAAAAATCACATCTCTCACTCTGTTTTAAAAATAGGTAAGACTAAAATTATGCTTAATGAAAATCCAATGGATGCTAATGAAAAGTACCAAGCTGGTAATAATGCTTCTCTATGTATTCAAAGTGCTGATTTGGAGGAAATCCAACAATTCTACAATAGCTTAATTACAGATGAAAGAGTTAAAATAATTGTACCATTATCCAGTAATATATTTAGTAAAGCATATGGTATTATTGAAGACCCATTTGGTATTAAAATTCAATTATGTTTTGATGAGAGATTAAAGTAACAATTATTCAATGTATGAGAAACATGAGGTTTGGAATTGGTTTATAATATGGTATTTACGGGTAAACTGTATTTTAGTAAAGGAGGTGCAGTATTGGATATTAAAAAGATCCTTGAAATCCTTATAATAGTTTTACAGGGCTTATCCATAACAATCATAGTTTGGGGAGTTTTTCTTTGCTTGATAAATTTTATTAAATTGGAGATATCCACTAATAATAGATCAAATATAGTTAAAAAGATTACATCTGCAAAAAATTATTTAGGCTCTTATATACTATTAGGTCTGGAGATTTTAATAAGTGCAGATATTATAGATTCTATATTAAATCCTACCATGCATGATATTTTGAGGCTAGCTGCTATAGTTATAATTAGAACAGTAATATCTTATTTCCTAGATAAAGAAATGAAAGCTACTGAAAATAATCAATCAAGTTAATTACTATAACCTAAAAATAAGCTATAGCACAATAAATTATAATAAATCGAGTAGGATGAAAATAATTATTTTGTTTCCATCCTCTCACACCACTATACTTCAGCAATCACCCTACAAGGGAGCCCTGAAAATCCGCTCATATTTACAGGGAAAGTATATACTGTAAATGGTTTATCTGCCGCTTTTTCTAACAGTACATCTAAGTTATCTAAATTTTCAATAATAAATACGCCTCTATCAGCGCAATACGTATCAATGCGTAGATGATTAGCTGGCTTTTGTGCTCCATTCATATCTATCCCTATAAAGTTAACTTCTCTATTTATAAGAGCATCAATTAATTCATCAGATAATTCAATATTTGTTGAAAAATATTCTTTTGGTCCATATCCAAGTTTCTTTAAAATTCCTGAATAAAACATTACAAAATCGCCTTTTTCTATATTGCTTAAATCTAAATCTTGTAATTTTACTTCTCCAGTTTTAATATGGCTTATATCAAATATTCTTCCTCTTGTTATAATATTTTCTATAGAAAATTCTTTGTTCATTGCATCAAAGTGAGTCCCTACATGACCTTGCTTTTCAAGATCAAGATTCGCTTGTGCAAGTGAGACTGAAATCTCCTCTAATACCTTTTTATCCACTTTAAAACTCAAATCAATTTTCATACAAAACCCTCCATGTAATATATTTTATTTCTTATAGATCAATCTTATATTGTTATTTAGTCAAACAAAAAACTAATAAGCGTTGTCATCTTTTTTAAAATCTCTAACAGTATTACTCATCATAGTATTTATATCATCAAGAAATCGTAATATGGTCACTTTTTCATCTTCACTATATTTATCTATAACAGATTCTTTATCTTTTTGAATTTTGTCATGTAGTTCTTTATGAATTTTATATATCCTTTGACCTGCGTTTGTTAATCTATAGTATATTTTTTGTTTATTTCCATCTTCTTGATACTTCTCAACAAAACCCTGGCTAAATAATTTTTTACACATTTTCGTTATAGCACCGGTTGTCATTTCTAATTTATTAGATATTTCGGTCACATTAGCCCCTTCACTATCTCCTATTACAGAAATACAGTGTACTTGTGACAATGTGAGTTCCTCATCAATGTTGGGAGCAAATAGCTCAGTATTCTCTTGAATTTTTTTTAAAGAATATATAATATTATCTTTCATTTTCATTATTAATCCACTCACTTTCTTCCTTGGAAACAAGTTAAGTATAACTCGCACTTACTTCCATGTCAACAAGTTTTTTCATGGAATTTGAATCATACAATTCAACTTTTTGTAAAGTGATATATATTTAGTTTTGTTTATTTTAATTGTAAACTTCTCTTTGCATTAAATTAATCTGACCAACAAAAAAAACACCAATTGTTTATAATTTTCATATAAAATCAGTGTTTCTCAGCTTTTAATAATTATTTTCTTAAGATCTTATCCATCGCTTTTCCTTTTGCTAACTCATCTATTAGCTTATCTAAATAGCGAATTTCCTGCATAATTGGTTCTTCAATGTCTTCAACTCGAACACCACAGACAACTCCTTTAATCAAGGTCCGCAAAGGATTAAGTTTAGGAGCTGACCCAAAGAAAGTCTCAAAGTCTGTCTGTTTTTCCAGTTGCGCTTCTATCTCTTCCTGGCTATATCCTGTTAACCATCGGATGATTTCATCAACTTCTGTTTTTGTACGTCCTTTTTTCTCCGCCTTCATAACATAAAGTGGATAGACACTCGCTACGCTCATTGTATAAATCTTATGTTTAGTCATGATACATCCTCACTTATGTAATTTTCTTTATAATAATGCGACATTTTAATCTTCTATTTATTTTATTCCCTCTTCCAACACTCAAACATAGATTCTTCTATATGGATACTTGTTATCTTGTTAAATATGATAAGAACACCTTACGTTTTACCCGCTTACATTCTAATACTATTAATTTTAATATTGCGTAAGATTACTAGTAATAAGGAATTCTTAAAAGAGATGATAAAGAGGCTAACTTTTTCTTTAATTTATACAAAAATAAATAGAGGCTTACACTCATTAAGGTAAGCCATTGTAAATTCAACAATTTCAACTATTCGTATATTAATTCCTTGCAGGCTGATAGCAGAGCTGAACAACACCTGAAGAAAATTTCTTGGTATTAATAAGCTTTAGGTCTAATCTCTTCTTAATATCAATAAACATAGGTTTGCCATCTCCTAAAATCACAGGATGAATAGATAATCTAAATTCATCAATAAGATTTAGATTTAAAAAAGTTGTTATAAGACTTGCTCCTCCATAAAGCCAAATTTCTTTACCTGGCTCATTCTTTATTTTCTTTACTTCTTCCATTATATTGTAGCTTATTAGATTCGCCCCTAGATACTCCTTAGCATTATTTTTTGAAAATACATATTTCTTTTTGCTATGAACTAAATTCCAAATTTCTTTTTCAGCATCTGATACTTCATTTTCTGGAACGTATTGTCCCCATAATTCATAGCTTTTACGTCCATATAGAATTGTGTCAATATTATTCAAGAAATCAATAAAACCCATATCAGGATCCATAATACACCAATCCACTTCACCATTTGGCCCCTCGATAAATCCATCTAATGTTACAGCTAAATCTAAAATTATTCTTCTATTACTTTCAGTATTTAACATATCATTCAACCTCCTCTTAAAAAAATTTTTATCTTATCTCTGCCTTTTTCATATTCTTCTAAGTTAGAAAATAATATTCACTAGCGTTTGTATACCCCTAAAATGGATCAATTGTTTGCCTCTATTATTTCCTTCAATTTAATATTTTGATTAATAAATCTAGTTTTACTTTTTTCCTGCTTAAGTCTTATAGCATTCTGTGGACAATGATTAATACAGGCTAAACACTGCTCACAATTTCCTTTATAAACAGGTTTAGTATCTACATTAATATTATTTACTGGGCAAACTTTCTCACAAACTTTGCAGCTATTACAAGTATCTTCTACATAGAAATTCTTATCATATTGAGCGTTAGCCTTAGTCTTAGAATGAAACTTTTTTATTATTGCTTCAATAGATCTTATAACTGCAGCGTGTCTCTTAATATATACTTTTTTAACCTGGATATCATTAATTATTTGCGCAAGATTTTCTTCTATATTTTTCTTTGGCTCTTTTCTCATCTCTTTATCCATATCAAACACTGGAAGGTAATTGTCAACCATAAGTATTTCATTAATGTATGAAAACTTGATTTGATTTCTTTTTCCAATTTCTAAAAGCTCGGGTATGACTGCTCCTGAAAGAGATCCAAAAGATATTACGGCAAAAATATATTTACTTTTTAGTTTAACTTTATTTAGAAACTCCTCAACAATTTTAGGAACCCCTCCATAATAACTTGGAAATACAATACCAATCTTTTCATCTTCAAACTCAAACTGTCCTAGTTTCATTAACTTAGGAATAGAATAACTTTCCCCTCCGATTCTCTTTGCCACATATAAATTGTTGCCAGTTGCTGTAAAGTAAAATATTTTCATAACGCTCTCCTTTCAGACGTTTCACTTGTAACCTCTTATGGATTATAGTATAATTTGATCACTTAAATAATTCAAGTGAATATAGGCTAGATGTTACAAAAGGAGGAAAATTGTTTATGACTAATAAATACAATGCTGAACAGAATAAGATTACAAAAGAGAGTATTTTTGGTGCTCTTATGTCTTTAATGGAGAAAAAGGACTTTAAGAATATTTCTATTACCGAAGTATCACAAAAAGCTGGTGTATCACGAATGGCTTTTTATCGTAATTACAGCATAATGGAGGATATCATTATCAATCATCTGGATGACATGTTTAAAGAGTATTCAGCCCTTTTAAATAATAAAGAAATTAGTAATTATGAAATGACACGATTATATTTTTATTATTTTAGACAACAACAAAAATTTATTGAGAACCTACTTCGCTCTAAATTAACCCATTTAATACTTGAACGTTCTGTTGAATTCCTTAATATTTTATCTACTGCTGTAACATGCACCATGGACTGCTCTCCTGAATTTGAAAAATATAATATTGACTTCATTGCTGGTGGTTTTTTTAATGTATTGATATCATGGTGCAAAAATGGCATGACAGAAAGTGACGAGAAGATGGCAGAAATGGTTTATGAGAGGCTTTCAAATAATATTACTGGAATCACTTTGATATAAAGAAAAAAATCCCTCAAAATCTGAGGAATTTCTAAACACACCCAAATATTTATATTTTACATATAAAATCAGTGTTTCTCCGTTTTTAATCATTATTTTCTTAAAATCTTATACATCGCTAATAAATCAAATTACATAACTACTTTGAAATAACTTCCACTCCATCTTCTGTTACAAGAACTGTGTGTTCCCATTGTGCTGAAAGAGATCCATCATCAGTCAATGCAGTCCATCCGTTATCTTCATCTATAAATATTTCATGGCTTCCAGCATTTATCATCGGTTCAATTGTGAACACCATTCCAGGTGCTAAAACCATATCTGTTCCTCTTTTTCCAAAATGAAAAACAAATGGATCTTCATGAATGTCTAACCCAACTCCATGTCCTCCAAATTCTCTAACTACTGAATATCCATTACTTTCTGCATGTTCCTGAATTGCTGCTCCAATGTCTCCTAAAAATGCCCAAGGTTTAACTGCTTCGAGTCCTTTATTTAAACATTCTTTAGTTACTTGAACCAAATTCCTAGCTTCTTCACTTACTTCACCAATCATAAACATTCTTGATGCATCTGAATAATATCCATTCAATATTGTAGTTGCATCTACATTTACAATATCCCCATTTTTAAGGACAACATCGTCACTTGGTATTCCATGACATACTTCATTATTTATTGATATACAAATACTTTTTGGAAAACCATCATAATTAAGGTCTGCTGGAATTCCACCCTTTGATATTGTATAATCGTATGCTAATTTATCTATTTGCTCTGTTGTCATGCCTTCTTTGATGTTTTCACTAATCAAGTCTAAAAGACCATTATTAACCTCTGCACTCTTTCTTATTCCTTCAATTTGCTCTTTTGTTTTTATAAGATCTTTTGTTGGTACTATATGTCCTTTTCTTTTTAAGTCACTTAACTTTTTGTCAAATTCTAAATGACAATTTTTATATTTCACTCCGCTTTTACACCAACATAAATCATTTCTGTTTAATATCATGATATTACTCCTTATTTTAACTATTTAATTGATCCTCCATGAAAATAACATTCATAAACTTTAATATTATCAAAATATATTTCCTCATGCCCTTGAAACCACTTAAATTCCCCATTTATAATGCAATGATATTTATACTGTCCATTTTGATAAATAATAGGACCTCTATATGGATTATCCTTAGTGACTAAACTCAAAGCTTCCTTTAAAAAATTGCCTGAAAATCTGTCATCCAAAACCCTTCCAGTATAATTCATTGACCAAAATGGAATATCATTTTGCCACAAACCTTCTTCTCCTGAAAATCTTTCTCCACCTAAATAAGTGTCAATATATTTCAAGTTTCCTTCTACATATTCTAAATCATGAGAATTTGGCCTTGAAGATCTACACTCTGCCCCATTTCCAGCATATGTAGCTTTTTTAGCCCTACATAGAAAATCAATTATATTTTTATTTATATTATTAATTTTATTTTCTTCTATTGACAACCTACAATTTTCTTCATAATCATTGACCAATTTATCAATGCTTACTTTAAAGAACTCACTTAATGCAATTAATCTAGCTATATCTGGATAGGATTGCCCTACTTCCCATTTTGCAACTGATTGTCTTGATATGCCTAAAAATTCAGCTAATTTTTCTTGCGATAGACCTTTTGCTTTTCTAAGTGTTTGCAATTGTTCTTGAAAACTCATAGTTTAATCCCTCCTGGTATTAGTATACTTACAATATTATCATATTTCTACCACCTAAATATAACACAGTTGACAACTAAAAGTTGCATTTAATAAAAAAGTAATTTTAATATCAAACATTCTTTGCTTTAATATTTGCTTATGATGAAGTTCTCCGTGACATCAGCAAATAATAGAACTCATATTTTTTATTTTGATTCATTGTCAGCCATTGCTGATATTTTGTTGTCCCCCCTTAGCTTGTTGGTTAGAAACAAAGCTGGAATAATGGCTATCACCAATATTTCTTAATATAAAACAGCCCAGAAACATTATAATATATTGCTTCTAGGCTGTTTTCATCTTTATTTACGATACGGTTCACCGTATCCCTGTCAATCGCCATTTTCCCTTAAAGGACGATACTTAATGATTTCATGCTATTTAGAGAAAATTAATATAATTTTAATGTCTATTTATCAATTAATCCAAGTTCAATCATACTTTTTGCGGTTGCCACGATTGCTTCTTCTGCTGATCTTGGCTGCCACCCAAGTAACTTCTTAGCTTTTGCATTGCTACAAGCTGTGTTTTGTCCTAAAAACGTTGCTGGCATACGTAAATCCTTTTTAAAAATCGCCATAAATTTAATCATAAAATCCGGCAATGCCTTAGTCGATACTTTCTTTGCTTTACTTCCTAAATATCTCTGCAGAATTTTCGCTTCCTCTTTATATGTCAAATTTTCACCCGTAGTAGCAATAAATCGCTCTCCAGCTGCTTCTGGACATTTCATCGCAAGCAAATGTAATTCTGCAACATCTCTCACATCAACGTAATCAAATCCAATATTTAAGAGGAATGGCATATTCCCCTTGAGCATCGCACGAATAATTTGATTAGAGTGAGAAAAATCCTGTCCAAGTACAGGTCCCATAACCGCCACAGGATTAACAGCAGCGAGTTCCATATTCTCTTTCTTTGCAAATTCCCAAGCCGCAAGTTCTGCCATAGTTTTTGAACGTTGGTATGCATCAATATTGCCTGACAAGTCAGTCCAATCTTTCTCTGTGAAAATTTCCGGATGAGATTTATGGCCTGAAAGCACTGCCCCTGAAGCAGAAGTTAGGACTACACGTTTAACACCTGCCGCTTTCGCAGCCTTCATCACTCGCAATGTACCATCAACTGCCATTTTCACCATTTCGTCACCATCATCAGGACGTGTAGCTGGTGTTGGCGATGCCACATGAATAACATAATTCGCATCAGTTGCAGCCTCTATCCAGTTTATATCACTTGTCAAATCTGTCTGTATAAACTCAAGATTTTCAAAATCAACTGCTCCGCCTTTTGCAAGCATTGACTTAACCTCATCTTGGCGTGACAATGTACGAAGTGTTGTACGAACTCTATATCCTCGTTTCAAAAGCTTTAATATTATGTGTACGGCAATGAATCCACTTCCGCCTGTTACTAAAACTAATTCTTTTTCCATAATAAATTCCCCCTACTAATGTTTCACTTGTAACCTCTGTGCAATTAGCATATACTATTATCAAGATGAAATCAACACAGAAACGATCATATGTGACAATAAGGGAGGTATTGTAATGGCAGCAACAAATCACTCACAAGCAATCAAAAAAGATACAAAGGATTTTATAACAATAGCTATGCTGCAGTTGCTTGCAACAGAAAAATTATCAGAATTAACAGTTTCACAAGTTTGTAAACGGGCAGGTGTAAGCCGCATGGCTTTTTACCGAAATTTTAACGATCTCGAGCAGATTTTGTATGAGTATTATCAACCAAAGATTGCAGCTGTATTTTATACGATTCATCAAAATCCATCCTTCTCTGATAAATTTGATATCCAATTAAAGTTTTTCAGTACCTTTAGTGATGATTTACTTTCATCTGTTGACCGTGGATATGAACCAATTATTCAGCAGATTTTTATAGAAGAAATAAACAAATTTTATGCTCCTGATAGTGGTGAATATTGGACAGCTTTCATGTCAGCAGGCGTTTATGCTGTTTGGCGAAAATGGTTTCTAAGTGGACAGCAAAAACCACTCCAAGAAATAATGGAATTTTTTAAGCAATTTGATACATTAAAAAAGACTTTTTAAGATTTATGCCTTTATCACTTACCGTACATTTTTTATAAATTTTATTTTAGTATATTTCTAGGATTTTATCCAACTAGATTTTCTCCATCCTTAAATGCTCTTAAAGATAACTCCTCTAACGCTGTTAAATCAGGAACAAGTTCAGCTCCACAAACATGAATATTATCCTCTGATTTCCAGCCATATGTGTTGAAGATATTAGTAACATATTTAATACCTTCTGCACCTACTTCAGGATTTGAATTAGCTTGAGTAAATATTGTTACTACCTTTTTACCTGGATGTCTAGGTGTAATGGTGTTTCCATCATGGTCAATCAATGGAAATGTACGGTCTAACCAAACTTTTGCTTGACCTGTAATTTGATAGTAGTAGATTGGAGAACCAAATACAATGGCATCTGCTTCATTAATAGCCTCATACATTGGTTTAAGATAATCATTAATAGCACAACCATCATGGGTACGACAATAGAAGCAGCTTTGACATCCACGAATTCCAGCATCGTTTAAATTAAATTCTATAATCTCAGCACCTTTAGACTCAGCACCTTTTGCTACTTGTTCTAATAATTTTGAATTATATCCATTCTTTCTTGGACTAGCATTAAAAATAACTACTTTTGACATTTAATATCTCTCCTTTTAAATACAAATATTTCTTAAATTAGATTAACTATCTACTTACCATATTTATTCTCCTTCATTTGATATTTACTCAAATAAAAGTACTTGGTATAATTATTGTACTTAAATAAATTTATATTAACAAGAACGCAGAATTTAATGATTAGGTATTATTTTTCTTACCTAGGAGGATTAGATATGGCAAGCAAACAAGAATTAGAGAAATATTTAAATATAGTGAGAGAATCAGATTTTAATGAAAAATGCCCTATAAAAGATGCATTGGAAGTAATCGGAGGCAAATGGAAACTGAATATATTAGGTCAGTTACTAAGAAAGGACGTATGTAGGTTTAATCAATTAAAAAGAGACGTATCAGGAATAACAAATACAATGCTAGCAAATTCATTACGCGAACTTGAGAATGACGAATTAATTATTAGAAATCAATATAATGAAATGCCTGTAAGAGTAGAATACACTTTAACTGATAAAGGCAGAAATCTATTGCCATTGCTTTATGAATTAACTATTTGGTGGGATGATTATATAAAGCATTAAGAAATTTCAAAATAATATATTGAAATAAAACAGGCTACATTTTGGAATTTAAATCCACAATGTAGCCTATCTTTACACATTCACTAAATAAAGCCCATCGTGTAATTCCTCAGAGCTTATTTTTATCCTATAACTTCTTTTGCCATATTGATCATGTCATCCTTGCTTAATTCAGTATAATCCATATTAATTATGCAATAAGATAGTCCATCTTCATACCACATAACTGATTGATTTTGACTAACCTTTATTTCATCTTTTTCACTTCCATATCCAATTTCAAGAAGCCCTTTATCTTGTAAGTCTTTTTCTTCGTCTGTAGGTTTATATCCTTCTGGAACTGATTTGTATTGACTACTAGTATATATGATTTTAACTCCATTATATTCTACTTCAGAAGCATTTTTTCGCGTGCTTTCATAAAAAGATTTCTCATCTGTTTTTTCAGCAGACATAGCTAAAATCTGTCCTTTTTTAGAACCATCTTTTTTATAATCAAAATCTGCACTCTTGTATTTTTCAGTAGCATCTCCTTTTTCATTACGAACTTCATTGTTTACATAATTAAATGTATCAAATTTAAATCCATTGTTAAAGGATTCAACATATTTAGGGGTAAAGCCAACGGACTCTTTTACTTTATCTTTACTTGGAAAAGTTTTAGTCTCAGTTAAACGAGATGATGAACTAAATATTCCAGAAAGATTAGTTGCTGCAACACATGTTACGGTTGTTGCAATAATGACCATTCCTGCAATTATGAATGTCTTTGGTTTTAATAATTTATGTTTCATAGTAAAAACTCCTTTATTATCTTTTTCTTTTAATATTTCATTTCTAATTCTGAAAAACATATTTTCAGGTACTGACGCATGCTCTGCTTTATCAATTAAGGCTTCTTTAATTTTTTGATCTATATTTTCATCAAAATTTTTATCCATCAAGTCCCACCCTCTTTAAATTTCTATGATTATATTCATCGTCACATTTAATTAAACTGCTTTTTAATTTTTTTCTTGCACTGTGAAGCCTCGATTTGACTGTTCCTTCAAAGCACCCCATTACTTTTGCAATTTCGCTAACTGTAAGACCATTAAAATAATATAGAACTATTACTGTTTTTTGTTTTAAATCAAGTTTTTCAATTTCTGCATAAAGATTATTATTTTTCTCTTTTCTCAAATATTGCTCTATAGAAGTATCAATATTTTTTTCATCTACCTTTTCAAAAATGTTATCAACTGGCAGTGATTTTTTATCTTTTTTTGCATATCTCCACGCAATTCTCGTAAGCATTTTAAAAAACCATGATTTAAAAGATTCAGGATTTTTAAGACTTCTTATATTGTTATAACAGCTTATGAATGCTTCTTGTACAATATCTTCACTTGTATACTTGCTACCTGTAATAAGATATGAGTATTTGAATGATTCATTTTTATATATTTCAAACAATTCACCTAATGCGCTCATATCACCAGACTGGATTTTTATGACAAGTTCTTCTTCAGACACTCTGCTCTCTCCCTTCGATTCTTATAGATGCATCTATATATTAGAGACATTAAGTTATTAATTGGTTCATTTTTAGAAAAAATTTTTGACGCCTCAATTTATATCAGTGATATCCGTAATTTTTGACGCTCCCCTTAAGATACCTTTTAAATTTTACTTTTCCTATTCTTATTAAACTCATTTTACTACTATATGACAATCAAGCATCAATAAATTTCAGCTATATTTTTTATTACTGAAAATTTAGATTATCAAAATTACTATATATACATATTTATATCCATAGAGCTTATTTTAAACTTTCTTCCGCAAACAAACTAAAAAGGAGGACCGCCTCCATAATCTGGGCTTGGTTCTCCTTCATTACTTAGATACATTATTAAATTATAATTGATGTTAAGTTCTATTGATCTATAGTTTTGCTCATAGTTATTTTAGAAATTAACGTAAACAGTAGTCTCTTTGTTATTCCTCTGTAGGTACTTCAGTGCATTCCTTTTACTTACGTAGAAAGTGCCATATATCATGCTGTAGTATTTTTATTATCCTATAATATAATGATCAACTTTAATAATTTTATTATTCTCTCATTATCTTTATGTAGTAAAAAATGTAACTATACTGCATATAAATTGTATAACTGAAAATGGAGTCATTACATATTTCTCTTTTTTGCTTTTTGTCAGCATCCCATTTCCTATAATTGCATATCCTAGAAATAGAGTATTAACTATTATAATAATTTTTACAAACATAGAGTTAAAACCTATAGACAGTATATTACCCCACTGCAAATAAGCCATACCCACAAAGATAAATACCAAAAAGAAAGTACAACTTATTAAACGCATCTTTTGGGGTAACACTTTACTTGTTCCTCCAAGTGCATATTCACCAAACGGAGCACCAAGCGTAATTGATAACTGTAATAAAGCCATTCCAAAAGTAATAATCGCACATATCAATGAAACAATATAACCTATCATATTAACATCACCTCTTTTTTATATTGTATTTGTTAATATAATAAACCCTGTAGTATACTACCTAGTCAATATTAATTTTATTTTGTTTCTTTATTTCAATACACCTTCTTATATTATAATTTTCAATATCATATACAACCTTTTCTAATCCCTTTCTTAGACTATGTAAATCTTGTATTTTCTTTTTAATAAATTCTATTTTTTTTAATATCATTTCCTTATACAAATCATTTTGAGAAATTTCGTTTTCTTCCTGAATAGAAATAAAGTCTTTTATTTCCTTTAGAGTAAACCCAGAATCTTTTACTATTAAAATTATTTCCATTATCTCAATATGACGCTCGGTATATATTTTATAACCATTGCTCTTCCTTTCAGGTAGTGGTAATAATCCAAACTTTTCATAATACCTAATTGTCTCCTTCTTCACACCTACCATTTTAGCAATTTGACTAATTGTATATTCCTCCATATAACTATCTTTCTCCTATTTTACAAACATTTACTTTTTATTAATAATTATAGCATACAATGCAGATCATTAAATTTATATTGGACTTATCAACGCCAGTATTTTTACATATAATTGTAATTTCATCAGAATTAACGTTTATTATCGCGCTATAAATAACAAATAGGGTAGCATACTGATCTATTATTTTCTAGTTGCTCACTATGAGAATTATGGTAAATTTAAGATGAAAAATTTGAAGAAATGGTATACAATACCATTAGATACAAAATTACTTACAAAGTTTTACATACAAACTATAGTAAAGGAGATAGATATTTATGATAAATAAAAAATTGATCAAAACCCTTGGTCCTGTATTTGGGATCATGACATTTATGTTAGCTTCCGGTATAACTTATACGTCAGCTTTTGCTGATGATACTATAGCAGCAACATCACCTGCTACTGCTACAACCACTAGTGCCAGTGCTACTTATACTGAT